>CALGVD010000129.1 GCA_937920275.1 uncultured Pseudomonadota bacterium
GACGAAGAGCGGATCATCGTCCCCATCGGTCGCCTGCGGCGGCCGCAAGTCCTCGACAGCGGGCGGCATCGGATCGAGCAGGAAGTTCTGGATGCGGATCCGCGCTTCACGGACCCACTTGCCCTTCGGATGCGCGTCGATGAAGACGCGATACGCATCGGCGGTGTCGATCTCGGTGGCGACGCGCCAATCGCGTTGTTCTTTGAGCTCGATCAGACGCCGCTGGGCGAGCGGGACATACTCACCGGCCGGATTGGCGGCGAGGTACCCCTCATAGGACTCGAGCGTGTCCGCCGCCTGTGCAGTCCGCCACTCGCGCCGGTCGGTGCAAGCCGTGAGCGCCAGCAGCGCGAGGAACGCGAGGCAGAGGCGCGCAGAGCGGGCGTGGGCGTGGGTCTGAGACATCATCCGTGATTCTAGGTCAATGGCGCTGTCAGGTCATGCCCGTGACGCCGGGACGGCAGCGGCGGCCAGTTCCGCCACCACGAACCGGTCTGCCCAACCGGGCCCGGTGAGCGAATCGAAGAACCCGCAGTGTCCGCCGGTCGCGGTGGTCACCACCCGCAACGCCGCCGGT
Source organism: uncultured Pseudomonadota bacterium (assembly GCA_937920275.1). GTDB lineage: Bacteria > Pseudomonadota > Gammaproteobacteria > Steroidobacterales > Steroidobacteraceae > UBA964. The sequence continues at coordinate 578 of CALGVD010000129.1, forward strand.
CGCGCCACGCGTACGAGGTCCGCCGAGGGGATGATGGGGTCGTCGAGGGCGGCGACCAGGGTGGCGGGGACCTCGAGGCCAGCCAGCCGATCGCCCGTGATGGCATAGCCCTCGAAGTAGGCCGCCACCTCCGCGTAGCCTGCATGCGAGAGCACCAGTTCACGGGTCATGCGCCGCAGGTCACCCGACCCCAACAGTTCGTCGAACTCGAACTCGCCGGGCCACGCGGCCTGCTTGCGCCGCAGTGAGCGGGTCCACTTATGGACGAAATAGCGCCGATAGAGCGCAAGACCGTTTTCGAGCGCGTCCATACAGGTCGCCGGATCGAGCACCGGGGAGATGCCGATCGCACGCTCGAGGCGTAAGCCCTCCTGCGGCGCAGCGGCCGCGACCCGCAGCATGAAGTTGCCGCCGAGCGAGAACCCCGCGAGCGCCAACGGCTGCGCCGGCATCAATGATTGAATCCGTCGCACGGCACCGATCACCTCGGGGAGCTGACAGGAATGGAAAAGGTCCCGGTTGAGGTGGTGGGTGTCGCCATGGTCCCGCAGATTGAGACGGACCACATCGTGGCCCTGCTCGAAGAGCGTCTGCGCGAGCGAGAGCACATAGAGCGAGCGGGCGCTGCCCTCCCAACCATGCAGGAGCACGACCGTCGGTCGGCCCGGTGCGCGGCACCTCGCGCGGGCGGCGAAGGGCGCCGGGGAATGGAACGCCTGCAGACGCACGCCGGCGCCGCAGTCGAGCAGCAGCTCTCGGCTCGCCGCCAGCATCGGCCTCGCCCGTCGCTCCACCAACGGTCGACGGCCCGGGAAGCTCGGCAGGATCGACTGCAGGTGTTCGCCGCGCAACCAACGCGGTGGCCGGAACTCGGTGGCGGAGGACATGGCGGAGGACATGACCGAGGGCGCCTCAGTCCTTGAGACCCGTACCGCGGTCCATGAGCCTCAGCGCCACGAAGAACAACACGACCGCAGCGAGTGCCATGATGCCGAAGGCCCATCCGACCGCGACATCCGACCGGTCGAGGAAACCGAAGCGGAACGCGTTCACCATGTGCAGCACCGGGTTGGCGAAGGACAGCGTCCGCGCCCACTCCGGCAGCAGGTTGATGGAGTAGAAGACGCCACCGAAATAGGTGAGCGGCGTGAGGATGAAGGTCGGTATCCAGTTGACCTGGTCGAAGTTGCGGGCGAACACCCCGTTGATGAAGCCCGCCAGCGAGAAGATGATGGCGGTGAGCAGCACCGCCACGATCGTGGCGATCAGGTGGTGGACCGGCAGGTGCGTGAAGAAGAGCGCGACCACGGCGACCGCACCGCCGACCAGCAACCCACGCAGCACACCGCCGCCCACATACCCGGCCACGATGATCCAGTTGGGCAGCGGAGCGACCATGATCTCCTCGAGGTAGCGGGCGAACTTCGCGCTGAACACCGACGAGGAGACATTGGCGTAGGAGTTGGTGATCACCGCCATCATGATGAGACCGGGCGCGATGTACTGCATGTAATCGATGCCGTCCATCTGACCGATACGGCTGCCGATCAGGCTGCCGAAGATCACGAAGTAGAGCGCCGCGGTGACCGCCGACGGTACGATGGTCTGGCCCCAGATGCGCAGGATGCGACCCATCTCCCGCAGCACGATGGTCTGGAAGCCGATCCAGCGGATGCGCGCCCTCGACGGAGCGGCGACCTCGACGGCAGCGGACGGGAGCGCGCTCACGGTGCGGCACCGGAGCGATCGACCAGTCGCATGAAGATCTCTTCGAGGCGATTGACCTTGTTGCGCATCGAGACCACCTGAACGCCCTCCGCCGAGAGACTCGCGAACAGCCCGTTCAGGTCCTGGTCTTTGGCGATCTCCACCTCAAGGGTCTGCGGATCGGCGAGCTGGAACTCGTGACCGGCGATCTGCGGTGCCATGGCGATCGGGGCACGCAAGCTGAGCACCAAGGTCTCGACATGCAGGCGCCGCAGCAGGCTGTCCATGCGATCGGCTTCGGCGATGCGCCCACGGTCGATGATGGCGATGTTGCGGCAGAGGTTCTCGGCTTCCTCGAGATAGTGCGTCGTGAGGATGATGGTGATGCCCTGCTCGTTGAGTCCGCGCAGGAAATCCCACATCGAGCGGCGGATCTCGATGTCGACGCCCGCCGTCGGCTCATCGAGGATGAGCAGCTTCGGCTCGTGCACCAGGGCGCGCGCGATCATCAGCCGGCGCTTCATGCCGCCCGATAGCGTGCGCGTCATGCTGCGCCGCTTGTCCCAGAGGGAGAGTTGCCGGAGATACTTCTCGGCGCGCTCGCGGGCGAGTGCGCGCGGGATGCCGTAGAAGCCGGCTTGGTTGACCACGATGGTCTCCGGCGTCTCGAACATGTTGAGGTTGAATTCCTGGGGCACGATACCGATGCAGGACTTGGCGCCCTCGAGATCGGTATCGAGGTCGTGGCCGAAGACCTGCACCGAGCCGGCGGTCTTGGTGACGAGCGAAGTGCAGATGCTGATGAGGGTGCTCTTGCCGGCGCCATTGGGCCCGAGCAACGCAAAAAAATCCCCTTCAGCCACCTGTAGGTCTATGCCCTGAAGGGCGTGGACTCCGTTGCGATACCGCTTGGAAAGGCCGTGGACCGAGAGCGCGTGCATGACGTTTTACGATAGCACGACACCGGCCCGGACTGCGGGACGATCGACGCGATCAACGCGATCGACGCGAGCCGGTCCGCACCGGCGCCGAAGGCGTACGCGCCACCGCCGCGAGCCGCTGTAGACCATGCAGGGTGTCCTGCCAGAGTGCCTCGGGATCGGTACGCCCAGCGGCCTGGAGACGCCCCCGCCAGTGCCGCGGTTCATCGCCCCAACGCAACGCAAGCCAATGTCCGGCGATCTCGGTGAGCGCATCGAGGTTCGGCAGCGTGAGGGTGCGGAATGCGGCACAGCCGGCCGGTGAGATCCCGAGCAGCAGGCTCGCCGCGGTGGGGGCGGTGCGACAAGTCTGCCAACAGAAGTGGCACAACAGTCTCGCGAATGCCCGACCTGCGGGCCGGGCGCACCATGAGACGACGCGATGCGGGTCATCGCTGACCGCCCAACTCGGCGAACGATGCGCGGTCAGGGCTGCATCGATCGAGAGCTCGAACAACAGGAACGGCGCCTCGGCGACGCGCGCGAGCGCGGCCTCATCGAGCGCCAGCCAGTCGCTGCGCAGACCATCGACGGCGGCGAGACCGGACGAACGGCCATCGGCCAAGGCTTCGCGCAGCACACGCAGACCTCGCAGATTCATCTCAGCGACCAAGCGGAACGCTTCGGTGTCGACGGCCAAAGGAAAATCTTCGGCGGCCTCGTACGAGGCTCGCGGGACCGCATGCGGCACGGGCGGATTATTGTCGGCTTCCATCATTCCTCCCCATTCACGCCATTAATGTGTCTCAAAAACGATTGGATTGCAGCCTGATATTTGCGATATTTTCATTGAAACACGCGTCTTCTCCGTCTGCGCACCGGATATCCGGCTTATGGTCAAAGAAGCGCGTGAGCCTCTTACATCGATGGATCCACCCACCGTCACCCCACCGCATCGCCCAAGGAGTCCCTCATGCGCGTCACCGACGACCGTTACAACCGCGACCGGTTGCGCCTCGAGATCGCCCTGCGTCTCATAGGCCACGAGGCGCGCACACAGACCATCCGTCGTTGGACGGGACTCAGCGACGATCGGATACGCAAGCTGGTCCGTTCTTACATCCGCCCCGGCGCGGGAGTCCGACGGCATCGCGGAAAGTCACCGCAACAGGTCGGATTTTTTCTGCGTGGCGGCAGCGATGACGCCCATGCGCTCGCCGCGATGCTGCTGTTGTTCGGCGTGGTGCCGCCGAGGCCCGCCGCAGCACGGACGCCCGATGGTGCGCCGTCACCGCTGCCATCGCTCGCGAGGGGGCGGCAGATGTGCGAAGCCTACGAGACCTATCGGCGCGTGGTGCCGCAAGCGCGCATCGATTTCGAGCATGCCGTGTTCCTCGCCATCGCGCTGAATGCCGCCGATCAGATCCGCCTGCGGTGGTGCCACTCCTGCGATGCCGCGAACATCACCGAGCACAGCGCTCTGCGCGTCCCGCCCTGCCGAGCCTGCGGCGCAGCGTTGCGGGACACTGTTACAATGGGACCCGATCATTGAACTCTTGGGTCCGGGAGCCATGCCGACCGCCACCCTCGTCGTCAGCCACAACTTCCTAGCCGGTCCGTACATCGACCGTCGCTCGGAGTCACGCGAGGAAGCCGACTGGCGTGCGGCAGCGGTGTCGGATCCGGGGACCCTCTTCCTGCTTGCGCGCGGCACCGCCCACCCCATCGGCGGGGAGCACCCGTCCGTCACCTTCGTGCGGGCGGATGACCCTGCGGTCCGCTCCGCAGCACTCGAGTCGTGGGTACTGCTCGGCTGGTACCGCGAGGCGCGTTGCGTGCTGGTGCAACTCGGCGAAGATGTGCCGCCGCCGCCCGGTGCGCGCTTCGAGGAATTACGGCCCTTGGCGGCCCTGCTCGATGGCGAACAAGCGGGCCTCTTGGCCTACGCGCGGGCGCTCACCTATTGGCAACGGCGGCATCGGCACTGCGGCGTCTGCGGTGCGCCCTGCGAGCCGCAACGCGCCGGACATGTCATGCGCTGCAGCGACCCGACCTGCGCCACGGAGTCCTTTCCGCGCATCGACCCGGCGGTGATCGTGCTCGTCTCGGACGGCGAACGCGCGCTGCTCGGTCGTCAGGCGAGCTGGCCCGCCGGGCGTTATTCGACCGTCGCCGGTTTTGTGGAGCCCGGTGAGAGCCTCGAAGACACGATCGCCCGCGAGGTTCTCGAAGAGACCGGGGTCGTCATCCACGACACCTGCTACCACTCCTCGCAACCCTGGCCTTTTCCGTCGTCGCTGATGCTGGGCTTCACCGCGAGCGCGTCGCCGGACGCCCGACCGCGGCCGAGCGAAGAGCTCGAGGATGTGCGCTGGTTCAGCCGGGCCGCCATCGCCGCGGGCGAGATCCTGCTGCCCCCGCCCACCTCCATCTCGCATCGGCTGATCGCCCAATGGTTCGATGCGCAATGGTCCGAACCGCTCGCCGCGATCACAGCACGCAGCGGCCCTTGGTATGGCCGCGGAGGCGGCCCGCGTTGAACGCCCTCGAAGCACTGTTGCCGATCGCGCTCGGCGTGGCCTTGGCGGCAGCAGTGGGCCTGCGGGTGTTCCTGCCGCTCTGTGCGCTGTCCTTGGCGGGTTGGATGGGATGGGTCGAGCTGTCCGAGGGCTTCGCCTGGCTCGGCAACTGGCAGGCCCTGGTGATGCTGTCGGTCGCGGCCGTGGTCGAGATCGCGGCGTATTACCTGCCCGGCATCGACAACGCCTTGGATGCGATCGCGACCCCGGTCGCGATCGGCGCCGGCACCCTCGCGACCGCCGCCGTCATCACCGACCTGCCTCCGCTCGTCAAATGGACCACCGCCGTGATCGCGGGCGGCGGCATGGCCGGGCTCACCCAGGGCGTCACCTCGCTGCTGCGCCTCAAATCCACCGCCACCACCGGTGGCTTGGCGAACCCGATCCTCGCCACCGGCGAACTCGGCGGCGCAGCACTGCTGAGCGCCGCGGCTCTGGCCGCACCGTTGCTGGCACTCGGGCTCGTGATGGCCAGCATCTGGTCGGCGACCCGTTGGCTGCGACGGCGCCTGCGGCGCCCTGTGGACCACGAGCCGATACCTCCCAGACCATTACAGTAGAATCGGGACATCGCTACGGCCTAAAGGCTGCCCCGCCCCTGATGTCCCGAGCCGCCTCGACCCTCCCCGTGCTGCTCGCCCTCGTCGCCCTGCTTTCGCCGGCGGCGCGGGCGGACATCGACATCCAAGTGAGCGGTGTCGACGAGGACATCCGGCGCAATGTGCTCGTGTTCCTCAGCCTTGAGCGCTACAAGACGCGCGACGATCTCGACGAAGCGCTGATCGGTCGACTCGGTGAGCGCGCTGAGCGCGAGGCGGCCTCGGCGCTGCGACCGTTCGGCTACTACACCCCACAAGTCAGCGCGGAAGTCGTCCGCACCGCACCGGGAGAATGGCGGGCGCGCATCGCCATCGAGCCGGGCGAGCCGGTGCTCCTCGAAGAGGTCCGGGTCGAGGTCAGCGGCGCAGGGCTCGAGCATCCCGCGTTCCGGACGCTGCTCGAGGAGCTGCCGCTGCGTCGCGGCGAGCGTCTCAACCATGCGGCCTACGATGGGCTGAAAGGCGAGCTGCGGCGTCTGGCGGCCACCCTCGGCTACGCCGAGGCGCGCCTGTCGGCCAACGAGATGCTGGTGGACCTCGAGAGCCGCACTGCACGCATCCATCTCGCGATGGAGACCGGACCTCGGTACTCGTTCGGTCCCACCACCATCACGCAACGCTCGCTCGACGAGGATCTGCTGCGTCGTTACCTGCGCTTCCGCGAGTCCGCGCCCTACGATGCCACCGAACTGCTGCGCACGCAGTTCGCGCTCGATGACAGCCAGTATTTTTCGACGGTAGAGGTGATCGCGGGTGAACCCGACCGTTCGACCCTGCTGATCCCGGTGTCCGTGCTCGCCGAGCCGAACCGTCGCAACCGCTATTCGGTCGGTGTCGGATACGCGACCGACAGCAAGGCGCGCGGCACGCTCAGCTGGGAGAACCGACGCTTCAACGACCGCGGTCACCGGATGCGCGCCGAGCTCAAGGCTGCGCAGATCGAGCAGTCCTTCGAGGCACGCTATGTGATCCCCATCGGCGATCCGGCGCTCGAAAAGCTGTCCTTCGAGACCCGCTGGGCGCGCGACGACCGCGGCGATCTCGAGACGCGCACGCTGCGGTTCCAGCCGTCCGTCACGCATGTGCTCGGCGACTGGCAACGCGTGCTGTCCGCGTCGCTCTCGAACATCGAGACGATCACGGCGGCCACCCCCACGCAACCCTCCTCGCGGGACTCCAGCCTGCTCGTCATCCCGGCCATCAGCTACTCCTCTGTACCGCGCGGTTACCTCGGCGAAGCGCTGTTCTCACGGACCTTCAACGCCGAGCTGCGGGGCTCCGCCGAAGCGCTCGGTGCGCCCACCGAGTTCCTGCAGTTGAAGGTCGAGGCGGAGAAGGTCTTCAATCTCGCGCCGAAGTGGAACACCTACCTGCGCGGCCAACTCGGCACCACCTGGGTGACCGAGACCGCCCTGCTCCCCGGTACCGAGCGTTTCTTCGCCGGCGGTGATCGCAGCGTGCGCGGTTTCGGCTACAACGACCTCTCCCCGCTCGATGCAGGCGGCGCAAAGATCGGCGGTCGCCACCTCTTCACCGGTTCCGCGGAGCTGATCCGCGACCTGCCGCGAAACCTCGCCCTTGCCGTGTTCGTGGATGTCGGCAATGCCTTCGACGATTTCGGCGATCCGCTCCAGTACTCGGCAGGGATCGGCCTGCGGTTCAGGCTGCCCGTGGTGAGCGTCGGCATCGACCTCGCGCAACCCCTGACCAACCCACGCTGCCGCAGCGCGACACCCGATCCACGCTGCCGGACAGAGCCAGGCTTCGACGCTCTGGACGGACCACGATTGCACCTCAATTTCTCACCCAAGCTATGACCATGAAAGTCCGCTGGCTGTTGCTGCCGATCGTGCTGCTGACGCTGACAGCGCTCGCCGCCCTCGCGGCGTTGGCCACCGTGATGCACTCGGAATCCGCGCTGCAGTTCATCGTGCGGCAGCTGCCCGAGCGCTTCGGCAGCATCGAGCGCTTGGTGGTGAAGGATGTCAGCGGCACGCTCGCCAAGGGCGTGCGCATCGGCAGTCTGGAAGTCGAGCACGACCTCGTGGGCATCCAGGTCACCGGGTTGGCGTTCCGCGTCGCGCCGCTGCCGCTCGTCTGGCAATCCATCGAGGTGCGCGGTTTCGACCTCCAGGAACTGCGCATCGAGCAACGGGTGCGCGACCGGCCGCCGCCCGACCGTACACCGCGGTTCCTGCCCGGCCTGCTCTCGATCTGGACCGAGGACGCACGCATACACCGCACCGTCATCCAACCGGTCGAAGGCAAACCAGTCGAGCTGCGCGATGCGATCTTGAGCGGCACGCTCTACGGCAAAGTGGCGCGGATCCGGCGCGCGGAGCTCGCCCTCGCAGACCTGCAGGTGACCGCCCAAGGTCTGCTCACCGCAGACGATCCGCTCGATCTCGAGGGCTCAGCCACTGCGACGTTCACACCTGCCCAAGGGCCACGCTGGGTGATCGTCGCCAGCATCGACGGTGACCTCGCGGGCGCTGCCGTGACCGGCGGCATACGCGAGCCGTTCCGGGCGGAGTTGGACGATGCGCAGTTCCGCGCACTCGCACCCTGGGGCCTCACCGGCGAGGCGACGATCAGCGACCTCGATCTCGCCGAGTTCGGCGGTGGCTCAGCGCTCGGCATCCTCTCGGGCAGGCTGACGCTGCGGCTCGACCGGGACGCCTACCTTGCCCAAGGTAGACTCGACGCTGCAGGTCTCGGCATCGGCCCGGTCGATGTCGACATCGATGCGATGTACGCCGAACGCCAGGTCGCACTGCGCCGCGCCGACCTGCAACACCCCGCCTCCGGGATGCGTGCGAGCACGGCCGGCACCGTGACCCTCGCCGAGGGCGACACCCTCGTCGATCTGAAAGGGCGTTGGCAGGGCTTCCGTTGGCCCCTCACGGGACAGGCGGTACCGATCGTCAAAAGTCCTGCCGGAGAATTCACGCTGGCGGGCGGAGGTCCTTGGTCGGTCACGAGCAGCGGTCGATTCGAGGTACCCGACCTGCCGCCGATCGACGAGACGCTCGCCGGTACGCTCTATCCGGACAGGTTCGTCATCACGCGCAGCGAGATCCGTACGATGGACGCGCGGGCTGCGCTGGTCGGAGAGGTCAGTTGGCAGCCGCGCGAAGCGTGGCGGCTGAAGGGGCCGGTTCGGGGCCTCAACCTCGGCAAACTGCGCCCCGATCTGCCGGGGTCGCTCGATTTCACCGTCGACGCGCGCGGCACCGGTTTCGGTGCGACCCAGATCATCGATGTCGATGTCACCGCTCTTTCCGGCCGACTGCGCGGCACCGCAGCGAGGGGGAGCGGCAGTGTCCGCTACGCGCGGGACACGCTCACTTTCCGCAAGGTCGATGTCGCTGCAGGCGGCTTCCGCCTCGCGCTCGACGGCGAACTTTCCCCGCGCAGGCGCGATCTGCGGTTCCAGGTCGTGGCCAGCGACCTCGGCGTGCTCGCTGCCGGCGCGCGTGGCAGTCTGCGTGCCGAGGGCACGCTGCGGGGCACGCCCGCCGCCATGTCGGTACGCGCGGAAGCAACTGGTCGAAACCTCGACTATCAGGGGATCCGCGCCGTGACGCTCGACGCGGACATCGATGTCGATCCGAGCGGCGATCGCAACCGGCCGGCGCGCGCCAGCATCGTGGCCCGCGACATCGAGGCCTACGGGCAGACATTCAAAACACTGCGCTTCAACCTGAACGGACCGGTCGGCAACCATTCGCTCGCGCTCGATCTCGATGGGGAGAGTCTCGCGCTCGAAGCGCGCGGCACCGGTCGCATCGAAGGCGATCGTTGGCGGCAATCTTGGGACGGCGCCGATGTCGATCTGCCGGCTGACATCACCTTGACCCTCAGTTCACCGCTGGCGTTGTCGTTGTCCCCGGGTCGCATCGAGGCGGAACCTTTCTGTATGCGCAGCCGCGACAGCCCACGCTGGGGCCAGGCCGTGACGCTATGCGCCGAAGGCGGTCTCGATCCCGCCGGCTGGCGCGCCAAAGGGAAGATCGATGGACTGCCTCTGGCGAGCCTGCTCGACGCGCCTTCGCCGAAGGCCAGTTATACGGGTCGCATGGACGCCACGGTCGATCTGCGCGGCAGCGGCGAGGGTCCGCCGCTCGGTACGCTGCGCGTGACGCTCGAAGACGCTGCGTTGCGGTGGCAACGCGCGGGAGCGAAAGAGGACCTGATGGTGCTCGGAACCGGTCTGCTCACCGCTGAATCCACCGCAGCCGGCGTGGAAGGCGCGCTGCAGCTCGCAGCCGGCGAGCGCGGTAGCGTCGTGGGCACGCTGCAGACGACCCATGTCGCCGGGGACTGGCGTGCGATGCCGCTGCGCGCGACGCTCAAGGCCGACTCCACCGCGCTCGTACTGCTGCACCTGTATGTGCCCGAGATCGATCGCGCAGCAGGCGATCTGTCCTTAGACCTCGTCATCGGCGGCACCCTCGGTGCGCCGCTCGTCAACGGCGTCGCGCGGCTTGCGCGCGGCGAGCTCGACTTCTATCAGGTCAACCTCGCGCTGCGCGACCTCACCGCCGAAGCCCGCCTCATCGACAACGGCTTCGTGTTGAGATCCTCGGGCCGCGCGGGTGAAGGTCGTATCGCGGCCGACGCGGAGCTCGTCTGGCGCGATCGCGAACCGTACGGCGAGCTCAGCATCAAGGGCGATGACCTGTTGGTGGCGGATGTCCCGGAAGCGCGCATCACGGCCTCGCCCGACCTGCGGTTCCGGGTCGCGGGCCGCGACCTCTCGGCCACCGGCGTGGTCCGCATCCCCTACGCGCGCCTCGTGCCCGCCGATCTGACGGGTGCCGTTCTGTCCTCAGCAGATGAAGTGCTGGTCGGCGCGGAGCCTGTCGATCCCGAAAGCAGCTTCCGTGTCTCGAGCAACATCCGCTTGGTCCTCGGTGACAAGGTCACCCTCGACTCGTTCGGCTTGAGCGGACGGCTTGCGGGCACGCTCAATGTCATCACCCAGCCCGACGGCAACAGCCGCGGCTCAGGGGAGCTCGGCGTCGTCGAAGGCAAGTATGCGGCGCTCGGCCGCCGTCTCGACATCGAGCGCGGTCGGCTGGTCTTCACCGGCGGCGCACTCAACGACCCGGGCGTCGACATCCGTGCGACCAAAGAATTCCCGGATGTGAAGGCCGGCGTGAACGTCCGCGGTACGCTGCGCGCACCACGCATGACCTTCTTCGCCGAACCGTCGCTGCCGCAGTCACAGATCGTCTCGCTGTTGTTGGCGGGTGGCACGTTCGACAGTGCGCAAGGCGATGCGGCGAGCGCCGGCCGCAGCGCCCTGATCGCGCAGGGCGGCGCGATCCTCGCCCAGCAGCTCGGCCAACGGATCGGCATCGAGGATGTCGGCATCGAGCAGAACCTCGCCAACGAGGCCTCGCTGGTGCTCGGCAAGTATCTCTCGCCGAGGCTCTATGTCAGCTACGGCATCTCGCTCGCCGAGGCGATCAACACCTTCAAGATGCGCTACACCATCAACGACCGCTGGACCATCAAGACCGAAGCCGGCAAGGAAGTCAGCGCGGACATCGTCTACACGGTCGAAAAGGACTGACCCCCAGCCCCGGCGCACCACCCGCCCCGGCGCACCGCCGACCCCTGCCGCAGGCTACACTGTGGAGGATGTCGCGGACCCGGCTCATCCAGACTCTGGCCGCAGCTTTCGCGCTGCTGTGGGTCGTACTTGCCCTATCTCCTTTCGACCGCTCCGACTGGCTGCTCGAGAACGTGTTGACCGTGGTCGGCGTGGGAGTGCTGGTGGCGACCCGCCGAGTGCTGCCGTTGTCGAACGCGTCCTATGTCTCGATCTTCCTTTTCCTCTGCCTGCACACCATCGGCGCGCACTACACCTATTCTCTGGTGCCTTATGACGAGGCCTTCCGTGCCGTCACCGGCCATCCGTTCGATGGATCGTCCGAGGGTGCCCGCAACCACTACGACCGGTTCGTGCACTTCGCCTACGGATCGCTTTTGATCCTGCCGCTACGCGAGCTCATGATGCGGCATGCCGGCGTCCGGGGTTTTTGGAGCTACTTCCTGCCGATCGACATCGTCCTGTCCACCTCGGCGCTCTACGAATTGATCGAGTGGGGCGCAGCTATCTTCTTCGGCGGCGATCTGGGCGCTGCATTCCTCGGCACCCAAGGCGACGGATGGGATGCCCACAAGGACATTGCACTCGGCGGGCTCGGCGGGCTCGTCGCGACGCTCGTCCTCTGGGCCACCCACCGGGTCACAGGACGGGACAGGACGCTCGATCGGCTGCCTCATGCAGGCGCGCCGCAGCAGTCGGATCCGGTGATCTTGAGATGATCGGGCCCGTGCGCATCCTCTTGGTCTACGGCGGTCAGCCGAACGGCCGCACCGAACAGCTTCGCCGCGAGGTCGTCGCGGGCATCGCGAAGGCTGCGCGAGCGGACGACGAGGGCGCAGCCGACGCGCCAGGCACGGTGCCAGGCACGGTGTATGAACTGCGTGAACGGCACGCGCTCCTCGCGACGGCCGATGACCTGTTGTGGGCGCAAGGCTTGCTGCTCGGGACGCCCGAGCACTTCGGCTACATGTCGGGCGCCCTCAAAGATTTCTTCGACCGCAGCTTCTATCCGGCTGAAGCGCGCACGGCCGGACTGCCGTACGGGCTGTTCGTCAGCGCAGGCAACGACGGGCGCGGCACGATCACGGCCGTGGAGCGGATCGTCGCGGGCTATGGTTGGCGGGCGATCGCGGATCCGGTGCGGGTCGTGGGCGACCCGGACGAGGCCGCGCTGGCGAGTTGCCGGGAACTCGGCGGGACGCTCATCGCCGGCCTTGCAGCCGGGATCTTCTAGCGACCCAAAGCGCGCTGCGCGGCCACATACCCCGGGGCCAATCGCAGCGAGCGCTCGAAGGACCTCTGGGCGGCGGCGGCGTCTCCGGCTTCGCGGGCGCAGCGGCCGACCCAGAAGTGGGCTTCCGCGGCGCCCCACTCGATCCCGCCGGCACCCCCCGCCCCGCCCGGCCCCGCGGCGTCGAAAGCGCCGGCGGCAGCCCGGAAGCGCGCACAAGCTTTGCCCTTGTCCCCCCCGACGAAGGCGGGGCGGAAATAGAGCCCGAAACCATCGACCAATTGCACCCGCGGATGACCGGGCTCGAGCGCAAGTGCCGCCTCGATCGCCTTACCGCTCCGTGACCCGTTGCGGATCGCACCGAGGCCACCGAGGTTGGCGAGATAGCCGTAACAGGCTGACTGGAGGGCGAACGCCTCGGCGAACTTCGGGTCGGCTTTCACCGCTGCCTCGGTCGCCGCGATACACGCCGCACCGGTGCGCTCGGCGTCCTTGTCACGCTTGGCGCCGATCGCGCGCTGCAGCACCCGGAACTGCACGAAGGCTTGGGTATAGCGGTCCTGCGCCTTGGACGACGTTGCCAGGCCGGTCGCAGAGGCCGCGACGCGTGCGAGGGCTGCGTCGTCGCCGGCGAACCACGCGGTCTGCGCCTGCGCGGCGATCGCGCCGCGATCGGCCGCTTGGACGCTCGCCTGAGCGGCCGCGGGCAGCGCCACGGCCGCAAGCAGGCTCAAGCCGATCCACGGGACGATGGCCATCATGACGGACGGGTCACCTGACAGTCCGCCTCACTTCGTGAAGCGCAGCGTCATGCGGTCCGACTCGCCGATCGCGTCGTACTTGCTGCGGTCGAAAGTCGGATCGGCGGGCTTGCCGGAACCGTAAGCCACCGTCGCCCGCGTGGGCGGCAGCGTCCAGACGCCGAACGGATGGTCTGCGGTGTCCTTCGGGTTGGCGTTGATGTCGGACCGGGCGACGAGCTTGAGACCGGCGCGCTTCGCGGCATCGATCACGAACTGCTCGGTGACATAGCCCGAGGCGCCCTTGTCTTCGGGCGTGCCGGGCTTCGCGCGGTGCTGCTCCACGGCCAACGAGCCGCCCGGCTTGAGGGCGCGCGCGACCTGTGCGAAGTAACGATCGACCATCCCCTCCTGACGCATCCAGCCGTGGATGACGCGCGAGAGCAGGATGAAGTCGTGCTGGGACTCGGCGAGCGGGGGCGCCACCGGCCCCCAGTTCACGAGCTCGACCTTGCCAAAGACCGACGCGTCGGCGTAACGCGCGGCAAAGGCGTCGCGGCCCTGACGGGCGGCAGGCGTGAGGTTCGGATTGGTGAGGTCGGCCGCGGTCGCGGTGTAACGACCGCCGGTACGCGCCGCGTAAGGCGCCAGGATCTGTGTCCACCAGCCACCGCCCGGCTGGACCTCGAGGATGGAGGCGCCAGGCTTCAGGCCCCAGAACGCCAAGGACGGACCAGGTCGCCGCTCGGCATCGCGCTCTTTCTGCTCAGCGCTGCGCGAGCTGCTCGCGAGTACGGAATCGATCGCGGCACGGGACGGCTCAGGCTCACCCGTGGTCGCACACCCGGTCAGGAAAAAGGACAACGCGACGAGCGCCAAGGGACGGATTGCGGACATGGGTGACTCCTTCGATGGGACACGAGATTCGGTTGCACAGAGGCTAGCAGAAGCGCACCGATCCGTGCAGCCGTTCGCTGCGGGGTCGCCAGGCGTTGCGAAGGACCACGCTGCTCCGTAAGGCCGGTTATCGTATGAGCCCATGACTGTGCCTGCCCCATTCCACGGCGCCCCTCCTGACCCGATCGGTGAGGGCGATGCGGCGGCTCGGCCGCTCACGCTGCGCCCTGCACGCCGCGACGAAGCCAAAGCGTTGTCGGTCTTGGTCAATTCGGCCTATCGCGGCGATCCGAGCCGCGTCGGTTGGACGACCGAAGCGGATCTGCTCGGCGGCCAGCGGACCGACCCTGCGGCGCTTCGGGAATTCATGGCCGCCGGCGAGACCGCCCTCGACCGGGTGCTGCTGGTGTACGAGGGCACGGCAGGCGGGACCGGCCTCGACAGACTGCCGGAAGCCTGCGTACAACTTGAACGGCGCGGCGACGACGCCTACCTCGGCATGCTCACGGTACAGCCGGTCCGGCAGGCCAGCGGCCTCGGAAAACGCTTGCTGGACGCTGCGGAGGGCTGGGCTGCGGCACGCTGGGGAACCCGCACGATCATCATGACCGTGATCACGCAGCGACCGGAACTGATCGCCTGGTACGAACGGCGTGGTTACAACGCCACGGGGGAGACCGCGCCCTTCCCCTACGGCGATACCCGATTCGGCGAGCCGAAGCGGCCGGACCTGCAGTTCATCGTGCTGCGCAAGCCGCTCGGCGGCTGACGAGACTGTCACAGTCTGCCGGTAGAGTCCGGTGGATGTCCCAAGCGCGCGCGCCCGTGACCACCGGCTGCCTGCTGCTCGCAGCGGCCTCGCTCGCTTTGGCGGCATCGCCGGGGACTGCGGCAAGGGCGGCGGACGGGCAGAATACCGTGATGACAGATCGACCCCTGCGCGCACCGCTCGTCATCGCCCATCGCGGCGCCTCCGGGTACAGACCGGAACACACGCTCGAGTCCTATCGGCTCGCCATCGAGATGGGCGCCGATTTCATCGAACCCGATCTCGTCTCCACCCGCGACGGCCGTCTGGTCGCGCGGCACGAGCCCGACATCACAGAGACCACGGATGTCGCGCAGCGGCCCGAGTTCGCGGCTCGACGGCGGACGGTTCTGATCGACGGTGTCGAGCATGTCGGTTGGTTCACGGTGGACTTCACGCTCGAGGAGCTGCGTACGCTGCGTGCTGTGCAGCCGAGGCCGGGACGCTCCAAAGAATTCGACGGATTGTTCCAGATCCCGACCCTCGAGGAGATCATCGCGCTCGCCCGATCCGCCTCGGCGGCAGGCGGGAGGACGATCGGCATCTATCCCGAGACCAAGCATCCGACCTGGCACTGCGAGCAGGGTCTGCCGCTCGAACCGGCGCTGCTCGCGGCGCTTGCAGAGGCCGGCTGGACCTCCCGCGAAGCGCCGGTGTTCATCCAGTCCTTCGAGAGCGGCAACCTGCAGTGGTTACGGCAGAGAACGTCAATCAAGCTCGTGCAGTTGATCGCCGGCGCCGGCTTGCGCGAGGACGGTAGTGTGATTCCTTGGATGGTGCCGGCAGATGCACACCGCTGCGATATCTACCCGGTGGGCAGTCTGCCGGTCGATTTCGCGACGCCTGACGCCTTTGAACAGATCGCCCGTTATGCCGATGTAGTTGGCCCGTGGAAGCGCTGGTTGATCGGGGCCAAGCCCAGCGCCGATGACGACACTGAGCTCACGGCCACAGCATCGACGGGCTTCGTGAGGCTCGCCCATGAGGCAGGCCTGCTCGTGCATCCTTGGACCTTTCGCAACGAACCCGGCGAATTGCTCAAGGACTATGCAGGAGATCCGCTCGCCGAGTATCAAGCGTTCGCGGCTCTCGGGGTGGATGGCGTGTTCAGTGATTTTCCCGATACGGCGCGAGCGGGACTCGCTTTGGGATCACCCTGAGCAGATCTACCGATCGAATTTACCAAAGAAAAAGGGCCGGTTGACCGGCCCTTTCTCATGACGCACGCCTCGTTAGGCAGCTGACTCAGAACGAATAGGTCAGCTCCACCCCTAGGGTACGACCCTTGCGCAGCGCACCGAAGAATGCTCGCGGTGAACCACCATCGGCACCGGCACCGATGAAGCCGGCCGGACCGCGCGGCGCGAACCCGTAGCGCAGATCGAACCAGCGCGTGGCAAGCGGGATGGTGTCTTCATCGGTGAGATTACGACCGTAGGCCATGACTGACCAGTTGTCGCTCTTCACACCGAGACGCAAGCCCAACATGTTGGCCTCACCGGTCTCGGCGAGGTTATGCACCTGTACGAACTTGCTGCCCTCATGCGTGTAGTTTCCTGAGACCAACAGCGACATATCACCCGCGATCGGTCGCTCATAGGTCAGCACCACGTTGCCCTGAGTTTTGGGGGTGAGCGGCAGCCGGTTGCCCGAGATATCGCACAACGGAGAACCAAAGAATGCCGGCTGGTAGGCGATACCGCCCGAATTCAGCACGTATTCGAGGTCGTCGCAACCTTCTTGGAATTCGGGATTGGTGTAGGAGAACGCCACGGTACCGGTCAGATTTTGGGTCAGCGCCGCCGTCAGCTCCATTTCAAAACCCAGCGTCTCGGCGCTTGCTTGATTGACAGCGATGGAGGTCACCGCCGTGCCGCCACTGGCTGCCGGCAGAGCCTGGGTGACTTGCACATTCTTCGAGTCGATGAAATAGGCGGCTGCATTGAAGCGCACCCGACCATCGAGCAAGGTGCTCTTGAAGCCGATCTCAAGGTTGTCCGAAGTCTCCTGCTCGTAGGTAGGACGGCCGATACCTGCGCCCGCCGAGCCGTTGATACCACCGGGACGTACACCTTGGGCGAGCACGCCATAGAGCAGAACGTCGTCGGAGAACTGGTAATCCACGGTCAATCGCGCCGTCGTGTCCTTGTACTCACCGTCGATGAAGATCGTCGGCGCCCCCGTGCTGGCGAACTCCTGACGGGTCTTCACTTCTTCGAAGCGGCGCAACTCAACGCTCGCCGTCAACTGCTCCGTGATATCGAAGGACAACGACCCGAACAAGGCTTTGTTCTCGATACCGGTGATATTGGAATTGGCACTGATGACACCAAATTCCGGACTGGCGTAGGTCAGATCCTTTTCTTGATCTTCGATATCGTAGTAGTACGCGCCGACCAGATAACGCACTCGGGCTTCCTGCGGCGACTCAAGCTTGAGCTCCGTCGACCACTCGCGACGATCATTGCGATTGGTGTTCGCGAACAGCGGCTCGACGCTCGGCGGTCCGACGCGAATAAACGCCTGCGAGTGATCGCTGTCCGAACCGAAACGGTCATGGTTCAGCCGATAGCCGCTCATGGAGCGCAGCGTCCAACCCGTGCCGCCCATATCCCAATCCAGACTCAAACTGGCAAAGGTCTCGCGGGCATCGACACCATCAAAGGCTGTACCGTCAGGAAAGCTGGTGTTGGGGAATGTGCTCGTGGGACCGATAGCGTCGGTGTTCAACCAGATGGAGTTGGGGAGCGCCGCGAGCTTGCCACAAAAATATTGGTTGGGATTGTTGACCGGCGCGAACTGACCGGAAGCCGGCGACGTCGCGGGCGCGCCCGTGGCTGCGCTCACACCCCGATAAGCGATGGAGCGGAATCCTGGCAGACAATTGTTGAGTTCAGCACCATGCAAGGTGAGCGCAAGCGGTCCGTCCTTTTGCTGTCGATAATTGACGAAAGCGCGGACTTCAAGATCATCGGTCGGCGTGAAGACGATGGTGGCATTCACCGACTGGTCTTCTTCATTACCGACCAGCGCGCCGGTCGCGCGGTTGGTGTATTCGCCATCGTACTGGTTGTAACGCACACCGAAACGGGCCGACAGTACGCCATCGACGATAGGACCATCCAAGTTGAGCGACACGCGACGCTCGCCGTGCTGACCCGCTGTGGCTTTGGCGATACCGCCCCATTCATCCTGTCGTGGGTCACGGGTGATGAAGTTGATGGCGCCCGCATAGGTGTTGCGGCCATAGAGTGCGCTTTGCGGACCCTTGATGACCTCGACACGCTCGAGCATATCGAAGTCGATGGCCTGAATGTCGCCGTTGTAGTAGACGCCGTCGATGAAGTAGGCCGTGCCTGACTCGACGCCGAACTGCACGTTGGCGAGCACGTTGCCCTGGCCCCGGATGACGGGTCGGTCATTTTGACGACCGAAGGCCTGCGAAAAACTCAAGCCCGGTGAAAAGTTGGCCAAAGAATTGACGTCGACGATGCCGCGCTCTTCGAGTGCCGTACTCGTGAACGCCGTGACCGACACCGGCGCGGTCTGTAAAGATTCCTCCACCTTACGCGCGGTGACCACCACCTCTTCGAGGATCGGACCGAGTGCCTCGGCGGAGTTCGACTGTGCGAAGGTCGGTTGACCCGCCAGCGCAGCGACACCCATGGAAACGACCATCGCCCAAGGGGCGTTGTTGCGGTTGATCATCGTGTTACCTCTCCGTGACGGACGGCTCTTTGGCCGGTCGATTAGAAAATCACTCTAGGACAAAACCATACTGGAAACAGCACCAATGACCCCTTGTCGCAAAACCGCAACATAGTTGCGACCATCCTGCGGTCATACGTCGCTGCGCAACTGTTCGACGATCGCGGGATTTTCGAGCGTGCTGATGTCGGAGGTGATGGGCTCGCCGCGGGCGATCGCGCGCAGCAATCGGCGCATGATCTTGCCGGAGCGGGTCTTCGGCAGGTTGTCGGCGAAGCGGATGTCCTCGGGCTTGGCGATGGCACCCAATTGCAGGGCGACCCAATCGCGCAACTCGCGCATGAGCGCGACCGCGGCTTCACCGGTCGGCCGTTCGCCGCGGCAGACCACAAACGCGAACACCGACTCGCCCTTGATCTCGTGCGCCCGACCGACCACGGCTGCCTCGGCGATGCGCGGATGGGCCACCAGCGCCGACTCGATCTCCATCGTCCCGAGCCGATGACCCGCCACGTTCAGCACATCGTCGATGCGACCCATGATCCAGAAGCAACCGTCGGCGTCGCGGTGGGCGCCATCACCCGCGAGGTAGAGATGGCCTTGGAACTTCGACCAATAGGTCTCGAGGTATCGGGCGTTGTCGCCCCAAATGGTGCGCAGCATCGACGGCCACGGACGACGCACGACGAGGTACCCACCGGCGCCCGGTGTGGTGACGCTACGCCCGTGGTCATCGACGATGTCGGCGAAGATCCCGGGCAGCGGCTGTGTGCAGGAACCGGGCTTGAGTGTGGTCACGCCCGGCACCGGTGCGATCATGATCGCGCCGGTCTCGGTCTGCCACCAGGTGTCGACGATCGGGCAACGGCCACCGCCGATCACACGGTGGTACCACATCCACGCCTCGGGGTTGATCGGCTCGCCGACGCTGCCGAGCAGTCTTATCTTTGAAAGCGAGTGGCGCGCCGGCAGCGCGTCGCCGAGCTTCATCAGCGCGCGGATCGCGGTCGGTGCGGTGTAGAAGACGGTGACGCCGTGGCGTGCGCAGATCTCCCACAGACGGTCGCCTGCCGGGAATGTCGGCGCGCCCTCGTACATCACCAGCGTCGCCCCCACGGCGAGCGGACCGTAGGCCACATAGCTGTGCCCCGTGATCCAGCCGACATCCGCCGTGCACCAGAAGACATCGTCGTGCCGCAGGTCGAACACCCAACGGGTGGTGACCTTGGCGCCGAGCAGGTAGCCCGCGCTCGAGTGCTGGATGCCCTTGGGGCGGCCGGTGGACCCGGAGGTGTAGAGCAGGAAGAGCGGGTGCTCCGCATCGACCCACTCAGGATCGCAGGCCGCAGGCTGATCGGCGACCGCGTCGTGCCACCAGACATCGCGGCCAGGGGCCATCGGGACAGCCGCGTCGGTACGCCGCAGCACGAACACGGTCTCGACGCTCACGCAGCCCTCGGCGAGCGCTTTGTCGGCAGCGGCCTTGAGCTCGACCACCTGACCGCCACGCCAGCCACCGTCGGCGGTGATCACGCAGCTCGCCCCGGCGTCCTCGATCCGGTCTTTCAACGAGATCGCCGAGAAACCGCCGAACACCACCGAGTGGATCGCGCCGATGCGCGCGCAGGCCTGCATCGCGATCACCGCTTCGGGCACCAGCGGCAGATAGATCACGACACGGTCACCGCGACCGATGCCCCGCGCCTTGAGCGCATTGGCGAAGCGGCAGACCTCGGCATGCAGCTCGCGGTAGCTCAGGCGACGGGTGTCGCCCGGCTCGCCCTCGAACACGATCGCAGTGCGATGCCCGTGTTCTGCGAGGTGCACATCGAGGCAGTTGTACGAGACGTTCAGCGCGCCATCGGTGAACCAGCGGTAATTGGGCGCCGCCGACTCATCGATCGTCTGGGTGAACAGGCGCTGCCAGGCGATCTCCGCGCGCGCGAGCTCCGCCCAGAACCCGAGCGGATCGGCTGCGGCACGCCGGTGCAGCTCGGCGAGATCTTCGGCCTTCAGGGACGCTGCCGCAGCGAACGTGGGGGGCGGCGGGAAGCTGCGTTCCTCGACCAGCACCGAGGAGATATCGGCCTGGGTGCTTTCCGGACCGTTCTCGTGCGGGTCATCGCTCGTGGGCAGAGTCATGCGGGAGCTCCGTGCGGCAGCATGCGGCGATCGTCAAGCATAAGGATCGGGGTGATCGGCTGACAACCCTTTGAAACGCTTGTGTAGCCAAAGATATTGAGCCGGGATACGGCGCGCTTCCGCTTCGATCAGACGATGGTGGCGCAGCGTATCGGCCACCGCGTCGTCGGACGGAAAATCCTCGAGCGCAGCGCCGATACGCACCACATAGCCCTCGTCGCCCGGCAACCGCTCCACGAAATAGGGCAGCACCACGGCGTCGGTCATGCGCGCGAGCCGCGAGGTCGCAGGATTGCTCGCGGCGGGCACATCGAAGAACGGCACCATCAGCGCGCCCTTGGCGCGGAACGCCTGGTCCGGTGCGTACCAGACGGTGCCTCCCGCCTTCAGCACGCGCACCATGGCGCGGATATCGTCGCTCGCGACCATGCCCGCCGACACCGCGACCCGATAGCGGCGGAAAGCGGCGTCGACCAGCAGGTTGCTGGAGGGCTTGTACACCGCATGCACGCGACGCGCGGCGGTGACGAACCGCGCGCCGAGCTCGAGGGTGGTGAAATGCGCGGCCAGCAGGATCACCCCACGCCCTGCCGACTGCCATCGATCGAGCTCGGCGAGGCCGTCGAAACGCACCAATTCGAGCAGCCGTGACGGTGGCGCGAACCAGGCGAGCGCGGTCTCGCCCAGACTGATGCCGGCCTCGCGGAAGTGCTGTGCGGCGAGCATCTCGCGCGTCTGCGCGTCGAGCTCCGGCAGACATAACGCCAGATTACGACGCACCACCCGGCGCTGTGGGGACGGCAGGCGCCCTAGCGCACCGCCGAGCGCGGCGCCGATCCGCAACAGCGTCGGATAGCGTAGCCGCGCGAGGCAGCGCAGCAGGCCGAGCCCCAACCAGGCAGGCCAATACCAAGGCAGGAACGTTCGCCACGGCCAGCCCACCACCGCTGCGCCCTGCTCCTCTGCCCTGCTCATCGATGGGCCTTCACGGATGGGCCTTCACGCTGCGGCGAGCGCGGCCAACCGCTCACCCTGGCGGCGCAGCATCGGTCCGAAATTATGGCGATCGCAGAATTCACCGAGCGCCGTCAGGTCGGGCGCGCGTGGCTGCAACTGCGCGAGGCAGGCCTCGAGCGGCATGTCGAGGGCGATCGCGGTCAGGCGCCTCGCGAGGAAGGCGGCCTCGCGGTGTTCGGCGAGCCGCGCGCCCAACTTGCCGGCACCGCGGATCGGCAGGGCGGCGACCCCCTCGAGGTTGTCGTAGAGCTCCTCCAACGAGGCGAATTCTTTGAGAAGCGCCGCCGCCGTCTTGGGGCCGACCCCGGGGACGCCCTTGATGTTGTCGACGGCATCGCCCGTCAAGGCGAGATAGTCGGCATAGCGTTCGGGTACGACGCCGAAATGCGCCTCGATCTCGTGGTGGCGCAGGCGCAGGTTGTCGGTGTAGCTCCAGTAGACATCTCCCTCG
Source organism: uncultured Pseudomonadota bacterium (assembly GCA_937920275.1). Taxonomy (GTDB): domain Bacteria; phylum Pseudomonadota; class Gammaproteobacteria; order Steroidobacterales; family Steroidobacteraceae; genus UBA964. The sequence goes on from CALGVD010000129.1 coordinate 22,997, forward strand.
CGCACCAGCTGTGCGAGGTCTTTGTCGCGGGTCACGAGCGTGGCCGGCGATCCTTCGGCACGCAGCCGGGTGGCCAAGGTGCCGATGATGTCGTCGGCCTCATACTCGCCGCTGCCGAAGTCGGCGACACCGATATGTCGGCAGAATTCACGGCAGCGTGCGAACTGCAGCTTCAGGTCCGCCGGCGCCGGCTCGCGGTTCGCCTTGTAGGAGGGATCGATGCGGTTTCGGAAGGAGGTCTCGAGGCTCTCGTCGAACGCGACCGCGATGTAGCGCGGCTTCGCCCGTTCGATCAGATCGCCCAAGAAGCGCGCGAAACCGAACAAGGCATGTGCCGGGTTGCCCTCGCGGTCGAGCATGTCGGGCGGCATGGAGTAGTACGCACGGAAGACATACACGGAGGCGTCGATGAGGTAGACCACCACCCGATTGTAGCCGTCGGAGGGCCGGGTCGAGACCGCCTCAGTCGAAGAAGGTGTACTGCCATGCGATGCCGAGGGTGCGGAAGTCGCCTCCGACACGCACCACCGCGCCGTCGCTGTAGGTGAGCTTGATCGAGTGACCGCCCCCGAGCGCGCTCGAGACCGTGGCGCCCACCCTGAAATTGCTTTGACGGTTGTCGTCGGCGACACCGTCGACCGAGGTCTCGCCGCCCGCGTACCAGGTGCTGCCGACTGCGGCCCAAGTACCGGGTCGCAGGGTGTAGCTCACCCCCGCATGGATGTTCAACACCGGCTTCTGGCTGCGACGACCGTCGCCCAAGAACTGGTCGTTGTCCCCGAACACCCACGCGCCCGCATGCAGATCGAAGTGCCAGGGACCGCGTGGCCAAGTGAAGCCGACCTCGGGCTTGGCGGCCCAACGGTTCGAGCCGATGTTCACCAAGCGCGACGGCTCGTGTTGCCCGGTGGGCACCACCACCACGACACTCGCCCCCACGGTCGGCCGCCGCTGACGCGCCGCGAATTCGCGGGGCGCAAGCGCTTCACCCCCGACCAGCAGCGTGCCGAAACGCAGGCGCAGATCGCCCATCCCGGAGCGCTCGGCCGTGCGCCGGTCCTCGCCCACGTTGCCCGACGCCTCACCCCATTGGTAGGGCGCGGCAAGGGTCAGGCTCGCTTGCCGGCCACCGAGCGCGAATACCCGCCCGAAGGCGACGGACAGGGTGTCCACCTCGGCCTCGACATCGGTGAACGGCGCGGACGAATCGAACACCACATCACCACGGGTGGCACCGTAGCCGAGCACAGCGAAGTTCGTGCCGACGGGGGCGGATGAATAGGCGCGCGGCTCGATCTCTTGCGCAGCCGAAACCGACGCCAGACAGGTCAGGGCCAGAAGCGCGACGCGGCGCATGAAGTCGGGGCGGTGCATGGAAAAACCTCCGGTCGGGAGACTCCCACGCACGGCGTCACCCCGCATTGACCCGGGGTGCAATACAGCGGTCTGCCGATCCGGTCAGCCTTGGACTTGGATCATCTTGGTCGCCGGCGTCGGAGCCGGCCAACCCGCCTCTTTCGCGACCCGCACCATCGCCTCGTTGATGTCGAAATACACCTGCCAGTAGTGGTCGGTGTGGCAGTACGGGCGGACCGCGATGACATGCCCGAGCAGATTGGTCTCGAGCAAGCTCACCTCCGGCAGGGGTTCGCTCGAGACGTTCGCGACGGTCGCCACGGCCGTCCGTAGCCGGGTGATGGCCTCCAACGGATCGACGGCGCCCGCGACCTGCATGACCCGCTCGACGCGGCGCGTGGGACGAACCGAGTAGTTCATGATGTTGTCGCTGAAGATCTTGCCGTTGCCGACCAGCGTCAGCACGTTGTCCGGTGTGATGAGCGTGGTGCCGAAAAGACCGAGCTCATGCACCGTGCCGGTGATGCCAGCGACCTGCACGAAGTCGCCCACCTTGAAAGGACGCAGCACCAGCATGAACGCACCGGCGGCGAAGTTGCCGAGCATGCCGCTCCAGGCGGCACCGATGGCGATACCCGCACCCGCCAGCATCGCCGCGACCGAGGTCGTCTGGATGCCGAAGTAGCCGAGTATCCCGAGCACCAAGGCGATGTTGAGCGCCACGGCGACGATCGAACCCAGATACTTGGTGAGCGTCGGGTCGATCTCGTTGCGGTTCATCGCCGCCTGCAGCAGGCTCAACACCCGGCCGATCAACCATCTTCCGATCACCCAGAACGCGATCGCTGCGAGCACCTTGAGCGCCAACTCGGTGGCTGTGGTCCGCAGGAAAGTCTCGATCGATTGCGTGTCCATCTATCCGCCTCCTCATCAGGCTCAGGCGAGCTCAGGCCATCAAGTGGGCGATACGCCCGTGCAGGGGGCTGCTACGCGGAAAATGCGCGAGCAGATACTCCATCTGGTCGGCGAGTACGCGCCTTCCTTTCAAAAAGATGTACTCGGCATAGGTCGGCGTGAACGGGACGGCGATCAGCTGCATCCGTGCCTGCTCAGGCGTACGCCAAGCCTTGAAGTTGTTGCAGCGCCGACAAGCCGTGACCACATTGGACCAGGTGTCCCGGCCGCCCTGGCTGAACGGCCGCACATGGTCGCGCGACAGATCACGCTGGCCGAAGCGGCCGCCGCAATAGAGACAAAGATGAGCATCGCGCCGGAACAGCGTCTCGTTGTTGAGCGGCGGGACGTAGTCCTTGCGCAAGTGACCGGGATTGCCGCTCTGGCCGACGGTGGCGACGATCGAGTGCACCTCGAGCAAGGTCCGCCGCCCGGTCAGCGCGTTGGTCCCGCCCTGCAGGCGGAAGATGGGGCTGCCACAGGTGTAGGCGACCTGCCCCTGATGGTGAAGCCGCGCAGCCTCGCGGTAGTCGATCCATTCGAGAGGCATGCCGGCGATATCCGTGCGCAATACCGGCTGTTGCAGGCTCACACCCGCATGCGGTCGTGCGATCACGAGGAACTCTTCGTCGGATGCGGCGGTCATCGGATGGATAAGATACGGTACCGAAGTGACAACATTCAATGACATCTTCCGATCCCATCGAAGCGCACCCTGTCGCGCCTTGCTCGGCATACTCTGGGTCACCCTGCTGCTGCCGGCCGCCAGCGCGCAAACCCTGCCGGCTGAAGAGGCGGTCACTGAAGTCGAGACCATCGAAGAGGTCTTGGTCAGCGGCGAGCGATCCGGCCCCGGGCTCTGGAAGGTCCGCAAGGGCGAGCACACCCTCTATCTGCTCGCGACCATCGCCCCCGCTCCCAAGAAACTGCAGTGGCGATCGCAGGAAGTGGAGGCGGTGCTCGACCGCGCGCAAGTCTTCGTTCCGGCCCGACCAGAGGTCGATGCCGATATCGGGCCCATCAAGGCCGTGCAGCTTTACCTCCAGTTCCGCAAGCTGCGAGGCAACGCAGAAGGCGAGCGCCTCGAGACGGTGTTGCCGCCGCCCCTGTTCTCGCGCTTCGAAGCGTTGCGCACCAAGTACGCGCCGCGTGACCGCAGCATGCTCGAACGCCGACCGCTCCTCGCGGTGCTCGAGTTGCAACGGGCCGCCATCGACCGCAGTGGACTCAGCTTCAGCAACGCGGTCGCCCGCTCGGTCGAGAAGTCGGCACGAGAACGCAAGGTGAAGGTGCTGCGTGCTGAGGTCCGGGTCGAGGATGCCCGGGGGACGCTCGCCGAGATCGGACAGATCCCGCTCTCGGCGGAGATCGCCTGCATGGAGGCGGTCCTCGGCCGGCTGGAAACCGATCTCGCCCAATCACGCCAACGCGCGGAAGCTTGGGCGGTCGGCGACACCGGGGCACTGCGCACCAGTGCGGCCACCCAGGCCGCCGGCACCTGCCTCAATTCCTTGAGCAACAGTGCTCGAGTCGCATCGCTGCTGCGCGACTTCGAGACGGCGTGGCTCGGCACCGTGACGAACTCGCTCGAGCGCCATCCGGTGACGCTCGCGGTCACCGACATCGACGCTCTGCTGCGACCCGGCGGGATCCTCGCCAAACTGCGCGCCCGCGGCTACGAGATCGACGAGCCCTGAAGCGAAAGCCCTGAAACGAAAAGGGTGCGTCGGTCGCCCGGCGCACCCTCGTGCAGCACCCGTAGGCGCCGCGACAGCACTGGCCCGTAGGCTACTTCGCCATCGCCTTCTTGATGAAGCCGACGATCAGCATCAGGACCACGCCGCCGACACCGCTGCCACCCACGCCTGCGAGGATCCCGCCGAGGCCGCCGGCATCCGCGCCGCCGCCGAGACCGAGCTGGCTGAGCAGCATCGCGCCGAGCGGACCGCCGATGATGCCGGCGATCGAGTTGCCGGTGGTGCCGAGGCTGAGGTTCTTGAAGATCGCACCGCCGATGTTACCGCCGACCGCGCCCGACACGAGCTGGATGATGAGACTGGTGATGTCCATAGCATTCCCCTGTAGATCTTAGTGTTTTCGTTGTTGCCCACCACGGCTTGACGCCGTGTGGTGGCGAACAGTTGATGCGTTCCGGAAAGCGCGCACAAGTGCCGAACGGCAGGGTAGCCCGCCTGCAGCCGAATCCCGGGCACCCCGCTCGCGTATAGTCCGCCGGATGTCGGTCCGCAGCGCCAGCGGCGTCATGGCGATGTTCATCGCCGTCGCCGCCTTCTCGTTCATGGATGCGCTGCTGAAGACTTTCGCAGCGCATTATCCCCCTGCGCAAGTGACCTTTCTTCGAGCGGTCTCTTCGCTGCCTTTCGTGTTGCTGCCGTTGTGGTGGTCAGGCCGCTTGGGCGAACTGCGCCCGGTCCGACCGGCACTGCACCTGGTCCGCGCACTGCTCGGCATCCTCATGTTGCTGAGCTTCATCGCAGCGCTGCGCGACGCACCGCTCGCAGCCGTCTATTCGGTCTACATGGGTGCACCCCTCTTGATCGCAGCGTTCGCGGCGTGGTTCTTGGGCGAGCGGGTCGGCCTCGGCTGTTGGCTTGCGATCTTGGTCGGGCTCGCCGGCGTGCTCGTGATCCTGCAGCCCCGCCCCGACGGGATGTCCCCCACCGCCGGCCTTGCCGCGCTGCTCTCCGCCCTCTGTTACGCCGGTGCGGTCTTGGTCGCGCGGGTGCTGACCCGCACCGATACGACCGCCTCGGTGGTCTTCATGTTCCTCGCTTGGGTGGCGGTGATCTCGCTGGCGCTCGCCCTGCCCGGCTGGGCCCCGATCCTCACCGCCCACTGGCCCTTGATCGTAGCGACCGGTGCGCTCGGCGCCGTCGGACAGCACTACATCACCGTCGCCTTCAAGCACGCGCCGGCGGCGATCGTCGCGCCGGTCGAGTACACAGCCCTGATCTGGGGGCTCGGCATCGATTGGGTGGTCTGGTCGGTCGCACCTGATTCCACGATGCTGACGGGCGCAGTGCTCGTGATCCTCGCCGGCCTCTATGTCGTCGCGTGGCGCGAACGCGCATGAGCGCGCGCGACGCCGTGCACTGGAGCCTCTACGCGCGTCTCGTCGGCGTCGCGGCGTTGTGGGGTGGAACCTTCATCGCGGGGCGCATCGCAGCGCCGCAGCTGCCGCATTTCACGCTGGCCGCACTGCGATTCTGGATCGCGGCAGCCCTGCTGCTGCCGCTGCTGATGATCGTCGAACGCGGTCTGCCGCGGCTGCGCCCACGCGACTGGCTCTACACCGCATTGCTCGCACTCAGCGGACTCGTCGCCTACAACCTGCTGTTCCTCGGCGCACTCGAGCGCATCCCGGCAAGTCGCACCGCATTGGTGGTGGCGCTGAACCCGATCATCACCGCGGTGGCGATGGCGTTGGTGTTCGGCGAACGGCTGGCCGCACACCGCTGGGTCGGCATCCTGCTCGCCCTGACCGGTGTCTGCCTCGTGCTCGCGCGGGGCGATCTCACATTGCTCTGGCAACGGGTCGGGATCGGCGAGTTGCTGATGCTCGGCGGCGCCCTTGGTTGGGCGTTCTACACCGTCGTCGGCCGTTTCGCGCTGCGCGGCGAAGGCGCGCCGTCTCCGCTCGCGATGACCACTGTCACGGCATTGTGGGGCGCACTCATGCTGTCGCTCGGCATGCCGGCCGAGTGGTCGCGCTGGCAGTTCGACCAAGTGGGGTGGGAGGCCTGGGCGAGCATCTTCTTCTTGGGGGCGGGCGGCACTGCGCTCGCGTTCGTCTGGTACGCCCAAGGCTTGCAGGTGCTCGGCGCCGCACGCACTTCGGTGTTCAACAACCTGGTTCCGGTGTTCGGCGTCACCTTTGGCGCAGTGCTGCTCGGCGAGCCGATCCTCCCCTCGATGATCATCGGTGGGGTCGTGGCGCTGGCCGGCGTCTCGCTGACCAACTGGAACCGCGGGTAGCGCCTTCGCATCGCCAACAGTCCGCCAGAATCAGCGACTTGCACACATAGCCGGAGAATCGGCGTCATCTTCCGGTCATAAAGTACCCCGAGAGGAACCCTTGAACTTATCAAGTCACTGTTTTAATTGAGTATTCTTATCTACTGGTCAATCGTTGACCAAGCCAACGAGAATCTGCTGAAAATGCCTCTTTTTCCCACTTGACCGATACGCTGTCCACAATGTTATCCACACGCTCTGTGGAAAGATCCTCGACCCCCGAATCCTTGATTCTCGAGGTCGCCCTCGACACCCCGCTGCGGCAGGTTTTCGACTACCTGCCCGTGCTCGGCGAACCGCGACCGGAACCGGGGATGCGCGTGCTCGTCCCGTTCGGCAGACGCCAGTTGGTGGGCGTGATTGTTTCGCTGAAGGACCGATCGGAGCGTGACACGGCCCAATTGAAGCGTGTGGTCCGGGCTATTGATCTGCTGCCGACCTTCGATCCGCCGCTCCTGAAGCTGCTGCGTTGGGCTGCCGACTATTACCATCATCCGCTCGGCGAGGCCTTGGCCACGGCGCTGCCGAAACTCGCCCGCGAAGGCGCTCCGCTGCAGGCGTCGATCGAATCCTGGCGACTCACCGCCCCGGGCGAAGCGGCGCTTACCGCCGGTGAGCCGCGTCGGGCGCCCCGCCAACGGGCGCTGCTCGAGGCCTTGGCGCAGCACCCCGGCGCCGGCGCCACGCTGGGTTCCGGCTCCACGCTGGGCATGGAAGCCGCCCGATTGGATGACGATCTACCGGGTTGGCGCGAGGCTGCCCGCGCGCTGCGCACTCGCGGATGGATCGAGCGTCTGAACGGACCGCGCGCGCCGGACGGTGCCCACGCGACAGCGTCGAGCGCCGACGCTGACGGCGGCGATGCCGCGGCCCGACCCCAGCCCACGCCGACCCCCGCACAACAGGCCGCGCTCGAAGCCATCCGCGTCCATCACCGCGGCGAGTACCGGGCTTGGCTGCTGCACGGCGTGACGGGCAGCGGCAAGACCGAGGTCTACCTGCGCCTCGCCGAAGATGCTTTGGCCGCAGGGCGCAGCGTGCTCGTCCTGGTGCCAGAGATCGGGCTCACGCCGCAACTCGTCGGGCGGTTCGCCGCCCGGTTTGCAGGCACTTCGCTGGCGGTGCTGCATTCCGGGCTCACCGATAGCGCGCGCCTCGCCGCCTGGCGCCGCGCGCAGTCCGGCGAGGCGCGGCTCGTCATCGGCACCCGCTCGGCGATCTTCGCGCCGGTGCCGGCGCTCGGCCTGATCCTCGTCGACGAAGAGCACGACGCTTCGTTCAAGCAACAAGAGGGTGGTTTCCGCTATTCCGCTCGCGATCTCGCGCTGGCACGGGCGCATGGCCTCGGCATCCCGGTGGTGCTCGGCTCGGCGACCCCGTCGCTCGAGACGCTGCACAACGCGGCCACAGGACGCATGACACGGCTGTCCCTTCCGGAGCGCGCGGCCGATGCCCGACCGCCGCGGTTGCGGCTCATCGACCTGCGCGAAGAGCGCGTGCACGCCGGGCTCGCGACCACCTCGGTGACGGCGATCGAGCGGCATCTTGCCGCCGCGGGACAGGTGCTCGTCTACATTAACCGTCGCGGCTACGCACCCACGCTCGCCTGCACAGCCTGTGGTTGGGTCGCCCCCTGCAGCGCCTGCGATGCACGCATGACCGTGTATCGCAACGCCTCCCGGCTGCGCTGTCACCACTGCGGCGCTGACCGCGAACTGCCGCAGCAATGTCCCACCTGCGGCTATGCGGTGAAGACCGTCGGCCAAGGCACGGAGCGCATCGAGGAGACGCTGGCAGAGACCTTTCCCGGGGTGTCGATCGCGCGGCTCGACCGCGATGTGGTGCGTCGCAGCGACCAGCTCGAGGCGGTGCTCGCACGCATGGCAGGCGGCGAGGCGCGCATCTTGGTGGGCACCCAGATGGTCACCAAAGGCCATGATTTCCCGGCGGTCACCCTCGCCGTGGTACTGAACGCCGATCAAGGGCTCTTCAATACCGACTTCCGCGCTGCCGAACGGCTCGCGCAGACCTTGGTGCAGGTCGCCGGCCGTGCGGGCCGCGGCGCACAGCCCGGCGAAGTGCTCATCCAGACCGAACACCCCGAGCATCCTTTGCTCTGCAGCCTGCTCGCCGGCGGCTATGAGGCGTTCGCCGAGGCCGCGCTCGCGGAACGACGCGATGCGGCGTGGCCGCCGTTCGCGCGTTTGGCGGCCTTGAGAGCCTCGGCTCCAGCAGCCGAGACGACGCTCGCCTTCCTCGATGCCGCGCGTCGGGCGGCTGGCCGCCCCCCGCAAGGCCTGCGGCTGCTCGGCCCTGCGCCCGCAGCACTGGCACGCCGCGCCGATCGGCACCACGCGCAATTGCTGCTCGATGCCACCGAACGCACGCTGTTGCACCGGTTCCTCGACGCCTGGTTGCCGCAGGTCGAGGCACTGCCCGAAGCGCGACGGGTACGCTGGGCGCTCGACGTCGACCCGCTCGAACTGTTCTAGAATCGCACCCGTGAAAGACGACCTCCAACGCCTGCTGCTCGCAGCGGTCCGCTCCCTCGAAGGCAGCCTGCTGTCCGGCCCCATCGATCCGCAAGCCGTGGCGCTCGAGCGGTCCCGCGATGCGCAGCACGGCGATTTCGCCTCGAACGTCGCCATGCGTCTCGCCAAGGGAGCCGGTCTCAAGCCGCGCGAACTCGCCGAGCGCATCGTGGCGGCGCTGCCCGCCGACCCGCTCATCACACGCACCGAGATCGCCGGTGCCGGCTTCATCAATTTCACCTTGGCCCGCGACCTCTACGCGCGCGAACTCGCGCGGGTGCACGAACTCGGCGAAGCCTACGGACGCCACATGCCCGCGACGCAGCGCAAGGTGCTGCTCGAGTTCGTGTCGGCGAACCCCACCGGACCGATGCATGTCGGCCACGGTCGACAAGCCGCCTTCGGCGACGCGCTCGGCCACCTCCTCGCCGCCGCAGGCGATATCGTCACGCGCGAATACTATGTGAACGACGCAGGTCGCCAGACCGAGATCCTCGCGGTATCGGTGTGGGTGCGCTATCTGGAGCGTTGCGGCGAGGTGCTGCCCTTCCCGCAGAACGGATACCGAGGCGACTATCTGCTGCCGCTCGGCGCTGCGCTTCAGGCGCGTGTCGGGGAGGCGCTGCGCCATCCGGCGGCGGTCGTGCTCGCCGACCTGCCCGCCGACGCGGGCGCCGGCGGCGGCGACAAGGAAGCGTACATCGATGCGTTGATCGCCCGCTGCCGCGCGCTCATCGGCGAGGCCGCGTGGCAGGATCTGCTGCGCAGCAGCATCGATGCGATGATGGACGAGATCCGCGACGACCTCGCGGCGTTCGGCGTGCGCTTCGACCACTGGGTCTCGGAACGCGCGTTCGCCGAGAGCGGCGCCATCGACCGCGCGCTCGGCCGGCTGCGCGATCGTGGGCTGCTCTACACCCAGGACGGCGCCGAATGGTTCCGTGCCACACAGTTCGGCGACGACGAGGACCGCGTCGTGGTGCGCGACAACGGCGTGAAGACCTACTTCGCCTCCGACATCGCCTACCACCTCGACAAACGCGAACGCGGCCACGACCAGCTCATCGATGTGCTCGGCGCCGACCACCACGGCTATGTCACGCGTGTGCGCGGTGGTCTCCAGGCCTTCGGACACCCCGGGGATTGCCTCGAGGCACCGCTCATCCAGCTGGTCGCCCTTTTCCGCAACGGCGTGAAAGTCTCGATGGGCAAGCGCGAGGCGAACTTCGTCACGCTGCGCCAGCTCCGCGAAGAGGTCGGTAACGACGCTTGCCGGATCTTCTTCCTGATGCGCAGCAACGACCAATCGCTCGATTTCGACCTCGAGCTCGCCAAGTCGAAATCCAACGAGAACCCGGTGTTCTATGTGCAGTACGCCCACGCGCGGGTCGCGAGCGTCATGAAAGAGCTCGCGGCGCGCGGGATCGGCTGGGACTCAGCACGCGCGCAAGCCACCGTGCTGGCACACGGTGCGGAACTGCTCTCCGGCGCCCACGCAGAGGCGATGTTGTCCGCCCTGTCACGCTACCCGGAGGTCATCCGGCACGCCGCCGCCCAGCGTGCTCCTCACGCACTCGTGCACTACCTGCGCGAGCTCGCCACCACCCTGCACGCCTTCTACAACGCCGAACGGGTGCTGGTACCGGATGAGGCGCAGCGCGAGGCGCGCATCTACGCGCTGCTCGCGGTGCAGCAGGTGCTGCGCAACGGCCTGGCTGTCCTCGGCGCGTCCGCACCCGAAAGCATGTGAGCCTCGTGACATGAACACACCCATCGGCCGTGACTTCAAACGCAGCAACGCCCGCACCGGTCTCAGCCAACGGCTGACGCGGGAGCACTGGCAAGGCTTCGGTGTCGGCCTCACGCTCGG
>CALGVD010000130.1 GCA_937920275.1 uncultured Pseudomonadota bacterium
TTCGAGCCGCTCGCGCTCGTCACCCGCGAGGGCACGCTCGAGGTCGACGAAGTGCACGAAAGCGGCATCGAGGCCGATGACCGCGGGACACTGCGCACGCAACCGCGCGAGCAGCTTGGCGATCCGGAACGGGGACAAGGCGGCCGAACCGCGGATCGCGAGCATGGACTGCCGGCCCTATTTCTTTGAATGATCGCCCGGGGACGGCGTGTACACCGGACCGGGGAACTGCGTGATGTTGCCGCCCTCCCAAGCCGTGATCTTGCTCACGCCCTGCTGCGGGACTTCGTCGATGCGCAGCACCGAGTGCATCGGCAGGAAGCTGCGTTTGACGCCCGCGAACTCGGACTTGATGCGCTCCTCGGAGGGGTCGAGCACCACGCTCGAGCGCTCGCCGAACACCAACTGCTCGACCTCGATGAAGCCGAACAACTCGCCTTGGCCGACCCTGCGGGCGTAGATCTCGTAGACCTTGCCTTGGTTGACGAAGACGACCTTGTAGATGTTCTTCGTGGCCATGGGATCAGGGGGGGGTGGGAAGGTGGCGGAGAGGGTGAGATTCGAACTCACGTGCCGGGATTAACCGACCATCCGATTTCGAGTCGGCGCCGTTGTGACCACTTCGGTACCTCTCCGGAACCCGGCATTCTACCCTGACCGGCCCTGCTCCGGAAGCATCGACCGGCGAAGCCGGAAGAAATCCGACAGCAGCGAGCCGCACTCCTCCGCCAACACGCCGCCGAACACATCCACACGGTGGTTCAACTGCCCGATGCCGAACACATCGACGATGCTGCCCGCCGCCCCCGCCTTCGGGTCCCAGGCGCCGAACACCACCCGCGAGACCCGAGCGTGGATCAACGCCGACGCGCACATGATGCAGGGCTCGAGCGTCACGTAGAGCGTGGTGCCCGGCAACCGATAGTCACCGACCTGCGCACCGGCGGCGCGCAGTGCACGGATCTCGGCGTGGGCGGTCGGGTCGTGCTCACCGATCGGGCAGTTGGCCCCCTCGCCCAAAACTTCGCTGCCCCGGACCAAGATCGCGCCGACCGGCACCTCGCCGGTCGCCGCCGCCGCCCGCGCGAGCGCGAGCGCGCGCCGCATATGGTCGATGTCGGTGAGGGGCGGGGTCGGCATGACCCCTCAAGGGTAACGCAGACTCAACGCGGCAGGTTCGCGAGCGCCGGGTCGTCGGGGTTGACCGCATACCAGCGGGCGAGCGCCGCACGCGCCCCCGCCTCATCCCCGCCCTCGCTGCGGAACATGGCGAGCGTCAGCAACAAGTCGCGGTCAGGTGTGCGTTCTGCACCCGCAGCCAGTGTCTTGATGGCCTCGGGCCGTCGACCCGCGTCATCGAGTGCAAGCGCATGCAGATAGGCATAGCGGGGGAGATCCGGCGCGGCACGCACGGCCGCTTCGAACTCCACCAAGGCCTCGGGTTTGCGTCCCTGACGCACCAAGGCGAGACCCAAAGACTCACGCAGCGGCGCAGCGGCCGCGACCGACCCGAGCGTACGCAAGCCATCGCGCAGCACGCGTTCCGCGCCGATCTCGTCGCCCCGGCCACGCAGCAGGTCGGCGAGGTTGGCCGCCGCAGGCACGAAGCGCGGATCGAGGGCGAGCGACCTGCGGAACGCCGCCTCGGCCGCCTGCGACTCGCCGCGCTGCAGCAACAGGTTACCGAGATTGAGCTGCGCCTCGGGGCGGCTGAGGTCGAGCCGCAGCGCAGCCTCATGCTCGGCGAGCGCCGCGTCGAAGGCGGCTCGATCGGCGCCCGTGAGACCGCCTGAAACCGGCATCAACAGACGCGCAGTCTCGATGCGCACGGCGCGCACGCGATCGCGTAAGCGCGGCGCGAGCAGGGCCGCACGCGCCTCCGGCGGTGCGCCCTCGTGCCGCGAGACCGCGACATGACGCACGAGATCATCGGCGTCATCGAGGGCTGCACGCAGCGCGGCGTCGGCGGCCGCGCTCGGATATCGCGCCGCCAACTCGAGCGCCGTCGCCCGCACGATCGGCGGCTGCAAAGGATCGGCGAGCAAGGCCTGCAGACCGCGCGCCGCACCCGGCGCGGCGCGGCGGGCCGCGTGCAGCGCAGGAGCGATGCTCGGCCGAGCGCGCCAGTCCTTGCCATGCCAACCATCGAGCGCACTCGCCGCCCACTCGGCGCCCTGATCCGCATGGCAACTGCCACAGGCGTTCGGCGCCCCCGTGGAGGCGGTCAGGTCCGGCCGCGGCACCTTGAAGCCGTGATCACGACGCGGATCGTTGACCATGTAGGTCGTGGCGGGCATATGGCAATCGACGCATTGCGCACCCGCCGCGCCCGGCTTGTGCCGATGATGCTCGACGACGTCGTATCGCCCCGGCGCATGGCACTGCGCGCAGGTGGTGTTGCCCGGCAGTCGCATCTTCTGGGTGTGAGGATCGTGACAGTCTGCGCAACCGACGCCTGCCGCATGCATCTTGCTCTGCAGGAACGAGCCCCAGATGAAGACTTCGTCCTGCTGCTGACCATCGGCGTGATACAGCCCCTCGCGCAGGGTGACAGGGAGGAAGTGATCGAGCAAAGGATCGCCCGCGCGCCAACCTTCCGCGAACTGGCTGCGCCGCGAATGGCAGGCCGCGCAGACGGCGTCCCCCTGCGACTCGGTACGCGGCTGACTGCGTCGGGCGTTGCCGCTCTGCGGATCGATCGGCCAAGTCACACCGCGCCGCTCGTGGAACAGGACGGCGAGTCCACGGTCCGCACCTTTCGCACCGCCACGGGCCCACTGCAGATGCCGCTCGCCGGGACCGTGACAGGATTCGCAGCCGACCGAGACTTCGGCGTAACGGGTGTCGTAGCTACCCTTCGCCTCGTCGTAGCCCTTGCGGACATCGGTCGAATGGCAGTCGGCGCACATGAAGTTCCAGTTCTGCGAGCGACCCGTCCAGTGCAGTTCGTCGCGATGATCGAGCGTCTCTTGCGGGTATTGGCGGAACCAGCGCTGCCCGCCCTGCGCCTTGGGGCGCGTGTCCCAAGTCACCGACACGGCCTGCAGACGGCCGCCCGCCAGTTCGACAAGGTACTGCTGTTGCGGCTCGACGCCGAAGGTGTACTTCACCTCGAAATCGGTGAGCCGCCCGTCCGGGCCGTCGGTGCGGATGATGAACTTGCCGTCGCGCTTGAGGAAGGTCGAGGTGACCCCGTCGCGGGTGTGGGTCACACCGCCGAAATCGCCGAGCACGGTCTGCTCGGTCGCATGCTGCATGGCACGCTCGTGCTGCGAGCCCTGCCAAGCGGCATGCTCTGATCGATGGCAGCTCGCACAGGCCGCGCTGCCCACGAACGCCGACGCGCGCGCGGCGGCGGCCTGGGGCGAGCCCGGCCCGCCGTGGGCGGCGACGGCTTGGGTGTCGCCCTGAGGGCCGTCGCCCCCGATGTCACCCCGCCACCACCACAACGCGGCGACGACAAGCGCCACGAAGCCGGCGGCGAGGCCGGCCAGCTTCAGGCGTCGAGCGGCGGTGTCAGCGTGCTGGGGCGGGATAAACGGCCTTCCAGTCGTCCTTCATGCTGAGGATCAGCCAACCCCGCTTCGGACCCTCGTCGAGCCCGCGGCGCAGTTTGCCGATATGCGAGTCCCGATCATACGCGAACTCGCGGGCCGCATCGTCGTGGTGGACGATCGCCGCCAAGCGCGGACCCGTACCCGCGGTCGCCCACTCCAGCATCTCGAAATCGCCGTCCGAGTTGCCGAAAGCCATGACCGGCCGTCGACCGATGAATTTGTTGATGGCGAGCGGCTTACCCGCCTTGTCGTCGATGAAGTCGAGCTTCGGCTCGCGGACGATCACCGGCTTACCGTCGCGCAGCTCGTACTTCGTGGCGATGGTCGAGCCGATCACCTGCTCGGGCGGCACACCGTACACCTCCTCGGCGAACACGCGCATGAACTCGATGCCGCCGCCGGAGACGATATAGGTCTTGAAGCCGTTGGCGCGAAGATAGGCGAGCAGTTCCAGCATCGGCTGATACACGAGCTCCGTATAAGGTCGCTTGAGCGTCGGATGACGCGAGGTCTTCACCCACTGGCGCACGCTGGATGCGAATTCTTCGGTGGTGCTGCCGGCATGGGTGGCCATGATGAGCTCCATCAGCCCACGCTCACCGGTGGCAGCGACCGCCTTGATGTCGCCCTCGAGCACGCCCTGGAACGGCTGCGTGGTCTTCCATTCCGGATGCGTCGGCGCGAGCGCCTTGACCCGATCCATGGCGAAGGCGAGCTGGAAGTACGCGGGCTGCTCGGACCAGAGCGTCCCGTCGTTGTCGAACACGGCGATGCGCTCCGCGGGCGCGACATAGTTCCGGGAGCGCGGGTCGGTGGCGCCCTCGACGAACGCGACGATTCGGGCTTTGGCAGCACCATCCTTCCAGGAGGACAGCGCCTCGGCAGCCTGCGACGCCGGGGCAGCAAGACCGAGAGACAAGCCGAGCGACAAAGCCAAGGTCGCGCAGAGGGCGCGGAAAGGGGTGTTGCGGGTCATAACGATGTTCTCCGAATGACGGGGGCTAAAAAAAGGGGCCGCATCCTTTTGCAGAATGCGGCCCCATCCACCGGAACCGGTGTACCGATCAGCTCGTCAGCGACCGCTGCTGCTCATCACCGATTCCATGACTCGGTCGAGGTTGAAGCTGCCGGGCTTCTGGCGGGGCGGGAACTCCTTGAAGGACTGCAGCCACTTGCCGACATAGGCACCTGCGGGGGCGATCATGTACATCCGCTCGAGGTACCAGCGCTGGTAACCGATGGCGTTCTCTTCCTCGGCGCGCTCGAAGGGATCCATGCGCAGGTTGGTGATCTTCGGGGCGCGCAGTTGCACGAACGGCTCCTGCCACACCTTGAGACCCTCGGCCCGCTGCTCGAGGAAGGTGATCTTCCAGTTCTCGTAGCGCAGGGCGGCGACCGAACCGTCGTCGGTCCAGTAGATGAACTCCTTGCGCGGCCAAGCCCCCTCGCCGCGCAACGCGGGGCCGAGGTCGTAGCCGTCGAGGTGGACCTTGTAGGCCATGCCGCCGATCTTACGACCCTTCAGCAGATCTGCACCGACATTGGCGTCGCCCGCCGCGGCAACCAGCGTCGGCAGCATATCCTCGTGGGCGACGATGTCGTTGATCACCGTGCCCGGCTGGATGACGCCCGGCCAGCGGATCATCGCGGGGACGCGGTAGCCGCCTTCCCACTGCGTGTTCTTCTCGCCGCGGAACATCGTCGTGCCGCCGTCGGGCCAAGTGAAGGTCTCGGCACCGTTGTCGGTCGAGTACATCACGATGGTGTTCTCTTCGAGACCCATCTCCTTGAGGGCGGCGAGCAACTGACCGACATGGCCATCATGCTCGACCATGCCGTCGGCGTAGACGCCGAGACCGGTCTTGCCGACCGAGGCCGCCTTTAGGTGGGTGAAGATGTGCATGCGGGTGGAGTTCCACCAGAGAAAGAACGGCTTGTCGTCGTTCTTGGCGCGACGCATGAAGTCGAGGCTCTTGGCCATCACCTCGTCGTCGATCGTCTCCATGCGCTTGCGGGTCAGCGGGCCGGTGTCCGTGATGCGGCCATCGGCGAAGCTGTGGATGACGCCGCGCGGACCGAAGTTCTTCTTGAAGTTCGGATCCTTCGGGTAGTCGGGGCTCTCCGGCTCTTCCTCGGCGTTCAGGTGATAGAGGTTGCCGAAGAACTCGTCGAAGCCGTGCTTCGTCGGCAGCATGTCGTCGCGATCACCGAGGTGGTTCTTGCCGAACTGACCCGTGCGGTAGCCCTGGGCGCGCAGCAGCGTCGCGACCGTCGGGTCTTCCTTGCGCATGCCTTCCGGGGTGCCCGGCAGGCCGACCTTGGTGAGGCCGGTGCGGATCGGCGACTGGCCGGTGACGAAGGCCGCGCGGCCCGCGGTGCAGCTCTGCTGGCCGTACCAGTCGGTGAACAGCGCACCGCTCTTCGCGATGCTGTCGATGTTCGGGGTACGGTAGCCCATCATCCCCTGGTTGTAGGCACTGATGTTGAAGCCGCCGATGTCGTCACCCCAGATGATGAGGATGTTCGGCTTTTTCTTGGCGACCGGCGACTGCGCTTGGGCAGGCAGGGCGAGGGCAAGCAGGCAAAGCGCCAGGATGCTGCGGATGAGGGTCATGAAAATCTCCGTAATGCATGGTCAACATGCGACCATTGCATACACCTTAGGCTTCCACCCCGCCTTGAGTCATTGCACCAAGGTACAACGGTCAATCCGCCTCGCCACCGGCCGGCGAGACCCCAAGCCGCTGTGCGGCGGTCACCAGGGCAGCCACCGAACGGATGCCGAGTTTTTCCATGACCCGCGACCGGTGGACCTTGATGGTCTGCTCGGTGGTGCCCAATTCCGCGGCGATGACTTTGTTGAGGCGGCCCGCGATGACATGCTCCATGACCTCGCGCTCACGGGGGGTCAGCTGGGCATAGCGCGCCCGCAGATCCGCCACCTCGCGCACCCTCGCGAGCCCGAGCCCCACCGAAGCGATCAATTCCTCAGCCTTGACGGGTTTGGTGAGGAAGTCGACCGCGCCAGCCTTCATCGCACGCACGCTGCTGCGGATATCACCGTGGCCGGTGAGGAAGACCACCGGCCAGCGCGTGGAGGCCGCCAAGAGCCTATCCTGCGCGTCGAGGCCATCCAGCCCCGGCATGGCGAGGTCCATCACCACACAACCGTCAGCCTCGGCCGGCAGCCGGGCCAGGAACTCCAACGCCGACCCGTGGCTCTCCACCTTGAACCCCTCGGCACGCAGCAGCCGCTCGATCGCGCGACGCAGGTCAGGCTCATCATCGACCAGGTAGACCTTGTTGCTCATGTTCCCCGCACTGTTTGCATCGGGAGCTCCAGTTCCAGGATCGTACCGCCCCCGGGGTTCGCCCGCGCGGAGATGAGTCCATCGTGGGCGAGGACGATGGAGCGCGAGATCGCAAGCCCCAGACCGAGCCCTGCCGGTTTGGTGGTGAAGAACGGCGCGAAGATCTCGTCGGCACCCACTTGCAGGCCAACCCCATTATCGCAGACCGATAGACGCAGGGTACGCCCCTCGCGGGCGGTGCGCAGGGTCAGGATTTTCGGACTGACCGACTGCGCTGCCATCGCGTCGCAAGCGTTGTTGATGAGGTTGATGAGCACCTGATCGAGCGAGACACAGTCGCCCCAGATGCGGGCCTCACCGGCTTGCAGATCGGTCCTCACCTCGACGCCCCGTCGCCGTAACTCGCCACTCAGGAAATCGAGTGCCGCGAGCACTGTGGCGTCGAGCACGAGCGACTCGCGCTCGACCGGTCCGCGACGCAGCATGGCGCGCAGCCGGCGCACCACCGCATCCGCGCGTTCGTCGGCGGCGAGTATGTCAGCCAGGATCGCACGCAGCTCGTCGTGGTCCGGGTCAGGCTGATCGAGCAGGCGTTGCGCCGCCTCGGTGTTGCTCATGATGATCGCGAGCGGCTGGTTGATCTCGTGCGCGAGCGTGCCGGAGAGCTCGGCGAGCGTGTTGACCCGCGCGAGATGCTCGAGCTCCACGCGCTGCAGCGCACGCTCGTCCTCGGCCTGTTTGCGGGCGCTGATGTCCATGATCACACCGCTGATGACACGCGAGCCGGCTTCACGCCCCGTGTAGGCACTGCCGCGCGACGACACCCAGCGGATGCCGCCCGAGCGGTCGCGGATGCGATACTCGAGGCGGCTCACGCCGTCCTCCTTGCGCGCCGCCTGCAGCACCCGTTCGACGCGGTGACGGTCGTGCGGATGGATGACCGCGAGCAGGTCATCGACCGAGACGTCCCGGCGCACCGGGATGTCGAAGATGGCATAGGCCCGCGGCGTCGCCCAGAACCGGCCGGTCACGGCATCGAGGCTCCAAAGACCGGCATCGGCGGCGTCGGCCGCGAGCGACAGCCGACGCTCGGATTCCTGCAGGTCCTGCTTCAGCTCAGCGCCGCGCAGCAGGTCGAGGCCGAGGTACGCGGCCATCACGAACACCATCGGTACGAAGAAGACGATGCCGATCAACGGCAGACGCAGGAACCCCCAATAGCTGGCGATCGCCAACGCCGAGTTGACGCCGACGTAGAGCAGCAAACCGCCGCTGATGGTGAGGGCGCGGACGCGGTCCCCCCGCCGCCACAGCTGGCGCGTGGCATCGGCGAGGAACAGCGCCAGCAGCAACAGCGCCGACTGCGAGAGGATCAGCACCGGGCTCGGCGAGGCCTCCACGACCATCACCACCGGGTCGCCCAACAGATCGACGGTCCCGAGCGCTTCGATGCGCTGGTAGTTCATCGCCCCGCCCGTCAGGGCCCCGGCGATCAGCGCGACCGTCCGCAACCCGATGCCGGTGAGGCCGAGCCAGAGCCGGCCGGCGTCGAGGTAGAAATGCGTGAAGGCGACGACGGCCGCGAACCCCGACCAGACGGGGAAGTGGTACCAGAACAGCAGCCGCTTGAACTCGTCGATGCTGGCGGCGCGGAACAGCTGCAACTCCAGCACGCCCATCATCGCCACAGAGAAGGCGAGCACCGCGAACGCCAGGTTGGCACGGGTGACGATCGCCTCGCGCCGTCGCAGCCAGACATGTGCGTGGATGCCGCCCAGCACCAGACAGGCCACGGACATGGCGATCCAGAGGACTTCGATCAGGCGCAAGACGGCCCCCGTTGCATCGACCGGATTGTAACCATGGCGCGGGGCCGTAACATCGGGCCGATCAGCCCATCCTGCAACACCGTCATGAAAGGAACACCACCATGAAGAAGACCGCCCAGTTCATCAAGGACACCTTGGTCGGCGGAGTGCTGTTCCTGCTGCCCGGCGCCCTGCTGCTGTGGCTCGCCGACAAAGTCCTGCCGCTCGCGCGCCAACTCATGAAACCGGTGGAGAACCTGTTCCCGGGGCACCTCGTCGCGCAGTTCGCGCTCGGCACGCTGCTCGCCGTGCTCGCGCTGCTGCTGGTCGCCTTCATCGCCGGGATGCTGGCGCGCACCGCGCCCGGCCAGAAACTCATCGGCTGGATCGAAGAATCGATCGTCGGCAGCCTTCCGCAGTACCGGATGGCGAAGTCGGTGCTCGAGGGCCGGGGTGCGGGTGATGGTGCACCGGATGTGCGCCCGGTGCTGGTACCCGCCGGAGAAGGCTGGCGGATCGGGATGAAGTTCGATTCCATCGAGGGCGGCTGGGCGAGCGTCTTCCTGCCCAACTCGCCGAAAGCCCAGACGGGCAGCATCGTGCTGCTGCCTGAGTCCTCGCTGCGGCCGCTAGCCCTGCCGATCGGCGAGACGACG
>CALGVD010000131.1 GCA_937920275.1 uncultured Pseudomonadota bacterium
GGGCCTGCCCTTGGTGACGGAGGATGCGCGGCTGCGCGCGGCGACGCCGGGGTTGTCGATGTCGATCGCTGAGGCGGTTGGGCGGGTGGCAGGGGGGTTGAAGGGCGCCAGATCGGTCGATTAAACAGGCTAATTAAATGTGAAAGAGTCTTTTTGGGGTTTTATCCGCATCAATGCGTCCCGCCGAGCAGCTGACCTAGCGATCGCGGGTCCCTCACGCCGCCGACGAACGGAACACCCGGATCCGCGACGTGAGTTTGGGCGTGAGCTCGCGCGCGGCGACCCGAAGGTCGTACTCGGTCTGCAGGTTCAGCCAGAACCGCGACTCCATCGAGAAGAACATCCCGAGGCGTACGGCGGTGTCGGCGGTGATGGGGCGGTGGCCGTTCACGATCTCGCTGATGCGGCTCGGCGGCACGTCGATGTCGGCCGCGAGCTGGCGGGCGGTGATGCCGAGCGGCCTCATGAAGTCCTGGAGCAGAATCTCGCCAGGGTGGATCTCGTCCAGCAGTTTCGGCATCGGCGTCGGCCCTCGTATGCGCATTAGATAGTCCACGATCTCGACGTCGTAGACGCCGTTCGCCGTCCACCTTAAACAGATCCGCCACGAGTCGTTGACCCGGATGCTGTGCTGCCCCTCGCGATCGTCTCGCAGCAGCTCGAGCCGGTTGCCGGGCGGGACGCGCAGGGTCGCCGATGCGGTGGTGGCGTGGAACTGCAGCAGCTTGCGTCGGGCGACCCGCTCGATGTTCCGGAGCCGGGCGACGGCTTGGCTATGGAACAGGTCCTCTGTGTCGGCGCAGTGGAACGAGCAGATCGCTGAAGAAGATATTCCGTGTTACGGATTCCGTCAATCGGAACAACTTGGTTGACTGGCTTAGCGTATCGGACGCGAAAACAGTATACTGTTGGGAACCTTTTTAGGGTTCCCTTTACGGGAACTCTCTGGCACACTGCCCTGAAATGAAGATCGTGGGGCGCGAGCGCCTGGCGGCGTTTTGCGAGAAGCATGCCGACGCGCGGCAGTGGATCGAGCATTGGCTGTCGGAGGTCGAGGCCGCTCGATGGGCCACCTCGCAAGACATCCGCGCGCGCTACGCGTCGGCGAGTTTCTTGGCGGGCAACGTCGTCATCTTCAACGTGAAGGGCAACCGCTACCGGTTGGAGCTGCGGGTCGCCTACGCGACGGCGGTCGTGGTGGTGATCTGGATCGGGACGCACGCGGACTATGAAGGGCGTAACCGTGAACGCTGAACGGGTGGATCTCGTGGAACCAAGCATCATCAAGACCGAGGAGCAGTACCGCCAAGCATTGGCGGCGGTCGAGCAGCTGGCGTCCGAGGATCCCCCAGCCGACTCGCCCGCGGGTGCGCGGCTTGAGCTCCTCGCGAAGCTCGTCGAAGACTACGAGAAGACGCGCTATCCGTTCGCGCAGCCCGACCCGGTGGACGCGATCGTCTTCCGGATGGAGCAACAGGGGCTGCGCCAGAAGGACCTCGCCGAGATGCTCGGCGGCAAGAACCGGGCATCCGAGGTGCTGGCGCGCAAGCGGCCGCTGACGCTGCCGATGATCCGGGCGCTGTCAGAGGCGCTCGAGATCCCGCCGGCGCTGCTCATCCGTGAGCCGAAGGCGCCTTACGATGTCGCAGGACGCTCGGCGGCGGCGCCCTCCGACCGTGCGGTCGTCGCCGACTGGCTTACGCGGGTACGCAAGCGCGCGGCAGCGGACGCCGCGCTGCGTGGCCGGTTCCGCGCAGGCGATCTGAACGAAGATCTCATCCGCTATGTCGTTCGGCTGAGCTGGATGGACAAAGGACCGCGGCTCGCGATGGAGTGCCTGGCGGAGCGCGGCATCGCGGTGGTCATCGAGCCAACGCCGCCGCGCAGCCGCATCGATGGCGCGGCGCTCGTCGGGCGCGGCGGTGCGCCGGTCATCGCACTGACGCTGCGGCAGGACCGGCTCGACCAGTTCTGGTCGACACTGGTACATGAACTGGTACACGCGTGGAAGCATCTCGGCAGCGAACACGATCAGGCGATCGTCGATGAGGACATCGAGACCTGCGGTGAGGACGGCATCGAGCGCGAAGCGCATGACCTCACGGCCGAGTTGCTGATCCCGCGCGCGGTCTGGGCGCGCAGCGCGGCGGCGCAGGACCCGAACGAGGAGACGATCCGCGCGCTGGCTGAGGAATTGCAGATCAGCCCGGCCATCGTCGCGGGCCGTGCGGGTGTCACGAAGTTCGCGGGGCAGCGGCGGCTGCGGGCGTTGTTGGGATGAATAGCGCTCAGACCCCTGCCGCCGCCAACCACGCCGCCGCAGGCTCGATGGCAACGGCGCCGCGAGGTAAGCCGGCACAGCGGGGTCGGACTAATCTGGCGGCGAATGGAAGAAAGTCACGACTAAACGCCAATCAGTGGGTGTTTGGTCGAGATTCGGTTGCGGTGATGAAGGCCAACTGTGCCGCATGGGGTGATATACAACCGATTTGGGAACCCGATGACCACCACCGACACGCATGATCGGCGCATCGACCTGGACTGGCTCCGCATCGGCGCCTTTGCGCTGCTGATCCTCTACCACGTCGGCATGTTCTATGTGACCTGGGACTGGCATGTGAAAAGCGCTCGCGCCTCCGATGCGGTCGAGCCGCTCATGCAGCTCGTCAACCCCTGGCGGCTCAGCCTCCTGTTCCTGATCTCTGGCGTCGCGACCCGATTCATCGCCGACAAGACAACCGCTAAAGGCCTCGCCGTATCACGGTTCGACCGGTTGTTCTGGCCGCTGCTGTTCGGCATGTTCGTGATCGTACCGCCGCAGAGCTACTACGAGCTCCGGGAAGCTGCGGCGCACGTCGGCGCCGCCTTGAGCGACCCGAGCAGCTTCACCGGGGATTGGTGGTCTTTCTACTTCAGATACGCGACTGGATACGCAGGCTGGTGCGATGCGGACGGTTGCCTGACGGTACCGACCTGGAACCACCTTTGGTTCGTGGCCTATGTGCTCGTCTACACGCTGGTGTTGGCGGCGCTGTGGCCGCTGCTGCGCCGGTCGGATCTCCGCTGGCCCGCCGGCGCGGCGGGAAGCGTGCTGTTCCTCGTCGCACCGTGGTTATATCTTTGGGCATCGCGCGCGGCGCTCTTTCCGGTGTTCGGCAGCACCCATGCGCTGACCGACGACTGGTATAACCACGCGGTATATGGGGGGATATTCCTGCTCGGCTTCGTGATGGCGAAGACGCCTGCGCCGTTCGATCTGGCGATGCGCCTGCGCTGGGCGGCGCTGATGCTCGCGCTGGTCGGCTACGGCGTGTCGCAGGCGTTCACGCTCCGCTGGGGCGACGCCGAAGCACCCGCGCTCGAGCTGCTCGTCGCGAGGGGTTTCCGTGAACTACAGGCGTGGATGGCGATCGTGGCGCTGCTCGGCTTCGCGCGCCGACATTGGAACCGCGATTCGCCCCTCCGTCGTTACCTGACGGAGGCGATCTTCCCCTTCTACATCCTCCACCAGACGGCGATCGTCGTCATCGCCTACCACCTGGACAAGTTGTCCCTGCCCCTTGCCTTGGAGGTCGCGTTGGTCATCGCGGGCACGGCCGCGGTCTGCTGGGGAGGCTTTGAGGTGGTGCGGCGGATCAGCGTGCTGCGGCCGATGTTTGGCCTCAAGGGATCATTTCGCCGCCAGGCCAACGCCGCTCGGTAGTCAAGCTAGACCTTTGCGTCAGCGGCCCACGGCGCCGTCGCGAACTGCAGCGACTCGGCCTCGCGGCGCAGCGTCACTTCCTGCGGCGTCACAGCGAGGTACCAGGTGTGGCGCTCGGGTTGCGGCTTGCGCTCGGCGAAGCCGGTAGGCGTGAGCAGCGCGAGGCACCAGGACAGCTCGGGGTCGCGCACCGAGCGGTAGAGGATGCCGCCGACTTCTGCCTCGCGCGCGACGCGCGCGAACCGCTGCGTCGGCGCGTAGTCGGTCGGGTGGCGCCATGTCGCAGCGTCGGCGTCGAAGGGCGGTCGCTGCAGATCGACCACCGGCGTATCGATGGCGACGCTGAACGCGGTGTGGGGGACGGGGCCGATGCGGTCGAGGCCGTCGCTCGCCATCAAAAATTTCCAGCGCCAGTAGCCGAGCTCGGCGCCGGCGGTGCGCATCGACTCGGCGCCGTAGAACACGCCGGGGTCGGTCTCGCCGCGGAAACGCGAGCCGCCGCGCTGCGGGTCGTAGCGGAACGGCGTCGCGAGCAGGTAGTCGAGGCGGTCGGTGTCGGCGGCGGGCGGCTTGCTGGTCTCGAGCAGCGACTCGAGCAGGTCCTGCTCGGCGCGGTCGTCGACCAGTTTCATGGTGGCCGCGATGTGCTGCGACTCCACCATGCGCCAGACGACGCCGCGCCAGGCGGTCGCCTCAGACGAGAGCGCGGGAGGCGTCCAGGTATTGGACGACACGGACGAGACCGTCGGTGCGGCGGATGAGGTCGATGGGTTTGCCGTTGAGCGCGCGGTTGTCGCTGTTGAGCCAACGGCGCGCGGTCTGCTCATCGCCGACGATGGAGTCGAGCGAGCGGAACACACGCACGAAAAGCAGTGCGAACTCCCACTCCTTGCGGCGCTCGTCGAGTTTGTAGGCACCGCTGTAGAGGCGCGTGACTGTGGGCGGGCTGAGGCCGAGGATCTTGGCGAGCAGGGCCTTGGTGATGCCAAGCCGCTCGGCCGCCCGCGCGACGGCCTTCGTCAGCACGGCGGACGGGTCGGCGGTGGCGGCGGTGGTGGGGAGGGAGGTAGGCATGGCCGTGTTTTCCGGTAGAAAGAATATCATCTATTTATTCCTATAGGAAATGCTACGCTTGGTCAAGGCGTTCGTCCCGGGCGGTGGATCATGGTCAAACGACGCGCGGTGTTTGCGATGTGGCTCGTGCTCTGCGCGAGTCCGCCCCCTGCCCTCGCCGCGGAGACGCTGGCGCCGTCGACAGCGCCGACGGCACGCACGGCGGATGAATGGGCGGCGGTCGCGTCGCAGCGGCTGAAGGACGGCGCCCGGGACGCGGCGATCGAGGCCCTGCAGGCGGCGGTTGCCGCGGACCCCGCGCACGGCTCGGCGGGGCTGCTCATCACCACGCTGCATCAGGCGGGGCGCATCGAAGAAGCCTACGCGCTCGGCGAGCGTTACCACCGCGAGGGGCCGCGCAATCCGCGTGCGCTGTTCCGTTACGGCTGGTTGCTGGCGTTCATCGGCGAGGTAGACCGCGCGGAGCCGTTGTTCCGCGATCTGATCGCGCTCGACAAAGGCGGCATCTACGAGGCTTGGGGCAACGGCGAGCTCGCGTATCTGGCGCGCGCGCGCGGCGATGCGCGGGGTGCGGTGGCGTTCATGGAGCGCGCGGTGGCGGCGCGGCCCGCCGACATGATCTCGCGCGTCGGGCAGGCGCACATGATGGTCGAGGCGGGCGATGCACGGGCAGCGGTGCCGCTGCTCGAAGCGGAGCTCGCCGCCAACCCGGCGGCGCGCGGTTACGGCGCGGTGCCGGCGTCCTTGGTGCTTGGCTGGGCACTGCGCTTGTCGGGCGATGACGCCGCGGCAGCACGCTGGCTCGACCCGCTGGAGGCGGAGCTCTTCACGACGCAGGCGAACGCGACCGTGCGGCAGCTCGGCATGGAGCCGATGAACGCGGCACGGCAGTTGGCGTACCTTGCGGTGCGCGGGCGGCGCGAGGAAGCGCTGCTCACACGCTCGCGGGATGCGATCGATGCGGAGCGCCAGCGGCTGGGCTTGGGCGCGTTGCGGCGCACCGGCCCTCGACTCAAACCTGCTGCAGCGCCCTGAAGGTCTTCTGGCAGCGCCAGAGGAG
>CALGVD010000132.1 GCA_937920275.1 uncultured Pseudomonadota bacterium
TCGCCGAAGACCTGCCCGAGGACTCTCGTATGGATTTTCCGCCGACCCGCCAAGCCGCGCTGGCGCGCATCGATGCGGTCCGTCCGGAAGACTACGCCCGCAGCCGCAACGCGATCGAGGGCGCCGTCACCTATCTATCGCCGTACATCACGCACGGCTTGGTCAGTCTGCCGGAGGTGCTCGCTGGTGTGACGGCTCGTCACCCGCTCGATGTGCAGCACAAGTTCGTGTTCGAGCTCGGTTGGCGGGAGTACTTCCGCCATGTCTGGGGCCATCGGGGCATGGGGATCATGGACTCCTTGCACGAAGGCGTTTTGCCCGATGCCCGATACGCCTCGCAGCTGCCGCCGGACATCCGTGAAGCCGCGACGGGTGTATCGGTCATCGACCGGGCGGTGCGCAGCCTGTACGCGACCGGCTACCTGCACAACCACGCGCGCATGTGGTTGGCGAGCTATGTCGTGCACCTGCGCAAGGTGCATTGGCGGGTCGCGGCCGACTGGCTCTATGGGCATCTGCTCGATGGCGACCTCGCGAGCAACCACCTCAGTTGGCAGTGGGTGGCGGGAACGGGCAGTCGCAAGCCTTATCTCTTCAATGCGGACAATGTCGCCCGTTACGCGCCCGCTGCATGGCACAGCCCGGGCAGCGTGATCGACCGGTCCTACGAGGCGCTGGATGCGATCGCGCGGCAGGCACCCGCCCCGGTGCGCGCAGGAGACGACGCGTCGGCGGACGAGACCGCGCGCCTCGAGCCGCCACTCCGCACCGCGCCGCCTGCCGGACTCGGCGGGACGCCGCCCGATCCTGCCGCCGTCGCAGACCGCGAGGTGTGGCTGGTCCATCCTTGGAATCTTTGTGACCTCCCGGAGTCGCTGCCGCAGGACGCGGTCGTCGTGGGCCTCTTCCTCACCGATTTCCACTGCGCCTGGCCGTGGAGCGACCGGCGTTGGCGTTTTGTCGCGCAACGCATGGCCGAGCTCGCCTCGATCCGTTGGCAAGGGGATGCGGCGTCCATCGGCGCCGCCTTGCACGGCGCCCGTCAGGTGCGCAGCGTCGATGAACCCCACCTCAGGCCTTGGCTCGCACGCTGGGCCGGATGCGAGGCGGCGCCCACGATCTTCCCGATGGTCGATCGGCGCTGTGATTCGTTCTCGCAGTGGTGGAACCGGGCCTCGCGCGGCGTCGGTGACGCCGCTGAGTTGCTGACCGTCTGATCCGCGCCTGCGATCAGTCCGGCAGGAGGTGACCGGTCTTCACGAAGATCGTGCAGCCCGTCTCGCTGAACGGCGTGTGTTGGCTCATGTGCGGGCTTCTGATCCACGACCCTTCAGGATAGGTGCCGTGCTCGTCCGAGAACACGCCGTGCACGACGAAGATCTCTTCGCCGCCGTGATGACGGTGGGTGCTGAAGCGGGTCTCCGGCGCCCAACGGACCAAGGTCGAACCGGCACCTTGGCGCATCAACGGCATGACGCTGAGACCCGGGACCATGCCCTGATGCCAAGGCGCGCTGCGGGTGTCGACGACCTCGCGCACCGTCTGGTCGGGGCCGAGATGGCGCAATTTCACGAACAAGGTGCAGCCCGTCTCGCTGAAGGGTGCGTGCCTCGATCCCGGCGGACTCATGAGGTATGACCCTGCGGGATAGTCGCCGGTCTCATCGCTGAAGACGCCGTCGAGGACCAGGATCTCCTCGCCGAGATCATGCGTGTGGGCGCTGAACCGGGCGCCCGGCTGGTAGCGGACGATGGAGGTCGCGCGCGCGACCTCGCCCCCTGTCCGGTCCAGCATGCGTCTCTCGACGCCAGCCTCAGGGCTCGCGATCCACGGCAGGTCTTGATGGCGCAGGACGACCCGTTGGCTGTAGTCTTGATTGATGAACATCGTCCGCTCTGTCGATCGGTTGCAAGCCCAAGGCTGTCGCGAGTCTACGCGGCGGCGGCGGTGGATACCATGCGCGGCGGCGCTGCTCGCTTTTCTTTGCGGGGCGCTACCGCTGACACCGATCCTCGCCGCGCCGGTGCCGGAGGCGCAGCGGATCCCGGTGGACCTTCGACGCACCACGCTCGTGGTCCGCGACATCGACCGTTCCTTGCCGCTCTACCGCGATGCGCTCGGGCTGACGGTCATCTACGACCAGGTGATCGGCGGTACGACGCGTCTCGTGCTGCTGCGCGCCAACGACGACTTCGTCGGCGTGCTCGGCCTGATGCAGCGGCTGAACCTCACCGAGGCAGTCCCCCCGCCCGAGTTCCGCAAGGCGCAGCCGGGCGATCCCATCCTGGTGTTCAACCTGCAGGACCTCGAGACGCGTTTCGAGCGGATCAGCGCCACGCCCGATGTACGGGTCGCCGACGCGCCGCGCCGCATCGAGTATCCAGGTCCGGGCGGCAGCGTCATCCCGGTGTTGTTCAGTGCCGTCTGGGACGCCGACGGCAACTTCATCGAGCTCAACCGGATACTCGGCGCGCCCGCGGGGCGTTGAACCGCACCTCAGCCGCGCACGCCATCAGCCACGCAGTCGGCTGAACTGTACGGCACCACCGTCGGTGGGGAGGGTGATGAGCATGCCGTCGTGGCCGAGGCGCACGCCCGATCTGCGCACTTCGCGTACACCGCGCAGCCACGGTACTTCGATGAAGTCGAACGGCAGGGCACGCCAGGGGATCGGCGGCGCGATGTGCGTGAACACGAGTTCGCGCACGCCCGCCTCGTTGGCCAGTTGCGCGGCCTGTACGGGGGTGAGGTGGTAGTCGGTGGTGTCGCGCAGCACGCCGGCGAGCCGTCCATCGCCGCCCGTCTCGATCGCACCTGCCACCATCTCGAGCATGTGATGGGCTTCGGCCTCGCTCACGAGCACATCCGCACCGCGTGCTGCTGCCACGAGCGGAGGATAGAAGGTGGTGTCGCCGCTGATCACGACCGATCGCCCCCGATAATCGAAGCGGTAGGCGAACGCCGGGGTGACCGGCCGGTGGTCGACCTCGATGGCGGTCACCTTGACGCCGCCCTGCTCGAACACGACGGCGCTGCGGCCTTGCGGCGCATCACCCGTGCGCGCCAAGCCGATGAGGCGCGATTGCATCACCGCAGCGGCCGGAGGCATCAACCCTTTGCCGTGGTCGTGGTGCGCGTGACGATAGCCGCTGTCGAGGGCGTAGACGGTGTTGAAGCCATCGACCACCTGCTCGACACCCTCCGGTCCATGCACCTGCAGCGGCTGGCGCCGCCCCTGCGCCCAGCCCATGAAATTGAACTCGCCGAGTTCGCCGATGTGGTCGGAGTGGAAATGCGTGAGGAACACATGCTCGATGCGGGTCACCGGTACGCGCCAGAGGGCGAGGTTCTCGCTCGCTTCAGGACCGATGTCGATGAGGAAGATCTGTTCGCCTGCCGCGATGATCGTGCAGGATTTCGCCGCATCCCTCGCCGGCATCGGGCTCGAGGTGCCGCAGAGCAGCACGCGCAGCGAATCGCTGTCCGGGGGCAACGGGTCTGGCCGCGAGATCTGGGCGCGCGCGCCGCGCTTGACCACGGCGTCCTGCAGCGTGGGCGAGAGGCGGAAGGCGGTGTAAGCGGCGGCCGATGCCGCGATCGCGATCGTTGCGACGAGCAGAAGTGGACTGAGCCGACGCTTCATGATGCGGTCCGTGTATGGAAGTTCCCGACGCGAATGTGACCGTTTGGTGGGTGCGGTGCAAGCGTGATCACGGACACAGGCGGGTCCGTCCTGTCATTCCGGTCGCCGTTCGGTACTGCTGTGGGGTTCCGTCGTACCGCTGCATCGGTCACACTGTCCGTCGCAGGCGATGAGTGCCTTGCGACACCCATCTTCTCCTGCCTTCTCCATCAGCGGCGTCAACGATGAACTTCAGGGAACTGCGCGACGTCTTCGGCCTCTTGAGCACGGGGGTCACCGTGGTGACGGCGGTCGGGCCTGATGGCGAGCCGGTCGGCATCACCGCGAACTCCGTCACCTCGGTGTCGCTCGAGCCCCCGCTGGTCCTGTGGTGCCTCGCGAGCGCGAGCAGCAAGCTCGCGGCGTTCGCGCCGGGGATGCCGTTCGCGATCCACATCCTCGCCGCCGACCAAGCGGAGATCGCCTTGCAGTTCGCGCGCCGCGGCACCCGTTGGCCCGACGATGCCTCACCCCCGGGGGTCGCCGCGTCGCCGCCGCAGGTCCCCGGCGCGATCGCGCGCATCGGATGTCGCACCACGGTGTGGTTCGAAGGGGGCGATCACAAGATCATCCTGGGCGCCATCGAAAATCTGCAGGCGCAGCCGGCCGCGCCGCTGGTGTTCCATGCCAGCCGTTTCGGTACCTTCACCGACCAGCCGGTGGCAGACCTCGCGCCGCTGCAGCGCAGGTCCTCCGGTCCCTGGGACTAGAACCCCCGGAACTGCGCCAGCTCGTCGACCGTGATGCGATCGCGAGGGAAATCATTGACCGGATGTGCGCGGTCGGGGTGTCCGACCGCCATACCGCAATAGACCATCTCCTCGGGCGGCAGCGCGAAGCGCGCCGCGAGCTGCGGCCTGAACTGCGCCCAAGCCTCCTGCATGCAGCAGCCGAGACCGCGTTCCTCGAGCAGCAGCGCCACCGTCTGGATCAGCATGCCGAGGTGCGCCCACTGGCCGTGCGCGACGCGACGATCGAGGATGAAGAAGAGCCCCACCGGCGCATCGAACAGCTCGAAGTTGCGCGCCACATGGCGAAGGCGCGCGGGCTTGTCCTCGCGCGGGATGCCGAGCGCGCGGTACATGTCCTCGGCGAGCGCGAAGCGCCGTGTGCGCAGCGGTTCCCAGAGGTTCGGTGGATAGACCGGGAACTCGTCGTGGTTGGCGAGTGATGGCGTGCCCATCGACTCGAGCGCCATGCGCACCACGGCATCGCGCTCGTCGCCCGCCACGGCGATGATCTTCCACGCTTGGACATTGCTGCCCGAAGGTGCCCAACGCGCCGTGTCGAGCACCTCTCGTAGCGTGGCTTCGGATACCGGGGTGGGCAGGAACGCACGGATCGAACGGCGTTGACGGACGGCTTCGGTGACGGTCATGTGGGCTCCGGGGCAGGTCATCGGTGCAGAGGCAGGGCCGTGTCCATGAAGATCCCGTCGATCTCGCCTTGGTCACCGGCTTGGGCGGCGCGCAAGGCGTGTGGCGCATCGAGGTGCGGCCCCAGCGACTGGATGAAGTCCCAAGCGTAGCGGCGCAGGAAGTTTCCGCGCCGGAAACCGATCCAGGTGAGGTGCTTCGGCAACAGGTGCGCCACTTCGAAAGAGACGAGATCCCCGTCTGCGGTGGGGTCCACCGCCATCGCGGCGATGATGCCGACACCCAGCCCGCCCCGGACATAGGTCTTCACCACATCTGAATCACGGGCGGTCAGCGCGAAGTCCGGCTCGAGGCCCGCGCGGGCAAAGGCCTCCGAGATCGACGACGGTCCGCTCAGGCTGAAGGCATAGGTCACGATCGGGTGCTGTGCGAGTTTCTCGAGCGTCAGCAGCTTGCCGCGCATCCGCGCGAGCGCGTGACCGCGCGGCACGACCACGCGGTGATGCCATTCGTAGAGCGGCAGGCGCAGGCAGTGCCGGAACTCGTCCTGCGAGCCGGTGGCGATCGCAAGGTCGACATGCTCCGAGTCGATCATGTCGGCGATCTGCTCGGAGGTCCCCTGATGCAGGTGCAGCTTCACCTTCGGGTAACGCATGCGGAAGCGCTCGATCACCGATGGCAGCACATAGCGCGCTTGGGTGTGGGTGGTCGCGATGGAGAGCGCGCCGCGGTCGACGGCGCGGGCGTCGAGCGACATACCCTTGATCGCCTGTGATTCGCGCAGGATGCGCTGCGCGCGTTCGACCACGCGTTGCCCCTGTTGGGTGAGCCGTTTCAGGGCGCGGCCCTCACGCACGAAGAGCTCGAAGCCGAGTTCGGATTCGAGCACGCGGATCTGGCGGCTGACGCCCGGCTGCGAGGTGTGGAGCTTCTGTGCAGCGGCGGAGATGTTGAGGTTGCACTCGACGATGGCGGCGAGATAGCGCAGTTGCTGCAGCGTCATGCGGCGTCCACCGCCGTGGCAGCGTCTGCGCGCGAGCGGCCGCGCAGCAGGTCCACGGCCTTCTCGGCGATCATCACCGTGGGCGCGTTGGTGTTGCCGCCGATCAGCGACGGCATCACGGAAGCATCGATGACACGCAAGCCCTCGACCCCGCGCACCCGCAGTTCCGGGTCGACCACGCTCGTCGGGTCGCTGCCCATGCGGCAGCTGCCGACCGGATGGTAAACCGTGTCGCAGCGCCGACGCAGCACATCGCGGATCGCCTCGTCGTCATCGATGCCGGCCGTGAACAGGGCACGGTCCAACCAGCGCGCCAGCGACGGGGCTTGCAGCAGGCGACGGGTGATCTTGAAGCCTGCCACCATGTCCTCGAGATCGGCGGGGTCTGAGAAGAACCCTGGATCGATGCGCGGTGCAACCAGCGGGTCGGGCGAGGCGAGCTCGACGCTGCCGCGGCTGCGCGGCCGCAGCACGCAGACATGGCA
This sequence comes from uncultured Pseudomonadota bacterium, assembly GCA_937920275.1. Taxonomy (GTDB): domain Bacteria; phylum Pseudomonadota; class Gammaproteobacteria; order Steroidobacterales; family Steroidobacteraceae; genus UBA964. Next base: position 6,547 of record CALGVD010000132.1, read on the forward strand.
GGAGATGCCGTGCCCGAGACGGATGCGGCGCGCATGGTCATCGACCAGCCCGGTCACGAAGTGCAGCTGGATGTCCGGCGCATCGAGATCGGGGCGCGTGCGCAGGAACCCGCCGCATTCAGCGAAGTTGCTGGTCAGCATGCCGCGACGCTCGCGGCGGAAGCGGCCGAACTCTCGAAGCACGCGAGCGGTGCCCGCGAAAGACAGGCCGAGGGTGTCGAGGCTCGGTGACTTGAAACCGAAGATGAAGTCGGTATGGTCCTGCAGGTTGCGGCCGACGCCGGGTGCGTCATGCACCACATCGATGCCGGATCTCTGCAGCAAGGCTCCCGGGCCGATCCCCGACAGCATCAACAACTGCGGCGACTGCAGCGCCCCGCCCGCGAGCAGCACCTCACGGCGTGCAAGCAGCCGACGCCGTCGGCCACCCTGCAGGACCTCGGCGCCGATCGCACGCCGACCCTCGAACAGGATGCGCAGCACGCGGGTGCGGGTCTCGACGCGCAGGTTCGGCCGTCGACCGATGTGCGGGTGCAGATAGCCGCGCGCCGCGCTCCAGCGCTCGCCTTCGTGCTGGGTGACCTGGTAGACGCCGAGCCCTTCCTGCTCGGCGCCGTTGAAGTCGTCGTTGAGCGGTAAGCCTGTTTCCCGCGCGGCGTCGATGAAGCGTTGGTGGAAGGGGTTATCGGTACGCAGGTCCGACACCCGCAGCGGACCGTCTTGTCCGTGGAAGGGGCCGGCCAAACGCTCGTTGCCCTCACTCAAGCGGAAATACGGCAGTACCTCGTCGTAGGACCAGCCGGTCGCGCCTTCCGCTGCCCAACGGTCGTAATCGCTGCGATGCCCGCGGATATAGATCATCGCGTTGATGGCCGAGGAGCCGCCGAGGCCGCGACCGCGCGGCTGGTAGCCGCGGCGACCGCCGAGGCCAGGTTGCGGGACCGTCTCGAAACCCCAATTGTTGATCCGCGTCGGGATCATGGGCCACGCGCCGAGCGGCAGACGCACGAACCAGCTGTCGCCGGTGCCGCCGGCTTCGACCACTGCCACCTGCAGCGACGGATCCTCGCTCAGACGCCCGGCGAGCACGCAGCCCGCCGAGCCGCCGCCGAGCACCAGGTAGTCGACCGTATCAGCCTCAGGCGCAGTCATGTTCACCCCTTCAGTCTGACCTGCATCGCCACCCGTTCGAGGCGGGGGATGTCGAGGTCCAAAAATCCTTCTCCGCCAAGACCACGCAGCCAGCTGCGCGCCGTGTTGCGATCTTTCTCCGGCATCGCTCTGAACGCATCCAGCAGGCCTTGGATCTTCCACAAGGTGAAGGGTATGGCGTGCCGTGTAAAGGTGTGTTCCCCCATCGGAAAGCTGACCGGACCCAACAAGCGGCTCAAAGGCTCGCGCTTGTCGGAGTGCACCGCCATCGCGCGCCGCGTCTCATCGAGGATGCCCTGCACCATCGGCAGGAATTCGCGGCAGATGATCCGCAGCACCGGCTCCAACGTCGGTGGGATGACATCATCCGGGGCGTCGGGCGTCGGCTCACCGTAGCGCGTGCGCACGGCGTCGTGGTCGAGGCTCGCCATGCGGTCGATCCAGTCCCGCAGGTGCGGCCGAGGATCGATCCACTCGCGCTTGGGCCAAGGGTCCCGCCCGAGATGGCCATACATCGTCGACTGCAGGCCGAAATCGGCGATCGTCGGGTGATTACCGAGCAGGTAGGGCACGGCCGCGAAATGCGCATCCAGCAGGTCGAGCATGTGCCGCGACCATTCCTCCATCATGGCGTACTGTGACGGGATGATGCCGACCCGGGGCGTATAGCTTCGCAGCAGGCGCGCGACGCGCGCGACGAGGTAGTTCTTGAGGAACTGAGGCGCCCAAGGCGCCAGTGCGTCGCCCGCGTCACGCTCGAACAACGCGTAGTTCTCGCCGTAGGTCCAGCGTGTGTGCATGGCGATGGGGATCCACCACTCGTCTCCCCAAGCCTCGATCAATTCGGCAGCGATGCGCCGTCGGGGCGTGGCGGGGAAGATGGAGGGTTCCGGGAACACGGGTTCGAGCGCATCGATGATGTGCCGCGTGTCCTGCATCCAGCGGCCTTCGGGTGTGGTGATGGTCGGCATCACCCGCGCGCCTGTGTTGCGCTGTACCGGTCCGGTCAGCATGTAGTAGCTGACTGGAATTTCTTTGAATGGGACTTTCTTGTAGATGAAGTAGGCCCGCAGCTTGCCCGCGAAGTAGGAGAGGTGCCAAGCGTAGAGCGTGTAGTGTCGGTTCATGGAGGCCTGCCTCAGAGGTCAGATGCGGACCTTTCAGGGGTCAGTAGAGCAACGCCGCGCGGCGGGCGGCGAGAAACACATCGAGGTCGCCGCGCCACGCTGCCTGGATGTCGGGCACGGTATCGCCCCGGCTGATGCGGGCGGGCAGGGTCGTCTCACCCCAGTGGCGGCCGATGATCTTCTCCTCGGCCCAGGCGATCTTCCCCGGATGCAGGCGCTCGAGGGTCGCGAGGACGGTCAGCGCCGTACGCAGCGGCTCGAACGCGCGCGGGTCATCGAGATGTAGACGCACGCCGCGAAGGGCTTTTTCCTTGAATCCGCCGTAGAAGGGCTTCACGGCCAAGGCCTGGAACCTCACGCCCGGCAGTCCGGAGGCATTGAGCGCCGCCGACAGTTGCGGCGGATCGATGAACTCCGCCGCGACGATCTCGAACGGCAGGGTCGTGCCGACGCCGTCGCTGAGGTTGGTGGTCGACATCGCCACCATGCCGGTGGCGACATAAAGGTGTGCCTGCCGGACGCCCGGGATGTGCGGTGAGGTCTGGGTCCAGGTGAGCCCGGTGTCCGCCCAGGTCATCTCGCGTCGCCAGCCGCGCATCGGTACGATCTGCAGGTCGCAACCGATGCCGAGCGTGGCATTGAAGAAGCGCGCGACCTCACCGACGGTCATGCCGTGCGTGATCGGCATCGGTCCCCAACCGATGAAATTGCGCCACTGCTCGGGCATCACCGGGCCCTCGGTCAGGAGACCGCCGAGGGGGTTCGGCCGATCGAGCACCCACAGCGGCTTGCGGTGCTCGGCACAGGCGCGCATCGCCTCGCCGAGCGTCGAGATGTAGGTGTAGGTGCGCGAGCCGATGTCCTGGATGTCGAACAGCAGCGCATCGACACCCGCGAGCGACTCGGGCGTCGGGCGACGCGTCCGGCCGTAGAGGCTCTGCACCGGCAGTCCGGTGACGGGATCGCGCGCATCCTCGACCGGATCCCCCGCGGGCACTTCGCCGCGGATGCCGTGCTCGGGGCCGTACAACTGCACGAGCTTGAGGCGCGGGTCACGCGCCAGACGGTCAGCGGTCGGCACCAAGCGACCATCGACGCCGGACGGGTTCGTGATGAGCCCGATGCGCTTTCCCGTGAGCGCAGCGATCTGCGGGCTGGCCGGCGCGAGCAACACATCGATGCCGAGTTCGATCTCGATCTCTGGGGGCGTATCCGGCGCGGCGGCTGCCGGGGACGCGTGTGCCGCGGTCCACGCCAAGGCGCAGGTTGCGACGCTTGCCGTCAGACAGCTGAAGAGGCGATCGATGATATCCATGGCGCTTGCCGTCGATTGTCCTCTGGTGCACCGGGCGAGTCCATCGGCGCCCGCCGATCTTAAGGTGGATGGGCCCGGGGACAGGCGGCGGGGGATGTGGGAGGATGACCCGCGCGCCATGACGAACATCCGACAGAAAAACGCGCCCCCGCTCACGGGGCAAAACCGGCGGTGGGTGCTCGCCGACCGCCCGGTGGGTCGCGAAGTGCGCGAGTCGGACTTCGCGCTCGAGACGCAGCCGATCCCTGAGCTGCGCGACGGCGAGTTCTTGGTCCGCACGCTCTATCTCTCGGTGGCGCCGGTGATGCGGCATTACATGCTGCAGGGCGGCGCCGGCGAGCGACCGCTGCAGTTCGGCGAGGTCATGCGCGGCCGCGGCGTCGGTGTCGTGGTGGCGTCGCGTAATCCGCGGTTCGCGCCCGGAGAGTTCGTGCAAGGCAAGCTGGGCTGGCAGGAGTATTCGGTCAGCGACGGCAGCCCGTACTTCATGATGTACAAGATCGAGCAGCGCATCGCACCGCTCTCCACCGGCATCGGCGTGCTGGGGGTGACCGGTTTCACGTCCTATCTCGGTCTCATGCATATCGGGCAGCTGCAGCGTGGCGATCGGGTGTTGGTGTCGGGCGCGGCGGGCGGCGTCGGGTCGAGCGTCGCGCAGATCGCCAAACACCACGGCGCGAGCCGGGTGGTCGGCATCGCCGGCAGCGCCGAGAAGTGCCGGATGCTGGTCGAGCGCCTCGGCTATGACGCGGCCATCGACTACCGCCGCGAGGATCTGCAGACACGCCTCGCCGAACTGTTGCCCGAGGGGTTCGATGTCATGTTCGACAATGTCGGCGGCGAGACGCTCGATACGGCCCTGTTGCACCTGCGCATGGACGCGCGCGTGGTGCTCTGCGGGCGCATCTCCGAGTATCTCGGCGACGAGGAGCAGCCTTACGCCTTGCGCAACTACCAGCGACTGCACAAGCGTTACGCGAGCCTGCGCGGGTTCTTCATCTACCGCTTGGAGTCGATGTTCCCCGCGGCCGAGCGGGCGATGGCCGAGATGATCCATGCCGGGGCGTTGACGCATGCCGAGGATGTGCTCGAAGGTCTCGAGCGGATGCCCGAGGCGCTGATCAGGCTTTATTCTGGCGCCAACCGCGGCAAGCAGCTCGTCCGGGTCGACCCGCAGGCCGAGACCTACCGCGATCACAATCCTTGGAGGGCCGTATGACGACGGAAGAATGGCAGGCGCGGGTGGAACTTGCGGCGCTCTACCGACTTGTCGCCCTGCATGGCTGGGACGACATGATCTTCACCCACCTGTCGGCACGCGTGCCGGGACCGGAGCATCACTTCCTCATCAATCCCTACGGCTGGCTGTTCGGCGAGATCACGGCCTCGAGCCTGGTCAAGGTCGACCCCGAGGGCAGGGCGGTCGATCCGACGCCGCACCGCGTGAACCCGGCCGGCTTCACGATCCACTCCGCGGTCCATGCCGCGCGCGAGGATGCGATGTTCGTGCTGCATCTGCACACCGACGCGGGCGTCGCGGTGTCGACGCACGAGGAAGGGCTGTTGCCGCTGACCCAGCACGCGCTGATCGTGCTGCCGTCGCTCGCCTATCACGACTACGAAGGGATCGCGCTGCACCTCGACGAGCGGCAGCGCATCGTCCGCGATCTCGGCGGCTGCCACGCGATGCTGCTGCGCAACCACGGCACGCTGGCGCTCGGTGCCACAGCGGGTGCGGCGTTCCTCAACCTCTTCATGCTGGAGCGGGCCTGCGCGCAGCAGGTCATGGCGCTGTCCGCCGGACGCGGTGGCGTGCGACTCGCGTCGCAGGCAGCGCGCGACGAAGTGCGCGCCCAGATGGCGGGGCCGATGGCCGCGATGGCTTCGATGCTCGCCTGGCCCGGGCTGTTGCGCCGCGTGCAGCGGGAATCGCCCGGCTTCGACGCCTGACCACCCCGGTCGGGGGATCAGCCCAACTGCGGGTTCAGCGCAGCATCCGTCGCCAGACGGCGTCGGGCACGAGACCTGCGAACGGCCGCAGCAGCCGCCATGGAAAACCCGGCACGATGGCGCGGCGCTTGCGCCGCTCGATCGCGTCGACGATCTCACGCGCGGCGCGCTCGACCGGTACCGCGAAGGGGTAGCGCTCGATGTGCGGCATGATGTCGGTGACGACGAAGCCGGGCAGCACGTCGGTGACGGCGATGCCATGGCGCTCAAGTTCGATGCGCGCCGCACCCAGCCAGGATGAGAGCCCGGCTTTGCTCGCGCAGTAGGCGCCTTGCGAGGGGATCGTCAGCAGCGACGCGAGCGAGGAGATACCGACCAGGTGCCCGCGGCCCTGCGCGATGAAGTGTGTGGCCGCCACCTCCAGCGTCGCGATGGTACCGATGAGGTTGGTCTGCAGGATGCGCTGCGATCCGTCGAAGCCGCCCTTGCCGATGCGCGTGAACTCGTTGATGCCGGCGTTGGCGATGAACACATCGACGCCGCCGAGCGACTCCAAGAATCCGCGCAGCCGCTCTGCGCAGTGCGCCGTGTCGGCGACATCCAGTTCCAGCAGGGCGGGCGGCGGCGTCGTGCCGCCGGTGTTGGCGACGATCTCATCGCGCAGCGATTCCAGCGTCGCGAGCCGCCGGCTCGCGAGGCCGAGCCGCCAGCCGCGCCGGGCGAACTCGAGTGCGAGGGCTCGTCCGATACCGGCCGAAGCCCCGGTGATCACCACGGTGCGGGTCATAGGCGTCTCCGTCGTCTCCACAGAACCACGATACCGCCGAGCAGCGCGAGTGCAGCGGCCGCCCAAACGAGCTTCGGAAGATAGACGAACCGTATCGCGTTCAGGATCACCTGGCGCCGCGGTTCGTAGCCTTCCGGTATCGGCAGGACGCCTTGGGCCTCCGCCCAGCGCGCCCACTCCGCTTGCATCGTCGTGAACTCCTGCGGTCGCGACGCTGCGAGATCGCGCGTCTCTCCCGGGTCGACGGCGATGTCGAACAGCTGCCAACGCCCATCGCCCACGGGCGGCTGGTTGCGCACGAGCTTCAGATCGCCGCGGAAGAGCGCGGCGTTACCGGCGAGCTCATAGCCCACCACCTCGTCGGGCGCACGGACGCGCTCGGCCTCGCCGCGCAGCACCGGCAGCAGGCTGCGTCCTGTCGGTCGCGCGACCGGACGGCCACCATATCCGCCGTCCGGGATCGCGATCCCGGACAGTCCAAGCAGCGTGGGGAGGATGTCGGTGACATGCGTGAATTCTTTGACGATATGTCCGGGGCGCTCGCCGGGGACCCCCGCCATGATCATCGGCACCCGCAGACCGCCTTCGCCCGCATAGAACTTCGAGGTGGCGAGCGGCGATGCCGCCGCGCCGGCCCAACCGGAGCCGATCGCGACATAGGCGCCCGGGCCCCCGAGCCGGTCGATGTCGCGCGTGTACTGCGTGCCGAGCCATAGCCGTGCGACCAGCAGTTCGTGCGGATCGGAGGCCTCGGCGCCGTTGTCCGAGAGGAACACGAACACCGTGCGTTCGTACTCGCCGGTCGCGCGCAGCTGCGCGACCACGCGGCCGAGCTGCTCGTCCATCGCCGTCGCCATGCCGGCGTAGACCTCCATACGCCGGGCGTAATGCTGACGCTCGTCCGGCGACAGCGCATCCCAGTCAGCCGCCTGCGACACCATCGGCGCATCGGCAGGGATCAGCCCGAGCGCCGCCGCACGGTCGCGCCGCTCGCTGCGCAGCGCCTCCCAGCCCGCGTCGTAACGGCCGCGGTAGCGGTCGATCGTCTCGCGCGGCGCCTGCAGCGGGATATGGTTGGCTTGGAAGGCGAGGTAGAGGAAGAACGGTTGATCCGCTGCGGCCTCTCGGCCCTCGCGCAGATAACCGAGTGCTCGGTCGGCAAAGAACTTCGAGGAGTAGTACTCGCGCGGCATCGTCGCCTCGCGGTCGTCCTCGAACCAGTAGACCTTGTCGGTGAGCGAGAGATAGCGCTGACGGGGGTCCCAGTTGTCGGACCCGCTGTAGCCCTGCACCAGCGATCGATCGAAGCCGCGTGCACCGGGCAGGTTGTGGGCTTCCTTGCCGAGGTGCCACTTGCCGACCGCATAGGTCCGGTAGCCTCCGTCGCGCAGCAGCGTGGCGAGCGTCACCACACCGCGATCGAGCACGGTGAGGTAGCCCGGCTTGCCGTACTGCGAGAACGGCACCGTCTCGCGCATCGCGCCGACTCCGGCGCGGTGGTTGTCGACGCCGGTGAGCAGCATGGCCCGCGTCGGCGAGCATTCGGCGGAGACATGGAAGCTCGCGAAGCGCGTGCCGCGCGCCGCCAACGCATCGAGCGTGGGCGTGGCGATCTCGCCGCCGAAGGCACCGACATCGGTGTAGCCCCAGTCGTCGACCACGACCAGCACGATGTTCGGCCGGTCGGGCGCCGTCGCCGGTGGGGCGGCCGATGTGACCGGCGTGGCGGCGATCATGGCGGCCACGGCGAGCAGGGCGCCCGCGCACCGTCGGAGTTCAGTTCGCGAAGTAGACATATTCGTCGTCGGGGGCCTGCGGGTCGCGCAGCATCTTGTCGAGCGGGATGTAACCGGCGCCGAGCGTACGCCACAGCGGCTTGGCTTGCTGCCGGTCGATGTCGGCCAACGCCGCTTTCAGCGCCGCGAGTCGTGCGGGTTCCTCGCCCGCGAGATTGCGCCGTTCGCCGGGGTCCGTGGCGAGGTTGTAAAGCCAGTCCTTGCGCGGTCGCTCGGTCACCTGCAGCTTCCAGTCGCCTGCGCGCATCACGCGGTAGTCGTCCGTGCGCCAATAGAGGCTCTGGTGCGCCTCGCCGCTGCGCTCGCCGCGCGCGAAAGGCAGCAGGTCCACACCGTCGATGATGCGGTCCGAGGGTACCGGTCGTCCGGCTGCGGCCGCGACGGTCGAGAAGATATCGACGTGGCCGACCGGCGTCGTGACGCGCGCGCCGGCCGGGATTCCGGCGGGCCAGCGCATGAAGAGCGGTACGCGGATGCCGCCCTCGAAGTAGGTCGCCTTCCAGCCGCGCAGCGGCGCATTGAGCCCGGCCAGGTCGACGTAGTGCGGCGCGCCGTTGTCGTTGGTGAAGATCACCAGTGTGTCCTGATCGAGACCTTGCGCGCGCAGGGTCTCCATCACCCGGCCGATGCCGCGGTCCAGCGAGCGGATCATCGCCGCGTAGACCCGCAGCCGGTGGTCGGCGATGTCCGCGAGCGCATCGTAGTCCTCGCGCGACGCCTGCAAGGGCGTATGCGGTGCGTTGTAGGCGAGGTAGAGGAAGAACGGGCGGTGGCGGTTGGCCTCGATCACGCGCACCGCATGATCGGTGAGGTAGTCGGTGAGATAGCGGTCCGGCCGGAACACCTCGCCATCGTTGAAGCGCACGCCCCAGGGCTCCACTGCCCAAAGAAATTGATCGATCGGGTCGGTGTCGGAGCGGGCGTTGACCACGCGCGGGTCGTCCGTCGGCAGAAACATGGAGCCACCATGCTGCAGCGACAGCGACTCGTGGAAGCCGTGTGCGTAGGCGCGGAAGCCCGGGCTGTCGCCGAGATGCCACTTGCCGATCTGCGCGGTATGGTAGCCCGCGCCCTGCAGCAGCCGCGCGAGGGTGATCTCGGACTGCGGCAATCCCATGTCCTCATAGGCGGGCTGTGAAGGGCCCCCGTCGCCGAAATAGATCGCGCGGTGCAGCGTCTGGCCCGGACGCTCCATGCGGGTCACGACCTGCATGAACTGCTTGGGCGTCGGCGTGAACTCGAAACCGAAGCGCGTCGCGTAGCGCCCCGTGAGGATCGCGGCCCGCGAGGGGGCGCAGGTGGCATTGCCCGAATAGGCGACATCGAAGCTGACGCCTTGCTGCGCGAGGGCGTCGATGTTCAGGGTCGGCACACGGCCGCCGGCGACGCCGGCACCGCGCAGCGTAAGGTCGTTGAAGCCGAGATCGTCCACGACGATCAGGATGACGTTCGGCGGCCTCGCCTCGGGGGCGCCTCCGGCAGGGGATGCGACGGGGCTGGTCGGACCCTGCTGCCATGCGATCTCGCGGAACGCGGCGTTGTCCTCTCGCATGAACACACGCAGGTAGGTGAGCAGCAGGCCGGTGCGTCCGCCCATCGCTTGTACAGCGAGCGCGCCGAGCAGCAGCACGCCCGTGAGGATGCCGAGGATCGTCCATACACGGTGGCGGGTGCGCGGTGTCATGTCCGTCTCTCCTGCGTCTCGTTGTGTGCGACCAGATCGTCCTCGATCATCCAGAGCCTGTCCTGTCCCCAGACCGCCTCGAAACCCTCGACACGGAACGAGGGTACACCCCACAGCCCCTGCGCCAGCATCTCGATGCGGTTGGCCTCGGCGATCGCGCGCCAGCCATCGTCGGCGAGCGCCGCCCGGATGTCCGCCGCGCCAAGGCCGACGCGCGACGCGATCCGGGTGAGCCCCCGATCCGAGCCGGCATCGATGCCCTCAGCGAACACGCCGCGCAGGAAAGACTCGGCGACCTCGATGCCGCGACCGTGCCGCTCGGCGTGGTGCACGAGTGCGAGGCCCCGTTCGACGGGCGCGCCGACCGGATCGGCGATGTCACCGAAAGGCAGACCGAGGCGATCGGCTTCGCGTTTGGCGTCGAGCAGGATGTAGCGGCGCTTCGGCCAAGGCACGGGCAGGCCGCGCATCACCATCGGCAGCACCATGCGCAGTCGCAAGTCCGCGCCGTAGTGCGCGGCGAGCCGGCGCACGCGCGGCACCGCGAGCCAGGTGTACGGGCTGCGCGGCGAGCAATAAAAATGCAGTTGAGGGCGGTGTGCCGGCACGGGCGCCGCCACCCATCGCAGCGCCGGAGGCGGGACGAGCGGCGCCACATCGTCGGTGTCGCGCGCGAGGCCGAGGGAGCGCAGCCTTGATTCCAGGTAGTGCAGCCGATCGACGCCCCAGTACCACTCGCCCTCGAAGCAGAACATCGCGCCGAGGTAGTGTCCGAGTCGTGTGCGCAGCCTCGCACCCCGTCGTAGTGCGGCCGCGTCAGTGGCCAGCCCCTCAGGTGACGGGTCATGCCCGGACAGCCCGAGGCGTTGTGCGCACCGGCGCGCATCCCGCTCCGCCCAGGCGGCAAGGCGCGTGGCGTCCGGTGCCGCGGCGGCGTCCGGGGGCGGTACGGCATGCGTCTCGAGCTCGATGCGGTAGCGTTCGCGCAGCGTCGGCAGCAATGCCGCAGCGAGTGTGCTGTACGGATCCCCCGGCTGATGGAAATAGCGCACCAAGGCCGTGCGTCCGCTCAGGCGTCGCGGCAGGGCGTGGCGGGCACGATGCGCGTCGCGCGCCGAGGCGCTGGTCAGCGCCCGGGCGACGAGACGGCTCACGGTGAGTGTCAGGGCGGACATGCGGTCGAGGGTGCTCTTTCGGTGCTGCGCCCGGGATGCGGCGCCTGTAATCTTACCCGTGAGGCGGATCGTGAGCGGGCCTGTCGTGGGTTCGTATGTCGGTCGCGCCGTTTTTGAAGAGGACCGCGCCCCATGACCACCCGTCGTCGTTGGCTTGCCGCCGCCACCACTGCTGCGCTGGCGCCGCTGCTCGGCTCTGCCGCATCGGGCGCCGCGAAAGCGGACCGCAAGACGCCCGCCGGTTCCGACACGCGTCCCCCCGGCGCGTTGCCGCGTCGGCCGAGTGTCCGCCCGCCGCGGATCCGCCCGGGCGACACGATCGGCCTCATGATCCCCTCGAGCGCCAACTGGGACCCGATGGACATCGATGTGCTGGTCGACGCGCTCGCGTCGCTCGGCCTCAGATCGAAGCTGGGCAAGCATGTCTACGATCGGCGCGGCTACATGGCCGGGCGTGACGAAGACCGCGCTGCCGACTTCAATGCGATGGTGCGCGATCCTGAGGTGCGGGCCATCCACTGCATCCGCGGCGGCTGGGGCGCGGCGCGTCTGCTGCCGCTGATCGATTTCGACGCCTTCGCGCGCACACCGAAGGCCGTCATCGGCTACAGCGACATCACGGCGCTTCTGCTGTCGCTGCACGCGCGTACCGGCGCGATCACCTTCCACGGGCCCAACGGCGCAAGCGACTGGAACCCCACCAACGTCGACTGGTTGCAGCGCGTCGTGTGGCGTGGCGAGGAGGCCGTTTTCGAGAACCCGCGTGAACTCACCGGCGCGATCGTTCCGGACGAGAACCGCACGCGTGCGATCACGCCGGGCCGTGCCCGGGGTCGGCTGCTCGGCGGCAACCTCACCGTGCTCACGGCGCTCATCGGCTCGCCGTACCTGCCTGATTTCACCGACAGCATCCTGTTCCTCGAGGATGTGCAGGAGGCCCCGTACCGCATCGACCGCATGCTGGTGCAGCTGAAATTGGCCGGCGTCCTTGAACGGGTGCGTGGCGTGGTCTGGGGGACCTGCAGCAAGTGCGGGCCCGGCGAGGGCTTCGGCTCGCTCACCATCCCCGATGTGCTCGACGACCACGTAAAGTCGTTGGGCGTACCGGCGTATTGGGGTGCGATGGTCGGCCACATCAACCGTCAGTTCACCTTGCCGGTGGGCGCCGAGGTCGAGATCGACGCCGACCGTGGGACGCTGCGCATGCTCGAGCCGGCGGTGGCCTGACCGCCGCCCCTTGACACGCTTCGGCGACGCTTTCAGTCTTGTGACAAGAATCTCAGGGAGAGACCCCATGACCATGACCCGCTCCATCGGCCGCGGCGCCTTGCGCGCCGGGCTTCCCGTGCTGCTTTTGGCCGCCGCCGCGACCGCCTCGGCTCAACAAGCGGCCTCTTCCGCTGACGAGGACAAGCTCGAGACCGTGATCGTCACGGGGTCCAGCATCCGTCGGCAGGTCTCGGACAGCGCCGTGCCGCTGCAGGTCATCACCACCGAAGACCTGCGTCGCGAGGGCATCAACAGCCCCGAGCAGCTCATCAGCTATCTCGTCAGCAACGGCAACGGCCTCGACAATCTCGCGGGCAACGCGGATGTGGTCACCGGCGCCCAGCGCGGCAACAACGGCGCGTCCTGCGCCAACCTGCGCGGTCAGGGCTGCGCGGCGACCCTCGTGCTGTTGAACGGTCGACGAGTCGCGGCCCACGGCCTCAATGGCGGTGCGGTCGACATCAACCAGATCCCCATGGCCGCCATCGAGCGCGTCGAAGTGCTCAAGGACGGCGCGTCGGCCATCTACGGTACCGATGCCATCGGCGGCGTCATCAACTTCATCCTCAAGGATAATTTCCAAGGGCTGAACTTCAGCGGATTCGCCGACATCACCGAATTGGGTGGCGGCGCCATCTACCGCGGCACGGCTGCGGGCGGCATCGGTGATGTCGACGAGGACGGCTGGAACATCATGGGCACGGTGTCGATGAGCGATCACAGTGAGCTGCGCGGCGACCAGCGCGAATTCGTCAACACCTTCCAGCCGGAACGCGGCGTGTCGGTGGACACGCGCGGTACGCCGTTCGCCACCATCCTGCCGCTGGGTGTCGGTCCGAACACACCGGACGGTACGATCATGAACAACGCTGCGGGTGCACCACTGCTGCCCGGCAGCACCACTCTTCGTGCCTCGGGCGGCATCAACCCGCTCGATCTGCCGGGGGGTGGCGGCTGTAATCAGATCGACGGCATGCAGGCCTACGACACCCAGCTCTGGAACTTCCCGCAAGCGGAGTTCGCCTGCGCTTGGGACACCGGTCGCGCGGCGGTCTTGCAGCAGCCCATCAAGACCGTGAGCTTCGTCGGTCGCGGCGTGTTCCGTCTCGGTGAGCACGAGCTCGCGGCGGAGTTGACCGGTTCGACCGCCGATTCCGCCAAGCGGTTCTCGAACCTGCAGATCACACCGAACACCAGCACACAGAACTACGCCTTCCCCCGCAACGCGACATCGGCGCCGGTCTACGACCGCGTGTTCAACCAATTGGTCGCGGTCTTTCCGACGCTCGAGCCGCGGCGCGGCCTGCCCATGTCCTACCGCTGGCGCTGCATGGAGTGCGGTCGGCGCGAGATCGAGACCACCACCGACACCTTCCGCGCCTTCATCGGTGCCGATGGCCCGCTGCCGCTCGAGGGCTGGACCTATCGCAGCGGCGTGTCGCACGCGTTCAGCGAATCCGAATCCGAGCTCGGTTCTGGCTACTACTACCGCAACACCACGCGCGACGCGTCCGGCAACATCATCGCCAACGGCATCATCGACGCGCTCAACACCGGCGTGATCAATGTCTTCCTGAATCCGGGTGAGACCCAGTCGCAGGCCGCGTTGGATCTGCTCAAGGGCGCCTCAGCCGAGGGCGTGATCCTCTACGGCGGCAAGTTCTCGATGACGCAGGTCGACGCGTCGGCTTCGGGTCCCTTGTTCGCGCTGCCGGCGGGCGATGTGCTCGCGGCGGTCGGTGTCGATTGGCGCCGCGAGGAATACAAGTTCAACGGTGACCAGCGTGCCGCATCGGCGCGCCCGGTCATCATCGCGGCACCCTTCGATAACGGTAACGCCCTCGCCGGCGTGGAGCGTGATGTGAAGGCGGTGTATGCCGAGGTGATGGTACCGATCGTCACCGGTATGGAACTCACCGGCGCTGTGCGCCGCGACGAGTACGACGGTTTCGGTTCGACGGTGAACCCGAAGCTCTCGATCAAGTACCGTCCGGTCGATCAGATCATGCTGCGCGGTTCCTACAGCACCGGGTTCCGTGTGCCGTCCTTCAACCAGATCTACAACGCATCGACGACCGCCCTCTATACCGGCCGTGACTTGGCGGATCCGGGCAAGTGCCCCGGTGGGCGTCCGGACATCACCAAGCCGGGATGCGAAGTGGTGCAGCCGAACATCATCAACGGCGGCAAGCCGGACCTCGGCCCTGAGGAATCGGACCAAATGAGCTTCGGCATGGTCTTCGAGCCGCTCGACAACTTCAACATGTCCATCGATTGGTGGCGCATCAACCGTACGGGCACGCTGCAGATCCTGACGCTGCAGACGCTGGCGGCCAACTATTCCACCTTCGAGGACCGCTACATCCGCGATGCGGCCGGTAACCTTGTCGCGATCGACCAGCGCGTGGCCAACGCCGGTGAGAGCAAGACCGAGGGCATCGACATCACGATGGCGCTGCGTGGCGAGGCCTGGGGCGGTCGCTGGCGCGCAGGGATCGACGGCAGCAAGATCCTCGAGAAGCGGTCCAAGGCCGCTCCGAGCCTGCCGTTCGGGCTGAGCGAGGTCGGTGCGTTCACCTTTGCGGGCGATCTCGGCCTCGAGTGGAAGCACAACGCGTTCTTCTCGTTCACGCGCGGCGACTGGAGCGCGTCCTTCTCGCAGCTCTACCGCTCGGGCTACCGGAACCAGGAGCTGCCGGGCGTCACCGCCGGCATCGTCTCGCCGCCGGCGGTCGACCGTCGCGTCGACAGCTACATCACCCACAATGCGACGGTGACCTGGCGCGGTATCGAAGGCCTGTCGGTGACTGCAGGCATCAAGAACCTCTTCAATGAGGATCCGCCGTTCGCCATCACCTACGACAGCAACACCGGCGCCGGAAGCTCCTGGGAGCCGCGCGTGGCCGACCCGCGCAACCGCAGCTTCACGCTGTTCGCCGAGTACCGCTTCTGACGGCAGCATCGCGGTGAGCGCCCTCCGGCTGTCCTCGGGGCAGGTGGATGAATTCTTCGGGCGCGGTTGGGTCCTGTTGCCGGGACTCTTCCGCGCTCCGGAACTCGCGCCGGTGCGCGCCGCTTTCGAGCGGCTGCATGCCACTGCGCAGCGGTTGCGCAGCACGCAAGACCACGACGGCGCGCGTTTCGTCCTCGCCGACCGCGGCGACGATGTCGTGGTGCAGCGGGTCGTCTGGGCGGGCGGCGCAGAACCGGATCTGCTGTCGCTCAGCGCCGACCCGAGGCTGGTCGGGCCCGCGCTTCAGTTGCTCGGCAGCGACCACTGCGAGCAGTTGCTCTGTCAGGCGCATTTCAAGATGCCGGGTGACGGCGTGTCCTTCGACTGGCACCAAGATATCCAGCACCGCGACAAGGGGCCGGGGACCTGGCATGACCTGAACGGGCGCGGCTCCTATGTGCAGACGCTGCTCGCGGTCGACGACATGCGTGCCGACAACGGGCCGCTGCAGTTCGTACCGCAGGACGCCGTGCGTACCGATGCGCGCGGTCGCCTGAGCGACACGCCTTTCGATTACGGCACGCCGATGGGCGCGGGGGGTGGCGATGTGGTCGATGCCTCGCGCGCCGAGACCCTCATCGGCGAGGCCGGATCGGTGATCCTGTTCGGCCCGTATGCCGTGCACGGCAGCACCGCCAACCATTCGCTCGCACCACGCCGCGTCTTGATCAACGGCTATGCCCACCCGGGCGCGAACGGTCGCGTGTACCCGGGTGTCGGCTCGGGCCGTCGCCTGCCGCCTGCGGGCGCGCCCGCGGCATCGCGCTGACCGTCGCGCGTGGGATCCTATTTCCATACGGTCGACTGGCTGGTCGTCGCCGCGTACTTCGCGCTCGTCTGGTTGATCAGCCATCGCGTGCAGGGACGGCAGACCGGCACCCACGAGTACTTCCTCGGCTCACGCAGCTTGCCGTGGCCTGCCGTCGCGGCTTCCATCGTCTCGACCGCGATCAGCGGCGTGACCTTCATCGGTGTGCCGGCGCTGGTGTTCGCACAGGGCGGCGACTATCGCTACCTGCAGTTCGCGCTCGCCGGCGTGATCTCGAAGTGGGTGATCGGGCATTTCATCATGCCGCGTCTCTATGCAAAGGATTACGCGAGCCCCTACGACTACATCCGCGACCGTCTCGGCCCCGTGTTCGGCAGGGTCGCCGCGTTGCTGTTCTTCTTGGGTGCGGTGTTGGGGCAGGGCGTGCGCGTCTACGCGGTCGCGCTGGTGCTCGAGCTGTTGACCGGCCTCGGTTTCGGTTGGTGCATCGCGATCTCGATCGGCGCAGCGGTGGTGAGCACATGGCTCGGGGGTGTACGGGCCGTGGTCTGGACCGATGTGCTGCAGTTCGTGATGTTGGTCGCGGGTGGCGTGGTGGCGGTGCTCTATGTGACGCAGGTGTATCCGGGGGGGCTTGGGGGCTTGCTCGAGGCGGGCGCCGAAGCCGGCAAGACCCGCGTGCTCGATCTCAGTCTCGACCCGACATTGCAGTTCACGCTCTGGGCGGGTGTGTTCGCGATGCCGTTCCAGAACTTGGCCGCCTATGGCACGGATCAACTCAACACGCAGCGCATGCTGTGCTGCCGCTCGGTGCGCGAGGCGCGCTTGGCGTTGTACTGGAGCAATGCCGGCGAGCTCGTTGTGGTGCTGTTCCTGACGGTCGGGCTCGCACTGTGGGGATTCTACGAGTTCAATCCGCTCGATCCCGCGTTCGCGCCGCTGGTGCAGGAGAAAGGGGACCGCATCTTCCCGGCGTTCATCCTCTCGGAGCTGCCGGTCGGTCTCCGCGGCTTCATGGTGGCGGCGCTGTTCGCTGCGGCGATGGCGAGTCCGGTGCTCTCGGCGCTCGCCGAGACCACGCTCACGATGTTCCATGACGGGCACCGCGCCGGGACGCTGACGCCCGCGCGTGCTTTGTGGTTGTCACGGGTCTTCGTCGTCGCCTGGGGTGTGGTGCTCGGCATCTTTGCGTTCTCACTCGCAGGCCGTGGCGAGCAGCTCGTGCCGCTCGCCTTCCAGATGACGGCCTATACCTATGGGCCGATGTTGGGTCTGTTCCTGCTCGCCCTGTTCGTGCCGCGCGAACGGATACACAGCCTGGCGCTCGGCGTAGCCGCCTCGATGATCGGGGTGCTGGTGGTGGCCAATGCACGGCATCTCGGACTGGGCCCCGAGGGAGGTTGGGTCGCCTTCCCGTGGCTGTTCCCGCTCGGCGGATTTTTGTGCGTGGCCTTCGCCATGCTGCCCTGGCCACGCCGCCGCTGATCCGCCTTCGCCGGGGGCGGCCGCCACGGTGAGGGTGCCGCGACTCGGCAACCCCATTGCGGTAGGATGCGGCGCGTGCCGACCCTGACGACCGACTCCACCGATCCCGGCGCGCAAGCGGCGACTGTCGCAGCCTCCGGATCTTCCCGCATCGTCGGTATCGACGGCTTGCGGGCCTTGGCCGTGCTCGGCGTGATGGCGTTCCATGCGGATGTCTTGGCGGCCCGTGGCGGCTTCTTCGGCGTCGATCTCTTCTTCGTGATCTCCGGGTTCCTCATCACCCGTCTGCTGCTCACCGAACTCGAGCGCAGCGGGCGGATCTCGTTCCGGGATTTCTATCTGCGTCGGGCGCGGCGGATCTTGCCGGCGATGTTGCTCGTCATCGGCGGCGCGGCGCTCGCAGCAGCGGTGTGGGCGCCGGACGCACTGCCGTTGTTGCGCAAGGATGCGATGGCGTCGGTGCTGTTCGTCACCAACTGGCATTTCATCCTTCAGCAGCTCTCCTATTTCGAGTACATCGGCAGGCAGCCGCTGTTGCAGCATCTTTGGTCGCTCGCCATCGAGGAGCAGTTCTACCTCATCTGGCCATTGATCGTGCTCGCGCTGGCCTCGCGCGGCGGACGACGCCTGCTCGGCTGGGTCGCCGCAATCGCCGCGCTCGCCTCCGTCATCTGGATGGGCGTGCTGGCGCAGAGGCTCGGGTTCCCGGAGACCATGGAGGTCAGTCGGGTCTATTTCGGGACGGATACCCATGCCGCTGGCCTGTTGGCCGGCGCGGCGTTGGCTGCGGCTGCACCGCGGCTGGGCGCGTTCGCTGCGGCCGCGGGGCCGTCGGCGGTCTGGGGTGGCACGCTGTTCGGGGTGGCGGGTCTCGCCGGGACGCTGTTGTTGTTCTCGCGGGTGAGCGAGAACCATCCGTGGCTCTATCCGTGGGGCTTTGCGCTCTCTGCGCTCTCGAGCGTCGCACTCATCATCGCCTGCATGATGCCGGGATGGACCGGCAGACTGCTCGATCTGCAGCCCCTCAAGTGGATCGGCGAGCGATCGTACGGTATCTATCTTTGGCATTGGCCGGTGTTCATGCTGACACGCCCGGGTGTCGACCTCGCCCTCAGCCACGACCAAGCGCTGACGCTGCGCATCGTGCTGACCTTCGCACTGGCGGCGGCGTCCTATCGTTTCGTGGAGGCACCGATCCTCGGCCGCCGACTCGACCGCGCCTCGCCGAGCTCGCAGTTCGCCGGTGGCGTGCTCGCTGCGCTCAGCTGCGTCGCGGTGTTCATCCTCGCCCCGGCGCAGCGACCGGTCGCGGGGACGGCCAAGGCGCTCAACAGTCCGACGATCGCTGCGGGTCGGGCATCGACCGCCGGTGTGGCGGGAACGATGGCGGCGCCGGCCACCGAGATCGCGGCCGCCTCGAACGCGGCAGGTGTCGCTGGTACGACCCGGCCACCGCCACCGTTGGTGCGCGGGTATGCCGGCCAGCTCACGGTGATCGGCGATTCCGTGGTGCTCGGCGCGCGCAGCGCCGTCGAGCGAGGCATCGACGGAGCTTCGGTGTATGCCACCGTCGGATGGCAAGCGGCGGATGTCCTCAAGATGCTCGAGCGCATCCGCGGCGCCGGGGATCTGCAGCCGAAGGTGTTGATCCACCTCGGCACCAACGGCTATATCTCCGAGCGGCAATTGCGCGCCATGCTCGACATGCTCCGCGACCGGGAACGCGTCCTGGTGGTGAACTCCCGCGTTCCGCGGCGCTGGATGGCCGCCAACAACCGCCTGCTGGAGACGGTGGTACCGCAGTATCCGAACGCGGTGCTGGTCGATTGGCATTCTTTGTCGGACGGGCGTCCTGAATTCTTCGTCCAGGACGGCGTGCACCTGACCGGTTCGGGGATGAGGGCGTTCGTCGATGCCGTGGTGGCTGCAGGGGATTTCCGCAAAGCTGAAGCGCCCGTCGCTGTGGAGGAACCTCGCAGGTTGTTGGCGCCGATCATGCCGGAGGCCTCGGAACCAGAGGACTACGCGCCGACCTTGGAACGGTATACGCGACCGATGGCGCCGGACTCTTTCTGGCAGACGATGGCGCGTTGCGAGACCGGCAACGATTGGCAGAACGGTGGCGAGTACGCCGGCGGTCTCGGGATCTATGTCGGCACCTGGCGACAGTGGGGCGGACGCGAGTTCGCGCCGACCCCGGACCAAGCGACACCCGCTGAGCAGATCATCGTCGCGAACCGTGTGTCGACCCAAGGCTGGATGCGCCCGGACGGCCGGTTCGAGCGTCCCGTGGGCTTCTCCGGATGGGGTTGTCTCAAGACCATAGGGCGTCCGCGCCTGATGATGTTCACCACCGAGAGCTTGTTGAGCCAAAGATTCCGTTGGCAGCAGCGCGGACAGGCGGTCCGCGATCTGCAGGTGGTACTCGGTGTGCCGGTCGACGGGATATATCAGGGCGCCACGGCCATCCGTCACCGGGACATCCTCGAGCAGCGCGGCCTGCCGCTCGAGCGTGCTGCAACGGCACCGGTGGCTGCGCCATCCGCGGCCGCTCCAGCCGCACAGGGCGCTGTGGTGGCGACCCCGAAGGACGCTGAAGGTCCTCCTGTCACAG
>CALGVD010000133.1 GCA_937920275.1 uncultured Pseudomonadota bacterium
GTTGTGGGCAGGTATCGCAGGGTTCGCACTGGCAGCATCCGTCGCAAGCGCGGCGCCTGCTGCGGCAGCTGCGTCGACCGTGGCCGGATCTTCGGCCACCACCACCACCGCCCCCCGCACGATCACGCACGAGGACCTCTGGCTCATGCGCCGGGTCGGCGCGCCGCAGCCGAGCCCGGACGGCCAATGGGTGGTCGCCTCGATCACGGAGCCCGCCTATGACCCGAAGGCGCAGGTCTCTGATCTTTGGCTGATCCCGACGCGCAGCACCGACGGCCGCAAGGCGCGTCGTCTCACGGGCACCGCAGGCGGCGAGGGCGGTGCTGCCTGGAGCCCGGACGGTACGCGGCTCGCCTTCTCGGCCAAGCGCGACGGCGACGACACCGACCAGCTCTACCTGCTCGACCTGCGCGGCGGCGAGGCGCAGCGGCTGACGACGCTGACCAACGGCGCTCGCTCGCCCAAGTTCTCGCCGGACGGCCGCAAGATCGCCTTCAGCAGCACCGACTATCCGGGTGCGCTGCTCGAGTCGGACAACAAGCGCATCGCTGCCGAGCGCAAGGCGCGCAAGTGGAATGCGCGCATCTACGACGGCTTCCCGATCCGTAATTGGGACCGCTGGCTCGAGGATCGGAAGCCGCGTTTGTGGGTGCTCGATCTCGCCGCAGGCGAGCCGCGTAACCTGCTCGCGAACTCCGAACTCGTGAAAGCGCCGGGCTTCGCCGGTCAGGGCGGGGAGGGCGGTGGCCTCACGGCCGTGTGGACGCCCGACGGTCAGGGTCTGGTGTTCGTCGCCAGCACCGACCGCAACAAAGCCGCGTATTCGTTCACCACCTCGCAGCTCTGGCATGTGGGTCTCGATGGCACCGAGCCACGCCGGCTGACCGTCGATCAGCATTCTTGGGGCTCGCCGACCTTCACGCCGGACGGCCGTACGCTGCTCGCGACCCGCGACCGCGCCTCCGACAAGGTCTATACCCTCACCGAACTCGCCGCGTTCCCTTGGAACGGCGCCGCGGCGGGCGCGCCGCTCGGTGCACCGCGCCTCCTCACGGCGGGTTGGGACCGTGCGGTGACCTCGTTCGCGCCGACCGCCGACTCGCGCCGTGTGTATCTCCTCGCCGAGGAGGCCGGTCACGAGAAAGTCTTCTCGGCGCCGATCGACGGCCGGGGCGACGGTAAGGCCGCGGTCTCACTCGCCTTCGACATGACGCGCGGCGTCTATAGCAACCTCGCCATCGCGCAAGGCAGCGGTGGAGCGCGCGGTGCTGCGCCGGTCATCGTCGCCCTTTATGAAAGCGCGACCGAGCCGCCGGAGGTGGTGCGCATCGACCCCGCGAAGCGCGGCCACGAGGCGCTGACGGCGTTCAACAGCGAGCGTGTGAAGCCCCTCGACCTCGAGCCGGTGAAGCACTTCTGGTTCACGAGCCGTCAGGGCCGCCGCATCCACAACATGATGGTGCTGCCACCCGGCTTCGATGCTTCGAAGAAATACCCGCTGTTCGTCGTGATCCACGGCGGGCCGCACACCATGTTCCGCGACCAATGGGTGCTGCGTTGGAACTACCACTTGCTGGCGGCGCCGGGCTATGTGGTGCTGCTCACCAACTACAGCGGTTCGACGGGCTTCGGCGAGGCCTTCGCGCAGAGCATCCAGGGCGACCCGCTGCGCACGGCGGGCGATGAGACCAACGAGGCCGCGGACATCGCGCTGCGGGACAACGCCTTCATCGACGCCTCGCGGCAGTGCGCGGGTGGCGCGAGCTACGGCGGGCACCTCGCCAACTGGCTGCAGGCGACGACGACGCGCTACCGGTGCCTCGTGAGCCACGCGGGTCTCGTCAACCTCGAGTCGCAGTGGGGCACGAGCGACACCATCTACGGCCGCGAGATCAACAACGGCGGACCGGTCTGGGAGCAGGGCCCGGTCTGGCGTGAGCAGAACCCGATCCGGTACATGGCGCAGTTCAAGACCCCGACGCTGGTGACCATCGGCGAGCAGGACTTCCGGGTGCCGCTCAACAATTCGCTCGAGTACTGGTCGGCGCTGCAGCGCCAGCAGGTGCCGAGTCGGCTCGTGGTCTTCCCGGACGAGAACCACTGGGTCCTGAAGGGCGAGAACAGCAAGCTCTTCTATCAGGAGATCCACGACTGGCTCGCCCGGTGGCTCGGGCCGCAGGCCCCCGCGAAGTAGCGCCGGGACGCCCGGCGGTCGGGCGGCGGGGTTTGTATGCCCCGCCGCTTTCCTTTATGATTCGCATTCTTGTGGGGTCTCGGGCCCCACATTGCAGGGTCGGGTGTCGATCCGGACCTGCAAGTGCCTTTAGGGCACGCGCTTTTTGGAGAAGCCCCCCGAGGGGCTTTTTTCGTTTTGGGAACCCTTTCGGGGGCTGAGGTCGAGGGCAAGACGCATGGCGACAACAGGCGCGATACGCGACAAGTTGCTGGGTGTGCTCGAGCCCTTGGTCGAGCAACTCGGCTACGAGTTGGTCGACATCGAGTGGGCCTCGGCGCCGCGCTCAGGCGTGGTGCGGATCTATCTCGATCTGCCTGCCGGCCGCGAGGGACATATCGGGATCGAGGACTGCGAGAAGGTCAGCCGCGAAGTGTCGGCGCTGCTCGATGTCGAAGATCCGGTGCCTGGTGCGTACACCCTCGAGGTGTCCTCGCCGGGGTTCGATCGGGTGCTGCGCAAGCCGCCGCACTTCAGCCGCTTCGTCGGCGCGCGGGTGTGGCTCGAGCTGCAACTGCCGCGGGACGGACGGCGGCGTTTTACGGGGACGCTGGTGCGGGTGACCGACATCGGTGTGGAACTGGAAGTCGATGGAGCGCCGGTCCAGGTGGCGTTCACCGAGATAGGCAAGGCGCGCCTCGTGGCCTGAGGGCAACGAGGGAGCAACTGAGGACTGACTGATGAGCAAGGAAATCATGCTGGTGGTCGATGCCGTCTCGAACGAGAAGGGCGTCGACAAGGAAGTGATCTTCGAAGCGTTGGAGGCGGCGCTCTCGTCGGCCACCCGCAAGAAGCACGGCGAGGAGTGGGACGTGCGCGTCACCATCAACCGCAAGAGCGGCGAGTACGAGACCTTCCGCCGTTGGAAGGTGCTGGCGGATGACTCGCGGGATCTCGAGACGCCGGACCGCGAACTGCGGTTCGACGATGCGATCGATGTGGATCCGAAGGCCGAGATCGGCGGTTTCGTCGAGGAGCCGATGGAGTCGGTCGGGTTCGGCCGTATCGCCGCGCAGCAGGCGAAGCAGGTGATCGTGCAGAAAGTGCGCGAGGCCGAGCGTGCGCAGGTGGTCGAGGCCTATCAGGAGCGCATCGGGCAGCTCGTCAGCGGCGTCGTCAAGCGTGTCGACCGCAACGGTATCTTCGTCGACCTCGGCGGCAACGCCGAAGGGTTCGTCTCGCGCATCGACATGATCGCGCGCGAGCTCGTCAAGCCGCAGGATCGCATCAAGGCCTTCCTCAAAGAAGTGCGCTCCGAGCCGCGCGGCCCGCAGCTCTTCCTCACGCGTTCGGCGCCGGAGTTCCTGATCGAGCTCTTCAAGCTCGAGGTGCCGGAAGTGGGTCAGGGCCTCATCCAGATCCTGGGTGCCGCGCGCGACCCCGGTATCCGCGCCAAGATCGCGGTGCGCAGCAACGACCCGCGCATCGATCCGGTCGGCGCCTGCGTCGGCATGCGCGGCTCGCGCGTGCAGGCGGTCTCCAACGAGATCGCGGGCGAGCGCGTCGACATCATCCCGTGGGACGACAACCCGGCGCAGTTCGTCATCAATGCGATGTCGCCTGCCGAGGTGATGTCCATCGTCGTCGATGAAGACTCCCACAGCATGGACATCGCGGTCTCCGAGGAGAAGCTCTCGCAGGCCATCGGCCGCGGCGGGCAGAACATCCGCCTCGCGAGCCAGCTCACCGGCTGGGACCTCAACGTCATGAACGAGACCGAAGCCGAGGCGAAGAGCGAGTCCGAGGCGCGCACGCTGGTCGAGAACTTCATGAAGCAGCTCGATGTCGACGAGGACGTCGCCACGATCCTCGTGCAGGAAGGCTTCTCCACCGTCGAAGAGATCGCCTATGTCCCGCAGTCCGAGCTCAGCTCCATCGAGGAGTTCAACGAGGACATGGTCAAGGAACTGCGCAGCCGCGCGCGCGATGTGTTGCTGACGCAGGCGATCGCCACCGAGGAGAACCTCGACTCGCAGCTGCCCGCCGACGATCTGCTGCTGCTCGAGGGCATGCAGCCGGATCTTGCGCTCGCGCTCGCGCGGCGCGGTGTGCGCACCCGTGAAGACCTTGCGGAACAGGCCGTCGATGACCTGCTCGACATCCAAGGGCTGACCGCCGAAGAGGCCGGTCAGCTCATCATGAAGGCCCGTGAGCACTGGTTCGCGGCGGGCCACGGTTGAGGTATCCATGGCCGATGTAACGGTTTCCCAATTCGCCGAGGTGCTCAAAGTACCGGTCGAGAAGCTGCTGGTGCAGCTCGATCAGGCGGGCATCAAGGTCCAAGGTCCGGACGATCGGATCAGCGACGACGCCAAGCTTGAGCTGCTGTCGCACCTGCGTCGCAGCCACGGGCAGGGCAGCGAGGAGGTCAACCAGACCGCCGCGCCGCGCAAGATCACCCTGCAGCGCAAGCAACAGAGCGAGATCAAGCTCGCCGGCGCCACCGGGCGTGCGCGCACGGTCAACGTCGAGGTGCGTGTCAAACGCACCTACATCAAGCGTGATGTGCTCGAAGAGCAAGCACGCGCCGCCGCGCCGGAGACCGAGATCAAGGCGCGCGAGGTCGAAGAAGCCGCAAAGCTCGAGCGCGACCGTCAAGAGCACGAGCGCCGTGAATCTGAGCGCCTCGAGGCGGAGAACCGCCGACGCATCGAAGAAGAGGCGACCGCCCGCAAGACCGCCGAGGAAACCCGGCGCTTGGCCGAGCAGCGTGATCGTGAGCAGACCGACGCCGATCGTTCGGGCCGAGCCCGTGGTCGGACCGAAGCGCCCGCTGCACCTGAGCGCGCTGTGGTCGAGGCCAAGCCCGTCAAGACGGCCGCCGAAGCCGACCGCGACCGTCGCACGAAGTACGGGCGCGCGGAGCTGCACATCGGTGGCGATGCGTCGCGCCGCAAGAAAAAGCAACGCGTCCGCGAGCGCAAGGCGCCCATGGGCGTCGAGCAGCGGCACGGCTTCGAGCTGCCGACCGCGAAGGTCATCCGCGAGGTCGGCGTCGGCGAGACGATCACCGCCCAGGAACTCGCTCAAAAGATGGCGGTCAAGGCCACCGAAGTCATCAAGGTCATGATGAACCTCGGCTTGATGGTCACCATCAACCAGCCGATCGACCAAGAGACGGCGGTGCTGGTGGTCGAGGAGATGGGCCATACCGCCAAGCTCCTCCGCGACAACGAGGTCGAGACCGATATCCAGGGCGTCGATGGCTCGGTCATCGAAAAACTGCCACGGCCGCCCGTGGTCACGGTCATGGGCCATGTCGATCACGGTAAGACCTCGCTGCTCGATTACATCCGCAAGGCCAAGGTCGCCTCAGGCGAGGCGGGCGGCATCACCCAGCACATCGGTGCGTACCATGTGCGTACGCCAAGGGGCGGTGTGACCTTCCTCGACACGCCGGGCCACGCGGCCTTCACGGCGATGCGCGCGCGCGGCGCCCGCGCCACCGATGTGGT
This sequence comes from uncultured Pseudomonadota bacterium, assembly GCA_937920275.1. GTDB lineage: Bacteria > Pseudomonadota > Gammaproteobacteria > Steroidobacterales > Steroidobacteraceae > UBA964. Next base: position 5,689 of record CALGVD010000133.1, read on the forward strand.
GGTGTTGGTGGTCGCGGCGGACGATGGCGTCATGCCGCAGACCCTCGAGGCCGTACAGCACGCGCGCGCGGCAGGCGTGCCGATCGTGGTGGCGGTCAACAAGATGGACAAGCCGACGGCGGATCCGGACCGGGTGCGCCAGGAACTCTCCAAGCAAGAGGTGATCCCGGAGGAGTGGGGCGGACAGAACATGTTCGTCAATGTCTCGGCGTTCACCGGCGAGGGCGTCGACAAGCTGCTCGATGCGATCCTGCTGCAGGCCGAAGTGCTCGAACTCGCCGCGCCGCTCGACGGTCTTGCCTCCGGCAACATCATCGAAGCGAGCATGGAGAAGGGTCGCGGTGCGGTCGCCACGGTGATCGTCAAGAAGGGCACGCTGCGACTCGGCGACCCGATCGTCGCCGGTCAGGAATTCGGCCGTGTGCGAGCGATGTTCGATGAAAGCGGTAAGTCGGTCGAGGAGGCTAAACCCTCCATGCCGGTGCTGGTGCTCGGGCTCTCCGGCGCGCCCAACGCAGGCGATGAATTGCTCGCCGCCGAGAGCGAGCGCAAGGCCCGCGAGGTCGCGTTGTACCGTCAAGGCAAGTTCCGCGATGTGAAGCTCGCCAAGCAGGCCGCCGCGGTCGGCGATGTGTTCTTGCAGATGACCGAGGCCAAGGCCGGCGTCATCGGTGTGCTCATCAAGGCAGATGTGCAGGGCAGTGCCGAGGCCTTGCGCGATGCGCTCAACAAGCTCTCGACCGACGAGGTGCAGGTCAAGGTGGTGGCGAGCGGCGTCGGTGGCATCACCGCCTCGGATGTGCAGCTGGCGGCCGCTTCGAACGCCATGGTGCTCGGGTTCAACACCCGCGCAGACTCCGGCGCGCGTGAGATGGTCAAAGATACCGGCATCGATCTCCGCTATTTCTCGATCATCTACGAAGCCATCGACGACATCAAACAGCGCATGAGCGGGCTGCTGGCGCCTGAGGTCAAGGAGCAGATCGTCGGCACCGCGCAGGTGCGTGATGTGTTCCGTTCGAGCAAGTTCGGCGTCGTCGCCGGTTGCCTCATCCTCGAAGGTGCGGTCAAGCGCAACAACCCGATCCGCGTGCTGCGCGATAACGTCGTCATCTTCGAAGGCGCGCTCGAATCGCTGCGTCGCTTCAAGGACGATGTCGGCGAGGTCCGTGCAGGCACCGAGTGCGGCATCGGTGTGAAGAACTACCAAGATGTGCGGGTCGGCGACCAGATCGAGTGCTACTCGCGCGTCGAGGTGGCCCGAGCGATCACCTGATGGCCGGCAAGGCTCGGCAGCAGCGCATCGGCGCAGAGATGCAGCGGGTGCTCGCCGAGTTGATCTCGCGCGAAGTGCGGGATCCGCGGGTCGGCATGGTCACGCTCACGGCGGTGCAGGTCGCTCCCGATCTCAGCGTCGCACGCGTGCTGTTCGTGCCGTTCGGCGGGCAGCAGGACACCGCCGAGGTGCAAGAGGGCCTCGCCCGTGCATCGGGCTATCTGCGCGGCGAGGTCGGTCGCCGTCTGAGCCTGCGCCACGCGCCACGACTCGAGTTCGTGTTCGATGAAAGCATCGAGCGCGCTGACCGTCTGACCCGCCTCATCGACGATGCGGTACGCAGCGAGACATCCCCCGGCGAGCCGCGGGACGACGGCGACCCGCGTTGATCGACGGGATACTGCTGCTCGATAAGCCGCTCGGGCTGTCCTCGACCGCCGCTGGTCTGCGGGTCCGGCGGTTGCTCGGCGCGGCCAAAGCCGGCCATGTCGGCAGTCTCGATCCGCTCGCCTCCGGCATGCTGCCGATCTGCCTCGGCGAGGCGACCAAAGTGGCCGGCGAGATCCTCGAAGGGCGCAAGGTCTATCGGTTCACGGTCGCCTTGGGCGCCCGTACTGCGACCGGTGACACCGAAGGCGATGTGGTCGAGCGGGCGGCGGTATCGGCGCTCACGACCGCGCAGGTCGAGGCGGAGATGGGCCGTTTCCTGGGCGAGTCGCTGCAGGTCCCCCCTATGTTCTCGGCCATCAAGCAAGGTGGACAACCGCTCTACAAGCTTGCCCGCGCCGGCAAGGAAGTCGTGCGTGAGCCGAGGCGCATCCACATCGACCGCCTGGAGTTGATCGGTCTGGAGACCGCCGCAGGCCTGCCGAGCGCGCTCGATTGCCGGGTGGTCTGTGGCAAGGGCACTTATGTCCGGGTGTTGGCGGAGGATCTGGCGCGTGCGCTCGGCACGGTCGGCCATGTGTCGGCGCTGCGCCGGGAGCAGGTCGAACCCTTCGGCGTGGAGCGGCTCGTGACGATGGCAGAGGTCGAAGCCTCCGCCGAGGCCGGACGGGCCGCCGGGCTGTCCGCCGAGGCGACCGCGCTGCGGCCCCCGCTGCCCCTCTTGGGGGCGTTCGAGGCTTTACCCCAGTTGCTGGCCGTGGAACTCGATGCCGAGGACACGCGGCGGCTGCTGCACGGCCAAGCGGTGACCGTCCCCGGGGTGTCGCAGCCCGGGCAGCGGGTACGCCTGCGGGAGGCGGGCGGGGCGTTCCTCGGTCTCGGCGAAGTGGTCGCCGTCGGCCGTGTGGTGCCGAAGCGACTTGTCGCCCGGCCCCCTAGCGGGTAGAATCCGCCCCCTTCCAAGCGACCTAACACCTAAGATTTCGAAGGATTTTTCAGAATGCCTCTCAGCACCGAGAAAAAGACAGGGATCCTGTCCCAATTCAGCCGTGACCCCAAGGATACCGGCTCCCCCGAAGTCCAGATCGCGCTCCTCTCCGAGCGCATCACCGGACTCGGCGCGCACTTCAACGCCCACGCCGGGGACCACTCCTCGCGTCGCGGTCTGGTGAAGCTCGTCAACCAGCGTCGTAAACTTCTCGACTACCTGAAGGCGAGCAAGCCTCAGAAGTATCAGGAAGTCGTCGAGCGTCTCGGGTTGCGCCGCTAAGCAGACCCCCCCCCGCAAAGACCGCGACCGTACCCCGGCGCGGTCTTTTCGTATCCCCCTTTCATCCGCGAGGTAACCCGCGTGTCCGTGTTCAAAAAGTCATTCCAGTACGGCCCCCACACCCTCAGCATCGAGACCGGCGAGATGGCCCGTCAGGCCAGCGCCGCAGTGGTGGTCAAGTTCGGTGACACCGTCGTGCTCTGCACCGCGGTCGCCGCAAAGAAAGCCACCCCCGGTCGCGATTTCTTCCCGCTCACCGTCAACTACCAAGAGAAGACCTACGCTGCGGGCCGCATCCCGGGCGGATTCTTCAAGCGCGAAGGCCGGCCGACGGAGAAAGAGACGCTGACCTCGCGCCTCATCGACCGCCCGATCCGCCCGCTGTTCCCGGACGGCTTCTACCACGAGGTGCAGGTCGTCACGACGGTCGTCTCGCTCGATCCCGAGATCGATGCCGATATCCCGGCGATGATCGGTGCCTCGGCGGCGCTCGCCCTGTCGGGCGCGCCCTTCAACGGCCCCATCGGCGCCGCCCGCGTCGGCTACGCCGATGGTCAGTACATCCTGAACCCGACCGCCAAGCAGCTCAAGGAATCGGACCTGCATCTCGTCGTCGCCGGCACCCGTGACGGTGTGATGATGGTGGAATCCCAGGCCGACTGTCTCTCCGAGGATGTGATGCTCGGTTCCGTGGTCTTCGGCCACGAGCAGATGCAGGTGGTGGTCAACGCCATCAACGAACTCGTCAAGGAATGCGGCAAGACCCGTTGGGACTGGAAGCAGGGCGCCGCCACCGCGGAGCTCGAGGCGGCCGTGTCGGCTGCAGCGCACGGTTCTCTCTCCGACGCCTATCGCATCATCGAGAAGCAGGCGCGCTACACCCGCGTCGGCGAGATCAAGAAGGCCGCCATCGAGCAGCTGAGCGCCGGTGACGCGCCGAAGTTCACGGCCGACCAGGTCGATGACCAGCTCTACAAGCTCGAGAGCAACATCGTCCGCGAGCGCATCCTCTCCGGTGAGCCGCGCATCGATGGCCGCGACTCGACCACCGTCCGGCCGATCACCATCAAGGTCGGCGTGCTGCCGCGTACGCACGGCTCGGCGCTGTTCACGCGCGGTGAGACCCAGGCGCTGGTGGTCACCACGCTCGGCACCGGGCGCGACGCACAGCTCATCGACGCGCTCGACGGCGAACGCCGCGAGCCGTTCATGCTGCACTACAACTTCCCTCCGTTCTCGGTCGGCGAGACCGGCATGATGTCCGGCCCGAAGCGCCGTGAGATCGGTCACGGCAACCTCGCGAGGCGTGGTGTCGCGGCGGTGATGCCGGACATGGAGAAATTCCCGTATGTCGTCCGCGTGGTCTCCGAGATCCTCGAGTCGAACGGCTCGTCCTCCATGGCCTCGGTCTGCGGCGCCTCGCTCGCCATGATGGATGCCGGCGTGCCCTTGAAGGCCCCGGTCGCCGGCGTCGCGATGGGTCTCGTCCTCGAGGGCAAGCGTTTCAAGGTCATCACCGACATCCTCGGTGACGAAGACCACCTCGGCGACATGGACTTCAAGGTCGCCGGTACCAAGGACGGCGTCACGACGCTGCAGATGGACATCAAGGTCGAGGGCATCACGCCCGAGATCATGAAGATCGCCCTTGAGCAAGCGAAGGCGGGTCGTCTGCACATCCTCGGCGAGATGGAGAAAGTGCTCTCCACGCCGCGCGAGAAGATGTCGGAGTGGGCACCCTCGATCATCACCATGAAGATCGATCCCGAGAAGATCCGTGATGTCATCGGCAAGGGCGGCGCGGTCATCCGGCAGATCACCGAAGAGACCGGCACCACCATCGACATCGAGAACGACGGCACCGTCAAGATCGCCTCGGTCAACGGTTCGGCGGGTCGCGAAGCGCAGGCGCGCATCGAACTCATCACCGCCGATGTCGAGGTCGGTCGTATCTACGAGGGTCGCGTGGCGCGCCTGATGGACTTCGGCGCGTTCGTCACGATCCTGCCGGGTCGCGACGGTCTCGTGCACATCTCGCAGATCTCCAACGACCGGGTCGAGCGTGTCGCCGACATGCTCAACGAAGGCGATCTGGTGAAGGTCAAGGTGCTCGAGGTCGATCGTCAGGGCCGTGTGCGCCTGTCGATGAAGGACCTCGATCCTCGCTGAGCCTCACCTCAGCGGAGCCGGCGAAGCACGCCGGGTCCCACACCGACGCCGCGGCAGCCAACAGCTCCGCGGCGTTTTTTTTGGGTCCGGTGCACGGTTGTCGCAGCCAGCCGAGCACCGACCGCAGGTTGGCGGTCGCCGTGGCGGGATCCAAGGCCACGCTGTGGCGGGATTTGGCGAGTTTCTGACCGTCGCGCTCGATCACCACGGGCAGATGCAGGTAACGCGGGGTCGGCAATCCCAGCATCTGCTGCAGCGCGAGCTGCCACGGGGTGCCGGCGAGGAGGTCCCCGCCGCGCACCACATCAGTGACCCCTGCCGCGGCGTCATCCACCACGACGGCGAGCGCGTAGGCGACGATGCCGTCGCGCCGTCGCACGACGAGGTCACGATGGCGCGCAGGATCGAATTCGATCACGCCCAAGCTGCGATCGGCGCAGCGCATCGGGGCGAGGGCGGTCAGATCGACGCGTAGCGAGGTCTCAAGGCCGTCGATCGACGGCAGCAGGCTGCGCTGACCCCGGTGGCGGCAGTCGCGCAGGCAACAGTCCCGCTCCTCGTCCGCAAGCTCGCGCCGGGTGCAGCGGCACTCGAACAGCACGCCCCGCGCAGCGAGCGTCTGCAGCGCGCGCTCGTAGCGTGCAGGGTCGCTCGATGGCCGCAGGAGCGAGCGGTCGTGCCTGAGACCGTGCAGATCGAGTGCATGGAGGATGGCGTGTTCGTGCTCGGGACGGCAGCGTGGACCGTCGAGGTCATCGATGCGCAGCAACCATTCGCCGCCAGCGGCGTGGGCGTCGAGCCAACTGCCGACCGCGGCGAGCAGCGAACCGATGTGCAGGGGCCCCGAGGGGGTGGGGGCGAAGCGACCGACGACACGCGCCTCGGCTCGCGCCTCGACTCGCGCAGCGCCCGACACGCGGGTCTCAGCGGTAGCGGTCGTCGCGGTCGCCGTATTGCTTCTCGCGCCGCTCACGGCGTTCCTGCGCCTCCAGGCTGAGCGTGGCGACCGGACGGGCCTCGAGCCGCTTGACGCCGATCTCTTCGCCGGTCTCGAGGCAATAGCCGTAATTGCCATCCTCGATGCGCTTCAGGGCTTCGTCGATCTTGCGGATGAGCTTGCGCTCGCGGTCCCGGGTGCGCAGTTCAAGGCTGAACTCTTCTTCCTGGGTGGCGCGATCGTTCGGGTCCGGGAAATTGGCCGCCTCGTCCTTCATGTGGCTGACGGTCCGATCGACCTCTTCCATCAGATCCCGCTTCCAGGCGTTGAGGATCAGCTGGAAGTGTTCCAGCTGCTCGCGGTTCATGTACTCCTCGCCGCGCCTGATGAGGTAGGGCTGAACGTTGCGCGGCCCTGCCAGCAGGCTGCCGTCCTCGCTGTCCTCGCCGTCGGTCGGCGGCGGCGGAGCGATCGGCCGAGGGTTCACGCGGATACCTTGGGCGGTGATGCCATCGGGCTTGCTCGCAGGTTTGGGTGCGGTTTTCGGGGCTGCCACGGTGGGGGGTGCCTTGACGGGAGGAGGGCTCGGAGTACCCGGCTTGGT
>CALGVD010000134.1 GCA_937920275.1 uncultured Pseudomonadota bacterium
CGGTATCCGAGGAAGAGGCTGCGCCCGGCGAGGGCCGCGAACTTTTCATCGCCCGCTGCACCTCTTGCCATAGCGTTGACTATGTCTCGATGCACGCGCGGTTCGGCACCCGCGCCCTGTGGGAGATGGAGGTCGCGAAGATGCGCACCGCCTTCAAGGCGCCGCTGTCGGATGATGAAGCGCGCCGGATCGTCGACTATCTCGCGCGGGCTTACGGACCCCCAGCGCAGGATCGCCGGTAACTCGATCTCGGACACCCAGATCGCGTTCGGTTGGATGACGGCCTCGACGGCGGTGAGCCACCCGAAGGCCGATGCCGCCGTTCTTTTGCTATCTTGCGTCTGGGGATCCCCCTGTCAACCTGGTTCTGTCATGCCCACGCCCGCTTCGCCCCCGACCGTCCTCATCACCGGCGCCTCATCGGGTATCGGCGCAGAGCTTGCGCGCTCGTATGCCCGTCAGGGGGCGCGGCTCGTGCTGCTCGCCCGTCGGCGTGTGCTGCTCGAACAGTTGGCTGAAGAGCTGCGCGGCCTCGGTGCCGCAGAGGTCGAGGTGCACGAGGGCGATGTCACCCGCGACGGCGATGTCGCGCGGCCGGTGCAAGCGCTGCTCGCACGCGGTCTCGGCCTCGACATCGTCTATGCGAATGCGGGCTTCGGCGTAGCCGGGGTGCTGCAGCGCTTGACGCTCGCCGACTACCAGCGCCAGCTCGATACCAACGTGATCGGTCTGCTGCGCACCCTCTACGAGGCGCTGCCGGGCCTGCGCCAAGCGCGGGGACGGTTGGTGCTGATCGGCAGCGTGGCCGGTCACGTGGCGGCGCCGGGCGCCTCGGCCTACTCGATGAGCAAGTTCGCGGTGCGTGGCCTCGCCGAGTCGCTGCGCGGCGACCTGCGTGGCGATGGCATCGGGGTGACGCTGGTGTCGCCTGGGTTCGTGGACTCCGATATCCGGCGTACCGACAACCGCGGTATCGTGCAGGACGGTGCGCCCGATCCGGTGCCGGCTTGGCTGCGCGTGCCCACCGACAAGGCTGTACGCGAGATCGTCCGCGGTGTGCGCCGCGGCCGCGCCGAGATCGTGGTCACGGGGCACGGTAAAGTGCTCGTGTTCCTGTCGCGGCACTTCCATCGATTGCTGCGCGCCGTGCTCATGCGGACCTATCGCGGTCGCCCCGAACCTAAGGCGCAGAGATGAGCGCGACGCGGCGCCTGTTCCCGACGCTGATCCATGTCGCGCCGTTGCAGCGCAGCGGCGTGGCCGCCTTCAACAAACGCCTGCTCGCCGAGTGCCGACAACTGAGTGTCGATGACGAGGCCGGCTGCCGTTGGTCCGCCCGCAACTATCCGGGCGGATACACCTCCTATGGCTCGCAGAGCCGCATGCACCGGCTGTCGCCGACCTTCGCCCTCTTGGAGCGACGCCTCCAGCGACATGTCCGTGCCTACGCGACGGAGCTCGGGCTCGACCTCGAAGGCCGCGCGCTCGCCATGACCGATTGTTGGGTCAACATCATGCCCCCTGGTGTCGTGCACGGTCTGCACCTGCATCCCGTCTCGACGATCAGCGGCACCTACTATGTGCGCGTGCCGAGCGGTTCGCCGGGTCTGAAGCTGGAGGATCCCCGGCTCGATCGCTTCATGGCCGCGCCGCCGCGCCGTCGTGACGCGGCGCCGGATCTGCAGCCCTGGGTCACGGTGCCTGCGCGCACCGGTCAAGTGGTGCTGTTCGAGAGTTGGCTGCGGCACGAGGTCACGGCGAACCGCGCCGCGACCGAGCGGGTGAGCATCTCCTTCAACTTCAACTGGTTCTGATCTGGTGGACGGCGTACAGCGGGTGTTGGTGACTGCGGGCGCATCAGGCATCGGCCGCGTCATCGCAGAGACCTTCGCGACGGCGGGCGCGCGTGTCTGGGTGACGGATATCGATCTGTCAGCGCTCGACGCATGCCCGATCGGGTGGCAGCGTGATCGGGTGGATGTCGCCGACCCCGCGGCGATGCGCGCACTTTTCGGACGCATCGAGGCGGAGTGGGGTGGACTCGATGTGCTTTGCGCCAATGCGGGCATCTCGGGGCGTACCGCATCGCTCGAAGACCAGGACTACGCAGAATTCAAAGAATGCATGGATATCACGCTAGGTGGTGCCGTGCTCGCCGCGCAGGGCGCGCTGCCGCTGATGAAGCGTGCACGGCAGGGCTGCATCATCTTCACAGGCTCCACCTCAGGCCAGTTCGGCACGCCGTTGCGCGCGCCCTACGTCGCCGCCAAGTGGGCGGTCAACGGCCTCATGAAGACCGTGGCCATGGAGGCGGGACCCTTCGGGATCCGCGCCAACACCATCGCGCCGGGTTGCGTCGAAGGCCCGCGCATCGAGCGCGTCATCGAGCGCGAGGCCGCCGCCAAAGGCACGACGCCCGCCGCCGTACGCGCCGCCTACGAAGCCGGCACGTCGCTGCGCAGTTTCGTGACCGCCGACGATGTCGCGGCGATGGCGCTGTTCCTCGCCTCACCGGGCGGTGCGCGTATCTCGGGTCAGGTGCTGACCCTCGATGGGCACACCGAGAATCCGGACCCGAAGGTCTGACGCTGTGATGAAGCCAGAGTGCGCCCCGTGAGACCAGTGCGCATCCGATGGTGGATCTACGCCTGCATGTTCGGCTTCGCCGCGTTGGCCTATGTGCAACGCACCACCATCTCGGTGGCGGCGCCGGAGCTGACCTCGGCGCTGCAGCTTTCCAAGCAGCAGATCGGTTGGTTGTTCCTCGCTTTCACCGCGGCGTATGCGGCTGCGCAGTTGCCGGGCGGCGCGCTCGGTCAGCGCTTCGGACCGCGCGCGGTGTTCACAGGGGTCGGCTTGCTCGGCGTGATCGCGACCCTCGCCACGGCGCTCTCGCCTTATGTGGTCGGCGGTGCCGCGCTGCTCGGCGTTCTGCTCCTCGCGCAAGCCCTGCTCGGACTTGGGCAGGGGCCGATCTTTCCGGTGTTCGCGACGGTGGTCGAGCGCTGGTTCCCATCGCGCCAGTTCGCGCTCGCCAACGGCACGATCTCCTCAGGGATGTTGCTCGGTGGTGCGCTGACGCCGCCACTGCTGGTCGCGATGATCGCCGCGCTCGGTTGGCAGCAGGCCATCCTCCTCACAGCCCTCCCGCCGCTCCTGCTGACGGTCCTCTGGTGGCGTTTCGGGCGCGATCGGCCTCAGCAGCACGCGCGGGTCACGCCCGCGGAGCTCGCCGAGCTCGACGCTGTGCCACCGGCGCCGCCGCTCACTTTCGCGCGCATGCGCGGTGTGCTGCTCGACCGGAACATCCTGCTGCTCGCGCTCTCTTATCTTTGTATGAACGTCGTGTTCTACATGATCAGCTTCTGGTCGTTCATGTACCTGGTCGAGCAGCGCGGCCTCAAGGGCCTCGAGAGCGGCGTCATGGCGATGATCCCGTGGATCGGGGCTGCCGTCGGTGCGGCGGTGGGCGGCGTGCTCGCCGACCGTCTCGCTGCGCGCTACGGCGCCACGCGCGGCTACCGGCTGTTGCCGCTGGTCAGTCTGCCGATCGGCGCCATCATGTTGGTCGCGATCCCCGCAGCGGGCAGCGCCCTGCTGGCGGTCGCGGCGCTCACCCTGGCGTTCTTCGCCATGGAGGTGAACGAGGGGCCGTACTGGGCGGCGACGATGCGCGTCGCGCGCGCCGACACCGGCGCCGCCACCGGCGTGCTCAACACCGGCGGCAACATCGGCGGCATCGTCTGCCAGCCCATGGTCGCCGCGCTGGTGGCGGGTGGCGACTGGACGAGCGCCTGGGTGATCGGCGCGGCGTTCGCAGCCCTCGCTGCGGTGCTGTGGCTGTTCGTGCGGTGCGAGCGGACTTGAACCTGTCACCGGGCTTCGCGATGGGACACCCGCATCCCCCTCTATCCCGGCCTGCTCTGCACCGAGCGCGAGTAGCCCCGTCCCGCTGCCGCTTCGGCGGCGCAGGTCCGTCTCTGGATCAGGGGCCGAGGCCCCTCCCGGCTCCTCGATGCTGGCAATCACCTTGAGCTTCCCGCCGCAGCCGGTACAGGTCTCGATGTCGATGCCGAACACGCGCTTCAGGCGCTGAGCCCAGCACATGGCCACATGGCGCGGGGTGATGGGCTTGGCGGGAGCGATGCCAAGCGCATCCATCGCTTCGCCCATCGCCGCGGCGTAGTCGGCGATCTCCGGCGGCCGGCGGGCCCGCGATGCGCAGGTGTAATTGCCCGAAGCGGCCGTCGACGTCGCGACGGCGGACGATGGCCGGCCCGGCCGCGTGCGCCGCGCTGGAGTTCATGGGCGCTTCTTCAGGTCTTCTTCGAGCATGTCGGCGAGCAGCCCCTTGTAGTAGTCGCCCTTGAACTGCCGGCGGGCCGCGGCGACGAAATCGAGCATCTCCTGCCGGTCCTTGCGCACCGGACAGGCGTCGAACAGGCCGGCCAGCACGTAGCGCGGAAAGCCCAACTGCCCCGCGACGCGCTCCTGCAGCGCGGAGCGACGCAGCATATCGGCGGCCTTGCAGGTGTCCTGCGGCTGCTGGTTCATCCCGAACAGCGTGATGTAGCCGATCACGAACAGCGCCTGCGGGTAGTCGGCATCGACGGCGGCCTGGCGGCTCGCGAGCGCTTCCGCGCCGCGACCGCTGTAGCCGAGCACGCGGCCGTAGAGGTAGTTCAGCCGCGGATTCTTCGGGTCCGCCTGCACGGCGGCGCGGCAGACCTCGATCGCCTTCGGCAGGTCGATCTCCGGGCGCTCACGACCAGGCGCGATGCGATGCGGGTCGTCCGGGTGCGAGGCCATGCGGTCGCAGTCGGTCACGGCCTGCGAGTACTTCGATGGATCGAAGCGGACCACGGCCGTGGCACCGGGCTCAGCCGCAATCGCCGGCGCCGGCAGCGCTCCCGCGAGCACCCCGCCGAGCATCAATGCCTGGGACAGGACCCGCGTAGGGCAGGACTTCAACGTCGTCATGGCAAGCCCCCTCGTGTCTCGCGCGTTGCGAACGCTAGGCCAGCGATCATCAAGGCCCGCGGGCGCAAACTCAACCAGCCTGCGCGGCCCCGGCCCGTTTCTCATGGTGCCTCATGTGACCCGCACCAGGCACGGTCGCCACCTCGAGCTGCCGGTAGAGCGCCGCGCTCGCCCACTGCGCAGCGGCTCGCGGCGCTCGGCGCGGTGTCGGCGCGTGACGCTTGCCGGCACCGGCATTAGACTCGGTCGCCGGCTCACGCCGCCGGCGGCGATGCCGGAGAAGACATGACCGAGCTCGACCGATTCCTGGCCGCGAGAGACTTCCTGCTCGCCCACCGCACCGACCTCAATGCCGCCTGCGCGGGCTTCGCCTGGCCGACGCTTGAGCGCTTCAACTGGGCGATCGACTACTTCGACGCGATCGCGCGCGGCAACGACGCGCCGGCGCTGCGGATTCTCGAGGAGTCGGGCGCCGAGGCGCACCTGAGCTACGCCGAGCTGTCGCGCCGCTCGTCGCAGGTCGCGGCCTTCCTCACCGGGCTGGGCGCGGCGCGCGGTGACCGCATCCTGCTGATGCTCGGCAACGAGGTGCCGCTCTGGGAGACGATGCTCGCCGCGATCAAGTTCGGCGCGGTCGTGATCCCGGCGACCACCCTGCTCTCGGCCCCCGATCTCGCCGACCGCCTCGCGCGCGGCAAGGTCCGCTGGGTGCTGACCAACGCCGCCGGCCAGGCGCGCCTCGCCGAGCTGCCGCCGACGGCGACCGCCGGTATCGGGCTGATCCTCGCCGGCCCGGACGGCGCTGCGCCCGCCGGCTGGGTCGACTACCGCGACTCGAACGCCGCACCCGACACCTTCGTGCCGGCGGACAGCGGCGGGGTCGACGATCCGCTGCTCGAATACTTCACTTCGGGCACCACCGCGCAGCCTAAGCTGGTGCGCCATACCCGGCAGAGCTACCCGGTGGGTCACTTGTCGACGATGTACTGGCTCGGCCTGCAGCCGGGCGACGTGCACTGGACGGTGAGCTCGCCGGGCTGGGCGAAGCATGCGTGGAGCTGTTTCTTCGCGCCGTTCAACGCGCAGGCCTGCGTTTTCATCTACAACTACACGCGCTTCAGCGGGCCGAAGATCCTCGACGTGCTGGTCGCCAACGGCGTGCGCACTTTCTGCGCACCGCCGACCGTCTGGCGCATGCTGATACAGGAGGACCTGAAGCGCTGGCCGATCGTGCTGCGCGAGGTGATCTCGGCGGGCGAGCCGCTGAATCCCGAGGTCATCGAGCAGGTGCGCGCGGCATGGAACCTGACGATCCGCGACGGCTACGGCCAGACCGAGACCACCGCCCAGATCGGCAACCCGCCGGGCCAGATCCTGAAGTCCGGCTCGATGGGGCGGCCGCTTCCCGGGTACCGGATCGTGCTGCTCGACGCCGACGGCCGGCGCGCCGACGAGGGCGAGCTGTGCATCGACCTGTCGACGCGCCCGCTGCCGCTGATGGAGGGCTATGCCGACGACGCGGTGAAGACCGCCGAATCGATGCGCGACGGCCATTACCACACCGGCGACGTCGGCCTGCGCGACGCCGACGGCTACATCACCTACGTCGGCCGCGCCGACGACGTGTTCAAGGCCTCGGGTTATCGCATTAGCCCCTTCGAGCTCGAGAGCGCGCTGATCGAGCATCCGGCGGTGGCCGAGGCGGCGGTGGTGCCCTCGCCCGACCCGGTGCGCGGCTTCGTGCCGAAGGCCTACGTGATCCTCGCGCCCGGGCACCTGCCGGACGCGGCGACCGCGAAGGCGATCTTCGGTTTCCTGCGCGAGCGCGTGTCGCCGTACAAGATGGTCCGGCGGATCGAGTTCTCGGACCTTCCCAAGACCATCAGCGGCAAGATCCGCCGCGTCGATCTGCGTGGCCACGAGAAGGCGCGGCCGGCGCACGGGCCGCGAACGCCGCAGGAGTTCCTGGAGGAGTCCTCGCGCTAGTTGTGGAGCTTCAAGAGGTTGTTACCCCGTAGGCGCAGCGCGACTTCGGGGAGTTCCTTGCCCTAACGGCGACGCGCGATACGAAGCCGCCGCTCCGTGCGGATCGGGGACGGCGGATCAGTCGACGGGCCCGCGGCCCGCGCTCAGAACTTGACGCTGACCGAAGCGGACAAGCTCGTGCCCATGTCGTAGCGGTTGGTGTACACGACGTTGCCGCCGCACCACGGCTGGTCACGCGGCCGTTGACGTAGGACAGGAACAGGGTCTGCTGCGACAGTCGGTCGGTGTCCTCCAGCCCGATCCGCAGGCTGACCTCACTCCGGCCGTGCGCGGATCATGGTGAACCCGGCGGGATCATAGAAGCGCCGCACGAAATCATTGACCTGCTCGAGCGTCAGCGCGGCGGCGCGCGCGGCGCGGGCGTCGAAGAACCCGTTCGGTAGGTCTAGGCTGTGCTCGTCCATGGCCGTGTACAGGACCTGCTGCGGCGTCTCGCGCAGCGCGGCGCGGCTGCCGACCGCGTTGCCAGCGGCGAGCGCGCGCTCCTCATCGGTGACGCCGTCGCGGTGCAGGCGGGCGAGCACGTCGCGCAGCTTGGTCTCGACCGCCGCGGCGTTGCCGGTGCGGGTGAAGGTCGCGAGGGCATAGAGCCCGGGGTCGATGCCGCCGAGATCGACCACGCCCGCGCCATAGGTGTCGCCGCCTTCCTGGCGCAGCGTGGTCATCAGCCGTGAATTGAAGTGTCCGCCGAGCGCATGATCCGCGATGACCGACGCGGGCTCGGCGGGGTCGAGCAGGGAGAGACCCTCGCGCCCATAGCCGAAGTACACCTGCGTGAGCCGCGCCATCGGCAGGTCGATCTCGCGCGGACGCGAGCCCGGCGCTTGGGGCGCAGTCAGGGCGGGAGCCCGGCCCGCGGGCGCCTCGGTCAAGGGCGGCGGCAGGATCGTCGCGGCGAACTGCTGCGCCTCGTCCGCCGTGAGGGCGCCCGCGAAGCCGATGCTGCGTCCCGGCAGGCGTACGAGGGTGTCGCGCGCGGTCGCGAGCTTCACGGGGTCGCTGAGCGGGTCGTCGGGCGCCTCGTAGGCTTTGCGGCGCGGGTCGTCGGGTCCATAGAGCATGCGCGCGCCGGCCTGCAGTCCCATGAAGCGCGGTTGTTTCAGCGAGGCCTTCCATTCGAGGTCGGTAGCCTGTCGGCGACGCGCGAGTTCAGCGCGATCGAAGTCGCGGTTGGCGAGCACGTCCCGCACCAACTGCAGCACCGCGGGCAGGTCTTCCTTGAGGCAGGTCACGCTCAGCGTCGACCAGCGCGGCGCCACACTGAGACCGATCGGCGCGGCGAGCCGGTCGGCGCGCTGCCGCAGCGTTCCGGTCGGGTCGCGGGATTGGATGCGGAAGGCGAGGTCGGCGCCGCTCTGCTCGGCCCAGGGGCTCCATGTGCCCGCTGGGAAGCGCAGTTGCACGGTGACCAAGGGCGCGCGGTGGTCTTCGACCAGCAGGCCGGTGGTTCCGGCATCGACGCTCCAGCGGACGGCTGTCGGTGTCGGTCGGACCTCTGTCGGCGTGGACGCGGTGCCGGATGCCGCGAGCGGCAGCGGCAGCGCCGCGATGAGCGCGGCCAAGAGCGTCGAGCGCAGCAGAGTGCGGGGGCGCATGTCAGCGCCCTCCCATGAGTGGTCCGAGCACCGGATACAACCAGCCGAACATCGACACGAGGACCGGTACCTTCTCGGGCTGCACATAAAAACGCACCGGCCGGGCGTCGAAGACCCAGGCGCGCAGCACGCGACGGACGTCGTCTTCCGTGACCGCCTCGATGCGCGCGGCGGAGTCGAAGGCCCGCATCTCGTCGCCCTCCCACCACGCGGCGCGGCCGATCGCCGAGGCCATCGCCTCGGCCGAGTAGCTGCGTCGCAGGTCCGCGACCCGCAGCGCCCGCTTCGCGGCGGCGAGTCGCTCCGCATCGAGCCACTGGAACGAGGCGAGGCTGCTGCGCGCCTCCTCGAGGTGGCGGAACGCGGTCTGCTCGCGCCGATACGGCAGGTTCGCGGCGTAGAACGCCAGCAACCCGCCGCGGCGGGCCGTCAGGGTCTCGGTCCCGGCGACGATCGCCTGCTTGCGGACGCGGACCATCTCGTCCTCGAACGGGTCGACGCCGCCGCCACCGAGCAGCTGCAACGCGACGCGCAGCGCAGCCGCATCCGGATGCGTGGCGGGCGGCAGGGGGAAACCGAGGGCCGCGACCTCGACCGGCGGGATGTCCTCCTTGAGGGCGATGCGCTCGGGGAAGGCGAGGTCGGTCACGGCCGGCACGTCGGAGGGCGGCAGGCTGCCCGCTGGCAGCGCGCCGAACGTCTCGCGGATGCGGGCGAGCGTGGCCTGCGCGTCGACCGGCCCCACCACCACGAGGTGCGCGTTGTCCGGCCGATACCAACGCGCGTAGAACTCCCGCGCATAGTCGAGCGTTGCGGCGGCGATGTCCTGCTGGGTGCCGAGCGGCGTCAAAGAATAGGGATGCGCGCCGAAGATCTTGCCGAGCGCCTCCGAGAAGAGGCGGCTGATGGGGTCGTTCTCGAGGCTCGTGCGCAGTTCTTCGGTGACGATGCGCTTTTCATTGGCGAGGTTGTCCTCGCTGAGCGCGAGCTGCGTCATCCGGTCGGCCTCGATCGCCAGTACCTCGGCATGCCCCACGGGGGGGATGGCCGAGATATAGACCGTCTCGTCGAAGGAGGTGTAGGCGTTGACGTCGCCGCCGTGGCGTTCGTGCGTGTCCCACAGCGCGCGCTTCGGGTGCTGCGTCGTGCCGCCGAACATCAGGTGCTCGAAGAGGTGGGCGAACCCCCGGGTCTGGTCGTCCTCGTTGGCCGAACCGACCCGCACCCAGATCTGGGTCGCGACTCTCGGCATGTCAGGGTCGGGCAGGATGGATACGGTAAGGCCGTTCGGCAGCCGCTCGGAGACATAGCCTGGCGGAGGCCCGGCGGTGGCGGCGGTCGCGAGCAGGGCCCCTGCGAGGCAGAGCAGCGCGCCGCATCGGACAACACGGGTGCCCCCCCGGCCGCGCGGGGAGGTGGACCGGGCGGCGGGCTGCGTCAGGGTGTTCATGGCAGGGGATCCTCGTTTTAAAAGATCGTGCCTAGGCAATGCCTGTGACGCAAGTCCGGACGCCGGGGGGTGATGGCGATAGGGTGGAACTGCGCAGCCGGTTCCCCGAGCAGCCAATTCGGCGTCGATGACTGGGGTCTGAAGAGCCGACGGTTACCCTGCTTCGGGGGTCCGGCATGCGACCACCCGCCCATCCACCCGC
>CALGVD010000135.1 GCA_937920275.1 uncultured Pseudomonadota bacterium
TCCTCGTCGTTGGCGGACGCGAAACCGGCGTACACCGAGAGTGTGGATACGAAGAGGTAATGCGGTACCGAAGCGCGCAGCAGTTGCGCGGACAACCGGACATGACGCGGCACATAGCCGGAGTTGTCGATGACGGCATCCCAGTTACGCCCCGCGAGACCACCGACCTCTCCGTTGCGATCGCCCTTGATGCGCTCGACCTGCGGGAAACGGTCGGTGTTGGTACGACCACGGTTGAAGAAGGTCAGCCAATGACCGCGATCGAGCGCGTACTGCGTCATGTGCAGGCCGAGGAAGCGCGTGCCACCGAGGACCAGGATGCGCAGCGGGCGCCGCGCGGGCGTGACCGGTGCGGCGGCGGCGGCGCCCGTCAGACCCCCGACCGCCAGCGCGGTCGATGCCTGCAGGAAATGCCGACGACGCATGCTCATCGCCCTCCCGGCGGCGCGTACTGCTCCACCCACTCGCGCACGGTGCGATACCAGAACAGCGAGTTCTGCGGCTTCAGGATCCAATGGTTCTCGTCGGGGTAGTAGACGAACTTCGAGGGGATCCCGCGCCGCTGCAGGGTGTGGAACAACTCGATGCCATGGTTGACCGGCACGCGCAGGTCGTTCTGTCCGTGGATCACCAAGGTCGGCGTCACGAAGTTGCCGGCGGAGGTGTGCGGTGAATAGCGCGCGAACTCCTCCGGCCGTTCCCAGAACTCGAAGAACCGGTCGGTCTCGCCGGCGTAGTCAGCGGCCATCTGGGTGAAGCTGTTGTAGACGGCGGCATGAGCGATCAGCGCCTTGAACGGATGTGGACGGCCGAGCAGCGTCGCGGCGAGGAACCCGCCGTAGCTGCCGCCACCCGCGACCATGCGCGAGGCATCGACATACGGTCTCGCAGCGAGCCACTGTGCCGCGGCGATCGTGTCCTCGTAGGGCTGTGTGATGCGGTCCGGATTGATCGAATCGGTGAACGCCTGGCCGAATCCGCTCGAGCCGTGGAAGTTGTGCCAGGTGACGATGTACCCCCAGCTCGCGAACACTTGTGCGTTCCAGCGCCATTGCACGGCGTCCTGGATGCCGTTGTGCGGACCGCCATGCAACAGCATGAACACCGGGTACCGTTTGGCGGGATCGAAGTCCGGTGGATGCACCACCCACATCTGGATCGGCGCGCCGCCGCTGCCGGCGTAAGTGACGCTCTCCACCTTGCCGAGCGGCACGCCCTCGAGCGCCGCATCGTTGAAATCCGTCAGGCGCGTGGCAACGCCGTCCGTGAGGCCGAGCCGTACCAGCGTCGGCGGTTCGGAGAAGCTCTGTCGCAAAGCCACTGCAGCCGACCGCGCACCTGCGTCGCGCGCTATCGCGAGGCCGCTGAAGCTCGGCGTTGTGGTGATGGCCCGGGGCTTGCCGGGCGCTGCAAGATCGAAGCGGTAGATGCGGTTGGTCGCGGCATCGTCGATCGCGCTGAAGATCGCCTTCGAATCCGCCCGCCACAGCAGGCCGCCGACCGAGCGGTCGAAGCTGCCTGAGAGATCACGCGTGGTGCCGCCCGCTCGATCGATGAGCAACAGCCGCGCACGATCCGCATAGAAGCCCGGGATGGACTGCGCGGTATAGCCGAGCCACTGGCCGTCGGGGCTATAGGCTGGGGAGCGGTCGTTGCCTGGATTGTCCTCGGTGAGGTTGCGGGCGGGCTTGCAGCCGCATGATGCGATCGTGATCAGGTCGTAGTTGGGCGCTGTGCCGAGCTTGTCGGTGTCGGCTACCAGTGCGATCTCTGTACCGTCCGGCGAGATGTCATAGGACGATGCCGAGTAAGCGGTACGCGACAGGTGGAACCCCGAGAGACGGGTGATCGCCTGCGGGTCACCCCCTGTCACGGCCACCGAGAAAAGATGGGGTTCGCGGTCGTCGAGGTAGCGGTCCCAGTGAGCGATCGGCGCCCGATCCCAGACGCGCGCGGTCATCTTCGTCTCCGCACGCTCCTTCATGCGCGCCGCCTGATCCTTCCACTCCACGAGATCGGTCCAAAGGGGGGTGACGAAAGCGAGGCGTTGTCCGTCCGGGAACCACTTGATCGCATTCGCGCCGGTCGGGACTTGCGTGAGCCGCCGCGCCTCGCCGCCATCGACGGCGATCAGGTAGATCTGCGTTTCTTTGTCATCTGCTCGCTTGGAGAGGAACGCGATGCTGCGACCGTCGGGACTGAAGATGGGTGAGTTGTCGGCCGCCTTGTCGCTGGTCAGCGGGCGAGCCTTGCCCCCTTTGGTGGGCACCAGCCAGATATCCGTCGCGCCGCGGTTCTCTTCGACATCGAAGCGCGTGACCGTGACGGCGGCCAAGGTGCCATCGGGGGAGATCGCGGTCTCGCCGAGGCGTGCGAGCGTCCACATCTTGCTGGCGGTCAGACCGGCTTGTTCATCGGCAGCCTGCGCAGAGGTCGGAGCGGCGCAGAGCAGTGCGGACAATGCGCAGAGGGCGGTGCCGAACCGCAGCCCTAGGGGGAGGGTGTGTTTCATGGAGTCTCCCGGTCAGTAGTGAGGGGGGCGTTCGTCGGAGGTCAGGCTGGTGGTCGACGCGCCGCCTTCCGCTTCGGCGAGCAATTGCTGGTTGCGCAGTCGCAGCGCGTCGAGTTCGCGCTGTTGACGGTATAGGGCGTCGGAAAGTTCCTGTTGCCCCTGTTCCAGGTGCGCGAGGCGTGATTCCAGCGCTTCGAGTCGTGTGTCTTCAACCATGGCTCCCCCGGGGGTGGCGTGTCTGGGGATAGAGGCTAAGCGATTGCGGCGCGACCGGCCACCGGACGGCCGCAGGGGGGGAGCCATCGTCGGATGCCGCGCAGCAGCGGGCTGGGGCATACTCGAGCCCATGACGCTCAATCTTGGTGATGGACGGATCGTGGTCGGCACTGCGCGCACCGAGCGCGCGGATGCGATCGACCTCGTCCGCGGTTGGCTTGATGCCATGGCCCGACGGGACTTCGGCGCAGCGGCAGCGATGATGGTGGCGGGCGCACGGGTCGTCATCTCCGGCGGCCACGAATTCCGCACGCTCGAGGACTTTGCGGCCTTTTCGGCGGGGCGTTACACCGCGTTGCGTAAGCAGGCCGATGCCTTCGAGACCTGCGAGGCGCCGGGCGGCATCGCCGTCTATGTCCGCGGCACGGCGTCGGGCGCATTCGTCGACGGCAAGGAGTTCACGGGTGCGCGGTGGGTCGACCGGTTCCAGGTCACCCAAGGCCGCATCGCCGGCCTCGAGACTTGGAGCGACCTTGCGGAACTGCGACTCGCGCTGGGTGCCCCATGACGGAGCCGATCGTCCCGGGCAGGCTCGACCGCTATGCAGCGTTGGCGCTGCAGATCGATTGCGATGGGGTCCATCCCGATCATGATCGGGAATCGGCTGCCCGCCGGATGCAGGCGTCTTTGGTGCGTATCGGTCAGGCGCTCGAAGGCGCGCGTCGCTGGATCGGCCCGGAGCTCAAGCTCGTCGTGCTGCCGGAGTACATCCTGACCGGTCCGCCGTGGGGCGAGACCATCCCGCAGTGGACCGCGAAGGCTGCGCTGGCGCCCGACGGACCGGAGTACGAAGCGCTCGCTGCGCTGGCCCAGCGTCATGGTGTGTTCCTTGCCGGTAACAGCTACGAGACCGATCGTCATTTCACCGGGCTCTACTTCCAAGCCTGCTGGATCTTCGATCCTTCGGGCGACCGGATCCTGACCTATCGCCGGCTGATCTCGATCTTTGCGCCGACGCCGCATGATGTCTGGGACAGATACCTCGACATCTACGGCATCGAAGGGGTGTTCCCGGTGGCTGAAACGGTGATCGGCCGGTTGTCGGCGATCGCCTCCGAGGAGATCCTCTATCCAGAGGTCGCGCGTGCGCACGCCATCCGCGGTGCCGAGGTGTTCCTGCATTCGACCAGCGAAGTCGCTTCGCCTAACCTCACCATCAAGCAGATCGCGCGCCGCGCGCGCGCGCTCGAGAACATGGCCTATGTCGTCTCCGCCAACAATGCGGAACTGCGCGGCATCTCGGTGCCGACCGACTCGACCAACGGCTATTCCGACATCATCGACTGGAACGGCAACCAGATGGTGGTCGCGGCCGTCGGCAATTCCTCCGTCGCCACGGCGTCGCTCGATCTCGCGGGCCTGCGCGCGCATCGGCGTCGGCCATCGATGTCCAACATGCTTTCGCGACAGGCGCTCGAGATGTTCGCAGAGCCGTTCGCCAAGGCCGATCTGCGCCGTCGCAACGGGTTGTTGCAGGACGGCAAGCTGATGATCCCCGACCGCGCCTACTTCCAGCAGCGCCAGGCGGATGCCATCGCGCGCATGGTAGAGCGCGGGATCCTTTGACGGTCGCGCGGTCGTGGCCCGCGCTGTCATCCAGTACGCCTATGGAGCCGCCGACCGGGCGTTGCGCGTGGACGAGGTGCCCTCGTCGGACCCGGCGCCCGAAGAAGTCGTGGTGCGGATCGAGGCTGCAGCCATGCATATCGCCGATCTGCGCACCCTCGAGGGTGCCGCAGGGTTCCGCTATCCGCTGCCGCGCACGCCGGGCTACGAGGGGGTGGGGCGTGTGCTGCGAGCCGGTGCGGCCTCCGGGTGGCGCGAGGGCGATCGCGTGTTCCCGGCGCTCGGCAGCGGTACCTTCCGCGATGAAGTCCGTTGTCGCGGCGCCGATTGTCTGCCCGCGCCCGAGGGTGATGCAGCGCAGCTGAGCTTGCTCACGGTCAATGGACCGACCGCCGCGGTGCTGCTGGAGGATTTCGCCGCACTGAAGCCCGGTGATTGGTTGGTGCAGAACGCGGCCAACTCCAGTTGCGGCCGATACCTGATCCAATTGGCGCGGCGGATAGGCGTTCGCACCGTCAATGTGGTGCGTCGGACGGGACCGGTGGACGAGTTGCGCGCACTGGGTGGTGATGTGGTGCTGTCCGATGGCGAGGATCTTGCGGCGCGGGTGCATGCGGCCACCGACGGCGCTCCCCTGCGGCTCGGCATCGATGCGGTCGCCGGTGCGGCGACCCAGCGCATCGCCGAGTGTCTCGCCCCGGGTGCGCCTTTGGTCGCTTACGGTGCGCTCTCCGGGCTGCGCTGCGAGGTCGATTTCTACCTGATGTTCCGTCAGGGCATCGTGCTGCACGGATTGAGTTTCGTACGGCAACTGCAGCGGCGCAGTCCGGAAGAGGTCCGGACGCTCTACGCGCGTCTCGCGGGGATGATGTCGCGCGGCGAGCTCGTCGCGAGGATCGCGGCACGCTATCCGCTCGAGCGCATCGTCGAGGCCTGCGCACACGCGGCGCTTGCCGGACAAGACCGCGACGGCAAGATCATCATCGAGCCGGTGGCAGCGCCCGGCGCATCACCGCCCACAGGGTCCACAACAAGAGCGGTAGCGTCACCAGATTGAGCATCTGCCAACCGAGCGCCTCGATGGCCACCCCGGCGAGCAGTGACACCACGGCTTGTGCGCCGAACACGATGAAGTCGTTCGTGCCTTGGGCGCGGAAACGTTCGTTGTCGGAGAAGGTCCCGGCCAACAGCGTGGTCGCGCCCACGAACAACAGGTTCCAGCCGATGCCGAGCAGCACCAGCGCCACGAAGTAGTGCGTCACGCCCTCGCCCACGGCGGCGACGATGCCGACACAGGCGAAGTTCGCCGCGAGTCCACCGAGCATCAATCCGCGCACGCCGAGACGCGCGACCAGCCAAGGCGTCGCAAGCGAGGGCAGGTACATGCCGAGCAGGTGTGCGGTGATCACGCCCGAGGTGATCGCTCCTGAGTGGTGGTCGTGCACATGCATGCTGATCGGGGTCGCGGTCATGATGAAGCTCATCACCGCATAAGAGGACAGCGCGGCAAGCACTGCGAGACGATAGCCGGGGACGCTCAGCAGTTGGCGCGCCGATCGAGCGCTGCCGCGATCCGCCCTCGGCAGCGGTGGCGTCGGCGGCAGTCGCATCAGGACCGACGCGGCGCCCGCGAGCAGCACGGCGAGCGCGAGGAACGAACCGGTGTACTCAGGCCACCCTCCCCAAAGCCGCGTCTGTTGTCCGAGCGAGGGGCCGATGATCGCGGCAGCCAGCGTACCGAGCATCACGGTGGCGACAGCCTTGCCGGTCGCTTCGACGCCGGCCTCCGGTGACACCAGTTCCGAGGCGGCGAAGCGATACTGCTGCACCGCCGAGGCATGGACGCCGAACAGCGATGCTGAGAGGCAGAGCCCGATGAAGCTGCCTTGCGAGATGCTGAACGCGCAGGCGAGCGCCGCGACGCAGCCGAGCAGGGCGCTCGTGACCAGCACCTGCCGCCGTCCGTAGCGCTGCATCAAGAGCGCCACGGGGATCGAGGCGGCCGCGAGTCCGACGACCGAGAGCGACCATGGCAGTGTGGCCAGCGCCGGCGAGGGCGCAAGGCGAGCCCCGACGATGCCACCGAATGTGACCAGCATGATGGTGCTGCAGGCGGCGAGCGCCTGCGCAAGGGTCAGTGTCCAGACATGGCGCATCGGGAGGTCTCGCCTCAAGGCCGCACGCTGTGACGCGCACAAGGGCCGCAGTATATGCTTCGCAGATGACTGCCGGTCCCGCTGCGGAATACATGGAGCGCATCCTGCGCGCGCGCGTCTACGATGTGGCCATCGAGTCGCCGCTCGAGCCGGCCTCGCGGTTGTCGCGCCGTCTCGGCAACACGGTCCTGCTCAAGCGCGAAGACATGCAACCGGTGTTCTCCTTCAAGCTGCGCGGTGCCTACAACAAGATCGCCAACCTGTCGGCGAGCGCGGCCGCACGCGGCGTCATCTGCGCCTCGGCGGGCAACCACGCCCAAGGCGTGGCGCTGGCGGCGGGCCGGCGCGGCATCCCGGCGGTCATCGTGATGCCGGTGACCACGCCACGCATCAAGGTGCGGGCGGTCATCGATCTCGGTGGCGAAGTGCTGCTGCACGGCGATGACTATGACGCCGCCTGCGATCATGCGCTCGGTCTCGCCCGCGAGCGCAATCTTGTCTTCGTACACCCTTTCGACGACCCGGATGTGATCGCGGGGCAGGGGACCATCGGCATGGAGATCGCGCGACAGTCCGGCGGTGATCTTGATGCCGTGTTCGTGCCGGTCGGTGGCGGCGGCTTGATCGCCGGCGTCGCGGCCTTCCTCAAGCATCTCTATCCGCGGATCCGGATCATCGGCGTCAATGCCGCGGATTCACCGGCCATGCGGGATTCGTTGCTGGCGGGTGAGCGGGTGACCTTGGCACGCGTCGGCACCTTCGCCGATGGTGTGGCGGTCCGTCGGGTCGGTGAGGAGACCTTCCGCTTGGCGCGCGCGTTGGTCGATGAGATGGTCTGCGTCGATACCGACGAGATCTGCGCCGGCATCCAAGATATCTTTGAGGACACGCGCGCGATCATGGAGCCGGCTGGAGCGTTGGCGGTCGCGGCAGCCAAGAAGGTCATCGCCCGCGAGGGATGGTCGGGCAAGCGCGTGGTCGCCATCAACTGCGGTGCGAACATGAACTTCGATCGGTTGCGCCATGTCGCGGAGCGCGCCGAATTGGGGGAACAGCGCGAGGCGCTGCTGGCGGTGCAGATCCCGGAGCGCCCTGGCAGCTTCCTCGGGCTGTGCCGTGCACTCGGCCACCGAAGCGTCACTGAATTCAACTACCGTTACGACCGATCCGACATGGCGAGGGTGTTCTTGGGGTTCGCGCTCGCCAACGGTCGTGCAGACCGGGACGGCGTGTCCGTCGCGCTGCGTGCGGTGGGACATGAGGTCGTAGACCTCACCGACAACGAGCTCGCGAAATCCCATGTGCGCTACATGATCGGTGGCCGGCCCGCGGAGGTGGCGCACGAGATGCTGTTGCGCTTCGAGTTCCCGGAGCGTCCAGGGGCGCTGCTGCGTTTTCTCGAGGCCGTGGGCACGCAGTGGAACATCACCTTGTTCCACTACCGCAACCACGGTTCGGACACCGGCCGCGTGGTCGCGGGCATCGTCGTCCCGCCTGCGACGCGGGAGGATTTCATGCTGCATCTGACGGCGTTGCACTACCCATGGGTGGATGAGACGGCCAACCCCGCCTATCGGCTGTTCCTGGCGGGTTGACGATGTCCGAGACCTATCGCGCCCGACGCATACCCCGCGAGTCGTTCGTCGAGCTGCGTGGACTGCGCCACCGGCTGCTCGCCTGGGGTCCGAGCGAGGCGCCGCCGCGCGTGCTGTTGCACGGCTTCATGGATTGTTCGGACACCTACCAGTCACTGGTCGATGCGCTGCCGGACGATTGGCATTGCATCGCGCCCGACTGGCGCGGGTTCGGCGGTAGCGCACATACCGGCATGCCGTATTGGTTCGCCGATTACCTCGCCGATCTCGATGCCCTGTTGGACAGTCTGTCGCTTGCTCAACCGCTGCGGTTGGTGGGCCACAGCATGGGCGGCAACATCGCGGCACTCTATGCCGGTATCCGGCCCGAACGCATCCGGTCGGTCGCCTCATTGGAGGGCTTCGGCCTGCCACGCACAGATCCGGTGGAAGCGCCGATCCGCCAACGTCGGTGGTTGGACGAACTGCGTTCACCGCCGGCCGGGTCACGCTATCTGTCGGTGTCACAGCTTGCAGAGAAACTGGCTCACCGCAATCCGCGCTTGTCGCCCGCGTACGCACGGTTCGTCGCCGACGCTTGGACCATCCCGAGTCCGGAGGGTGGTCGGGTGGCGCGTTTCGACCCCTGGCACCGTTTGGTGACCCCGGTGCTCTACCGCCGTGAGGAGATCGAGGCCACTTGGCGGAACATCACGGCGCCGGTGCTCATGCTGCTCGCGAGCGAGTCGGAATTCCTCGGGCGGCTTGGACCCGATGCGGAACCGGGAGCGTTCCACGCGCACTTGTCGCGGCTGACGCTGCATACACTGTCGGGACTCGGTCACATGATGCATCACGAGGATCCCTTGAAGGTGGCTGCAGCGCTGCAGGATTGGTATGCGGCGGAGCCGACCGCCTGAGTGCCTGGAGTTCAGGTATCCGTCACGCTACGGCGGTATCATGACTGGATGGAACCGACCGCCCAGCCAGCCTCGCGAGCCGTCACCCCCTCCGCCGGGCTTGGACCCGGCGCGGTCGCTGCGGGTTGGCTCGGTCTGCTGCCGTTCGCCTTGGCACTCGCCTGTGTGGCGCTCGGGCCGACGCCGGACTGGCGCCACTTCGGGCTGGAGTTAGCGCTCGTTTGGGGCGCGGTCATCCTGTCGTTCGTGGCCGCTGTGCACTGGGGACTCGCGTTGGCGGGTTTCTGGCGTTGGGAGATCACCATCGTGATCGGTTCCGTACTGCCCTCCGTTTGGGCGGCCGCGGCTTTGTTGCTCGGCGGTAGCCGCGGGCTCGCGTTGCTGTTGGCGGGCTTCGGGTCGTTCTGGCTCTACGAGAGCAGGCGCGTGGGGGACGGACTGCCCCCTGACTACCTCGCGCTGCGTCGACAACTTTCGATCGTCGTCTGTGCGTTGTTGGCGCTCACCGTCCTCGCCTCGGAGCCGGTCCGCTGATGGAAACCCTCACGGAAGGCAAGTGGTTGCGGCGATTGATCCTCGCCGCTTTGCTGGCGACTTTGGCGTTGCTCGCCTTCCAGGTGTTGCAGCCGTTCATCGTCCCGGTCATCTGGTCGGCGATCCTCGCCTATGTCAGCTGGCCCCTGCATGCCCGCCTCGTACGCGTGTTCCGGGGGCAGCGCGATGCGGCCGCTTTCGTGATGACGCTGCTGCTCGCGATCGCCATCATCCTGCCGATCGTCTGGTTGGTGATACTGGTGCAGACGGAGGCGCTGCCCGTCTATCGTGAAGTCGCACCGCTGCTCGCGCGCACGGAGCTGCCGGCGTTCGTCACCCAATTGCCGTTGCTTGGGCCGCGTATCCAGGAATGGTTCGCGGAATGGGCGCGCAATCCCGAGGCGCTCGGCAAGGCCCTGGAGGGTTTCTTCGCGCAATCTTCCGGCGAACTGTCAGCGGTCGTGGGTGGGGTCGGCCGCAATCTCGCCAAGTTGGTGCTCGCGATGGTGTCGCTGTTCTTCATGCTCCGCGACGGTGAACAGTTCGCGGCACAGGTGCGGCGGATGCTCGCGCAGTTCTTCGGTGACGCGAGGGTCGAGCATTACCTGCACGGCATCGGTGCGACGGTCCGTGCGGTGGTCTACGGCATCGTCTGTGCAGCGTTCGCGCAAGGCACCCTTGCCGGGCTCGGCTATTGGGCTGCGGGTTTGCCGGCGCCGATCTTCCTCGCTGCACTGACCTTCCTCGTCGGCCTGGTGCCGTTCGTCGTCCCCTTCATGTGGGTGGGGGCGAGCCTCTATCTCTTCCTCACCGGCAAGACGATCGCGGCGATCGGGCTCTTCATCTGGGGTCTGACCGCGGTCAGCTGGATCGACAACATCGTGCGGCCGCTCGTGATCAGCGGCTCGGCCCGGATCCCGTTCCTGCTCGTGCTTTTCGGCGTGCTCGGCGGGCTCGCGGCCTTCGGACTCGTCGGCCTGTTCATCGGTCCGGTGATACTGGCGGTGTTGATGGCGATCTGGCGCGAGTGGATCGCCGAGAAGCGCGCGCAGGTCTGAGCCGCAGTTCCGCGTCCCTGCTGCGCGTCAGGTCTCCTCGCGCGTCAATCGCACCGGCACCTTCGGTGCCCGATAGGCGCGTAGCGCGGTGAGCATCGCGGCAGGATCGCGTTCGATGAGCAGCATGTCGCGCACGCCGCTGCGCAGGAAGCCCTCGCCCTCGACGTGGTCGAGGAAGCGCCCGAGACCCGAATAGAACCCTGCGACATCCAGCAACGCACAGGGCTTGGCATGCAGACCGAGATGCGCCCAGGTCCAGATCTCGAACAGTTCCTCCAGCGTACCGACACCGCCCGGTAGCGCCACGAAGCCATCGGACAGGTCGGCCATCAGCGCCTTGCGCTCGTGCATCGAGGATACGATCCGCAGGTCGGCGACCCCTCGGTGCGCGAGTTCGCGATCGACCAACGCCTGTGGGATCACGCCGATGACCTCTCCCTCTGCCTTCAGCACCGCATCGGCGATGGTCCCCATGAGTCCGACCGACCCGCCGCCGAACACGAGACCGACCCCGGCTTCTGCGAGCGCCGTTCCGAGATCGCGGGCGGCGCTTCGATAGACCGGGTCGAGACCGGGATTCGCGCCGCAGAACACACAGAGCCTTTTCATCGGCCGTCGAACCAGGGCAGCAGCGCGCTTGCCCAACCCACCTGTTCGTCGGGCAGTGCGACACGGACGAGTCGCGGCAGCGCGGTGGCCGCCCGCTCGGCACAGTCCGACCACGGATCGGCGGGCGAGGAGGTGATCGCAGCAGGCACCCGCAGCTTGGCAAGCTTTGCAGTCATCGGCCACTTCAGACCGGCGAGCAGCGAGCGCCGCCAGAGGCCGGATGAGGCGAAGAGCTCCAACACGCGCGCGTCGATCTGCGCCGGATCGACCTGCGGTGTCCCGCGCAACACCCCGGCACGGCTGTGGTCGAACCAAGGCCAGAAAAGCGTCTGATCGCGCACCATGTGCCAGGCGTGCAGCAGGTGTCCGCCGTGCCACTGCGGCTGGATGTCAGGTGCGCCTTGTCGTTCGAACGACTGTCGTTGCCGCTCGTCGAGGAACGGCAGCGAGACGAGCGCCAGTCGGCCGAACCGTTGCGGCTCCCGCAACGCCGATTCGATCGCGACGATCGCGCCGTGGCCGACACCGACGCAATCGACCTGCGTCGCGCCGAGCGCCGCCAAGGCAGCGGACACAGCGCGGGCTTGTGCGGTGATGATCGACGGCCCACGCGCGAGCGCCGCATCCGACGCACCGTGACCCGGCAGATCGAACGCGATCACCGGGCGTCTGCCGATGAAGCCGTTGGCAGCCTCGATAAGCGTCCGTGAAGAGCCGATGGCATCGTGCAACAACAACACGGGTCGGCCGCTGCCTGTGTCGTTGCGCCGCAGGCCCAATTGCCCGCCGGGCAGATCGATGAGGTCTTGGTGCAGCGCGCGCGGTAGCGGTGCAGGGGGTGAGAGCGCAGGCGCCGGGGCCTTGGCGTGGCGCTGGATGAACTCACGGGCCAGATCGAGCGTGGCGTCCGGATCGGTGGCTGTCTGTATGCTGACCGCCGCTGATCTTTGGCGGATACGCGGGAGCTGCCGGGCGAGTACATCGGTCGTCGATGCGGTCACCAGCAAGGGGGCTTCGGCGTGACGCAGCACTTCGTCGGAGCGCAACTCGAAGGCTGCCCGGTAGCCGACGCGGTAGTGGTCGCCGGAGCGCATGAAGTCGAGCAGCGCGTCTTGCAGGCGGTCCGGGGTCGGCACACCACCACCCAGTCTGTTGGCCGCCGCTGCGCGGTACCACGGGAAGAAGATCGATTGCTCGCGCAGCCGTGCCCAGAGCCAGCTGAGGTGCGCGCCGTCCCACGACGGTTGCAGCGGCGGCAGATAGTTCGCGACGATGTCGGCGCGCTCCGGTTCGGTCAATAACACGAAGCCGTTGGCGACGGCGCAGCTGAGCCGATCGGGGTGCCGCGCCGCCAGCGTCGCCGCCATCATCGCGCCGGTGTGGAAGCCGTACACCGCGGTGCGGCCGATGCCTAGGGCGTCCATGAACTCGATCACCGCATCGGCGAAGTCCTCCATACCGGCTCGCGCGACACCGAGCGGGGTCGACGATCCGAAGCCGGGTGTGTCCGGCGCGATGCAGGTGAAGTGAGGATGCCAACACGCAAGCGTCGCCAGCATGTCGCGTGAGGAGAGCGGCGATTGGTGCAAGCACAGCACCACCGGGCCGCGGCCGACGCGACGGTAGTGGACTTGGCGTGCGCCCCAGCGTCCATCGGCGATGGTGGCGAAATGGCGGGTGATGCGGATTTCGGTCATGCGACACTCCGTCGCTGGGATTGCCGCGCAACTTACCACCGCTGACCGACCACCGCGTGCCATCGTCCACGGAATCCGCGTGCGCCGCCGCCCACTGGCGCTTGTTCCCGTCGCTGCGCAACCTCGACCGGTTCCCGGATCCTGCCCGGGATTGAGGCCCGGACTCGGCCGCGCCTAGACTGTATATCCAGACAGTCAGAGCTTGGGGGAGCGGGAACTGCCGGCGATCACGGCGGTCTTTGTCTTTCAAGGTCGCGTGGCATACTTGTTTTCGGATCCGCGTCGCGTCTCTCCCGCTGTGGAGTTCCAGCATGGCTCATCGGTCCCTGATCACCGCTGCCCTGTCCCTCTGTGCTGCCCTGTTCTTGGCGGGCTGCATGAGTGCACGCATCGAGGAATCCCGGGAATTGTCCACCCAGATCGAGACGGGTGAGGCGGTGGTGATCCTCGCAAAGCCGCAGATCGAGGGTGCATCAGCGGACGACGATTTCATGGACTGCGTCGGACGCGGTCTTGCCTCGGGGGCGCGGCCGGTCGAGGTCCACGACAACAATGCCTTCGTCGACGGACTCTTCCCTTGGTTCGAGCCCGGGACGGCGCCCTCGCGACCGGAGGCTGTGAGCCGGTTGCTCGCCCGGCCAGGCGTGAGCGAGCGGGTCGCCGCGTCCGGGGTGCGTTATCTCGTCTGGCTGGACGGGGCGACGCGCAAGACCGACGGCGGTGGCAGCCTCGCCTGCGGCGCAGCGCCCGGCGCGGCCGGATGTGTGGGTTTCGGTTGGTGGGAGAACGAGTCGGACTTCGAGGCCGTCATCTGGGACCTCGAGAGCGGCAAGTCCGCCGGATCGATCGATACCAACGTGACCGGCACTTCGGCGATCGTCGGCGCCGTGGTGCCGTTGCCCTTCATCGCGCGGGTCGAGGCCACCGCCTGCAAGCGTCTGGCCGCCCAGCTACAAAATTTCTTCCAAGGCGGCGCACCGACGCCTTGATCGCGTCATCGCCACGAGGATCCGGATGATGAATTCTTTGAAACCCTTGCATATCGCGCTGTGCCTCGTAAGCCTTGTGGCGGTGACCGGTTGCGCGACACCTCAAGGAGACGGCGGCTCAGCCGGTATCCCCGGTAGTCCGTCGGGGGGCATGCCCGGGACGCCAGGGATGCCAGGCATGCCCGGGACGCCCGGGATGCCGGGGATGCCCGGGTCGCCCGGTATGCCCGGCATGCCAGGTTCATCGGGTGGTGCGGAGTCGTCCGAGGGCTCCGCAGATGGCACGCGGGATGGGGGCACCGCCAGCACTGCCGATGAGCGCCGCGCGGTGCTCGACAAGCGGTTGGATGACTCGTTGGGCGAGTTCGATAAGACGCTCGGCGAGGAGCAGGCGCGCACCGCCCGCGAGCGTGATGCGCGCGGCGCGACGGTCGCCGCAGGCGGCGGCGCTGCGCAGTCCGGCGATGAAGGTGCTGGTGCGGGCGGTGAGGGCAGCTCTCGCGAGGGCGGTTTGAGCTCCGAGCGCAGCGCTGGCGCGAGCGCGAGCGCCAGTGGCGGTGAGCGGGGTGATCGCGGTGCGGCTGCGGGCAGTGGCGCCCCGGACCGGGGTGTCCCCTCCGGTGACGATGACGACATCGTCGCGCGGCGTCTGCGGCGTGCCGCCGAACAGGAGACCGATCCAGAACTGCGCGAGAAACTCTGGAAAGAATATACGGAGTACAAGCGCAACGGTCAGGGCAGGGGTTGAGGATCACCATGGACCAAGCGCCGTATCTTCATGTCGATGCACCACGGAGGCGAGTGCTCCTGCCGCAGTTCGCTGCGCTGCTGGTGGCGGTCGGCCTGCTCGGTGGCTGTGTGGTCAACGAGACCCGGCCGCTGGCGAAGCTCGAGGCCGTGCAGGCGAAGGAACAGATCCCTGAGGCGGAGTTGCTCGATATCGGTATCCGCGAATTCGACGCCGGCATCCCGGCTGAGATCGCCGATGACGAAGAGAAGCTCGACAAGCGGCGTATCTACCCGGATATCCGCAAGGCGGAGTCACGGTTGCTGGCGGTCCGGCTGCGCAGCACGCTGGAGGGCTCCGGCCAATGGGGTGCGGTGCGTGTCGTGCCCGAAGGCGTGTCCGGTCTCGATGTGATGGTCACCGCCCGCATCGTCGAATCCACGGGTGCCGACCTCGCGGTGCTCGTCTCGGCGGTCGACGCCCAAGGGCGCATCTGGATCAAGGACCGGCGCTATGCGAGCGAGGCCGATCTCGGTGCCTACAAGACCGAAGCGTCCCTGCGGGCCCGCGACCCGTTCCAGAACGTCTACGCCACCATCGCCAACGACCTGCTCGCTGCGCGGGCGCAATTGCCTGCGGCCGATCGTCGCGAGATCCGTCGGGTCAGCGAACTGCGTTTCGCACAGGACCTTGATCCGAAGCGTTTCCAGGGCTACCTCGTCCGTGGCACCGACGGGCTGACGCGGGTGGCGCGGTTGCCGTCGGCAGACGATCCGGCGCTGGCACGGGTCGTCAAGATCCGCGAACGGGACTCGGCCGTGATCGACACCGTCGACGGTTACGCCAGCGAGTTCGCCGACAAGCTGTTCGATCCCTACGGCGGTTGGCGGCGTACCAGTCGCGATGCGATCGAGCGCGAAGA
Source organism: uncultured Pseudomonadota bacterium (assembly GCA_937920275.1). Lineage (GTDB taxonomy): Bacteria > Pseudomonadota > Gammaproteobacteria > Steroidobacterales > Steroidobacteraceae > UBA964. The sequence goes on from CALGVD010000135.1 coordinate 15,541, forward strand.
GCGCACCCGCAATCAGGCGCGTACCCGCACCGTCCTCGGTGCAGCGGCGGTGCTCGCGAGCATCTTCGTCGGGGGGCAATGCGACCCCAGCGACTACAGCTGCCGGAACGCCGAGAGCATGCTGCGGACCACCGCGGTGATAGGTGGCACGGCGGCGGTGCTCTCCGGTATCCAAAGATATGGGGATGCGAAGGTCGCTGCGCAGGAGGTCAAGGAACTCGCAGGCAGCTTCGGCAACGAGGCCGCGACGCAGACCGTTGAACTCGAGGGCCGTACGCTCAAGCTCACCGGTACGGCGGAAGAGCAATATCGCGAGTGGCGGCGGTTGCTGGCGCAGATCTACAGCGAGGAGACCGGTACGCCGTCGGGTTCCGGAGCCACCACGACCCCTGCACCGTAGGGCGGTGGACGCGCAGATGGCGGACACCGGAGCCTTCGCTCATTTCACGCTGCTTGAGCGTCTGCACGGCGGCGGCGTGGCGCAGATCTGGAAGGTGCGCGATACGCAGAACGGACGCTTGAGGGCGCTCAAAGTCCTCGAGGGCCGAAAGGGCGCAGGTCCGTCGGGATCTGCAGCGGACATGACCGCGGCGATCGCAGCCTTGCGACGCGAGCACGAACTCTCCAGCGTGGTGACCCATCCCGGGATCCTGGCCGTCGATCCGCCGTTGCTCGACGGCGATCGTGTCGGAATGCCCATGGCGTTGGCCGCCGATGATGCGCGGTCGTTGCGCGGCGCGTCGCCGATACGGGTGCTGCGTCTGTTACGGGAGGTCGCCGCAGCGCTTTCGGCACTGCACGCGCAAGGGGTCGCGCATCGCGATCTCAAGCCCGCGAACATCCTCCTCGATCGATCGGGCGCGGCGCTGTTGGCCGACTTCGGTTGCGCAGCAAGGTTCGGTGAGGACGGTGGGCTGACCGGCCGTTCGCCTTATTCCGCGGGCCCCGCGCAGCGTACGGGGGCCACGGTCACGGCGGGCGATGACCTGTACGGTTTCGGCGCACTGGCCTATGAACTGCTGGGAGGTTATCCGCCGCGGTATCCCGGCTCGCCCGATGCACTCGGGGAGGTGCCACCGCTGCAGCCGCAGCATCCCATCCCGCCTGCCTTGCAGGGGCTCGTGATGTCATTGCTCGACTCCGACGAGTCCCGTCAGCCGGCCAGCATGGTCGGTGTGGCCGATGCGCTGCGACGGATCGAACTGCAGCCCCTTGCCGCGGCTGCCACGCGCATCCGGCCGCTCGAGGAGGCGGAGTTGGATCCGCGCCGATCGACCGGTGAGGTGGGGCGCAGCCGTCGACCACGGACGATCATGGCGGTCGGGATCGCCGTATCGATAGCACTGCTCGCGGGTGTGTTTCTTTGGTTGCCGCGGTACGCCACTGAAGTCGCGCCACCCGTGGCTGTGACCGAGAAGGCGGCGAAGCCCGATGCCGCGAAGCCCGATGCTGCCGTGGAGGCCCGAGCGCTCGCTGACGCGAGGCGCGCTTTCGAAGGCGTGTTGGCGACGCTTGAGGCCCGTGCTGCAGGGGTCTGGGGCGGCGAGGCTTTCGCGACGGCCAAGGCGGATGGCGATGCCGCAGCACAGGTCGCCGCTGAGGGCCGCATCGCCCGAGCCACCGAACTCTATGGTCTGGCCACCGACAAGCTCGGTGCGGTGACCGGCCGCGCGGGGGCGGCGCTGGCGGCGCAGCGCAGCATCGGTGAGCGCGCGCTCGAGGCGGGGCAGCCTGAGGCTGCGAGTCAGGCATTCACGATCGCGTTGCAGATCGAACCCGACGACGCGGTGGCCCGTGCGGGTCTCGCGCGTGCCGGCAAGCTCGGTGCGGTGCTGCCGCTGTTGGCCGAGGCGGAGTCGGCGCTTTTGTCGGAACGACCGCTCGAGGCGGTGACGCTTTACGAGCGCGTGCTGCGCGACGACCCGGCGAACCGTACGGCACAGTCCGGGCTCTCCAAGGCGCGGACGGCGCTCGGTTCGGATGCTTATGCGCAAGCGGTCGGTGAAGCGCTGGCGGCATTGCGCGAGGGTCGTATCGATGCCTCCCGGACGGCGCTTGCGAAAGCCCGTGCGTTGCGCCCGGGTGGTGCGGAACTCGCCTTCGTCGAGGCGCAGTCGGCGGCGCTCGGTGTGCGGCGTGAGGTCGGCAGCCGCCGCGATGCGAATCTAGCGCTCGAGGCGGCGGAGCGCTGGGGCGAGGCGCAAGCCGGTTATGAGCAGTTGTTGGCGCGCGATCCGACCCTGGAGTTCGCGCGTGCGGGTCGGGCGCGCACCGCGCCGCGCGCCGAGTTGGCGCGACGGCTCGATCGACTGTTGGCCGATCCGTCGCGGCTCGTCGCACCGGAGGTGCGCCGAGAGGCGGAGACGCTGTTGGCCCGTGCCGCGGCGGTGCGCGGACAGGCACCGGTGTTGCAGGGGCAAGCGCAACGCCTGCGGGACTCATTGGCGCTCTATGATCAAGTGGTCGCCGCGGTGTTCGAGTCCGACGGACTCACGGCGGTCAGTCTGCAACGGGTGGGTACCATCGGCACATTCCGCCGCAAGGAGATCCGGCTCAAACCCGGTCGCTATGTCGTGACCGGCAGTCGTGACGGCTATCGCGATGTCCGGCGCGAGTTCGTGGTCGCACCAGGAAGTACGCCTGTGGTCGTCGAGGTGCGATGCACCGAGGTGGTGTCGTGACCGGCCTGTCGCTGCAGGTGCGCGAGCCCGCCGGTGAGCGTGAGCTCGGCTTGCCCTGTGCGTTCGGCGGGTCCCCGGCAGACCCGCTGCGGATTCCCGGTGTCGAGGATGTGACGGTCGGCGTCTTCGAGCGACTCGACGGCGCGTTCGGGGTACGACTCATCGATGGCGCGCCAGTCGCCGCCATCACATCGTCGGGCCGAGCACGGCTCAATGGTCGGTCGCTGGCGATCGGTGACTTCCACGAACTCGTCGTGGGTGATGTGTTGTCGCTCGGCGAAGCCCTCATCGTCGTCGATGGCGAGGGTCCTGCGATCGATGTGCGTCACATGCAGGGCAACGACACGCTGCCGCCGCTGCGATCGACGGTCGAGGAGCGTGACGAAGATGACCCAGCGACGACCGCCATCACGGCAGTCGCGGTGGCGCCTGATGCGCCGGGCGCAGGCGCCGCGGGTCCGGTGACAGCGGCTGCCCGTACCGCACAGGCGTCGCAGCGTCGGCAGTGGGTGACGGCGCTGCTGCTGCTCGGGGCGGTGGTCGGCCTCCTCGGCTGGGTGTTGCTCAGCATGCAGTCGGTGACTGTGGTGGTGACGCCTGCCGAGGCCACGGTACGCGGCTCCGGGATCAGCTGGCGCTCGGGACAACTGCTGTTCCTGCGGCCGGGGCCACAGGTGGTGACCGCCCGTGCAGCCGGTCATCGCGATATGTCGCGGAACATCCAGGTGCGCGAGGGCGAGTCCTTGCGTCTTGATCTGCGGCTCGAGCCGCTGCCCGGTGTGCTTGAACTGGATACCGGGGGTGTCGTCGCGCAGGTCTTCATCGATGGCGCGGAGGCGGGGCGTGCACCGGGGTCCATCGAGGTCGCGGCGGGGGAGCGGACGCTGACGCTGCGCGCACCGCGCTTCCTCGATGCGCTGCAGAAGGTCAAGGTCGAAGGCCGTGGTGTGCGCCAACCGCTGCGCATCGAGATGCGCAGCAACTGGGGCCGGCTCGAAGCGAGCGTGAGTGCGGGCGCGGCGTCGTTGTCGGTCGATGGCGCCGCAGCGTTGCCCATGCCGGTGTCTCTGGAACTGCCTGCGGGGATGCATCGCCTCGAGGTGGTCGCACCCGGCGTCCGACCGTGGCGCAGTGCGGTGCTCGTCAAGGTCGGCGAGACTGTGCGGGTAGGTCCGATCGAACTCGGCGCGCCGGACATGACGGTGTCGCTGCGCTCGCAGCCGACCGGTGCGCAAGTCACAGTGGGTGGCAGCTTCCGTGGGCGCACACCGATCGATGTCGAGTTGGCGCCCGGCGTCGATCACGATGTGGGGTTCGCGCTGCAGGGTTACGCGCCCGCGAGCCGGCGTATCGCGGCGCAAGCCGGCAAACGGGAGGGCATGACGGTCGTGCTGCAGCCTGTGCTGGTCGCGCTGACCGTACAAGGTGAGCCGATCGAGGCGGAGATCTGGGTGGACGGTGTGTCGCGCGGCGTTTCGCCGATCACGCTGCAGTTACCCGCCCGTCCGCATCGGGTCGAGGTACGGCACAAGGGTTCCGAACCGCAGCAGTTCGCGGTCGACCTCTCTGCTGCGGTGGCGCGGACCCTCGATTACTCGCTGCGGCCCGCGGGGCGACCGGAGGGTTGGAAGCCGGCCGCAGCAACGCTCACGACCGGTGCAGGTCGCACGCTGCAGTTGATGCCGCCGGGCAGTTTCGTGATGGGCAGCGAGCGTCGCGAGCAAGGGCGGCGCGCCAACGAACCTTTGCGCCGTATCACGCTGTCGCGCCCGTTCTACCTCGCCGCGCGTGAAGTCACCAACGGTGACTTCCGCCGTTTCCGGTCTGCCCATGCGTCGGGTGCCGTCGACCGTCGCAGCATCGATCTCGACGGACAGTCAGTCACCCGCGTAGCGTGGGCTGATGCCGTCGAGTACTGCAATTGGCTCTCGGCGCAGGACGGCTTGCCGCCCGCCTATGAAAAGTCCGGGGGCGATTGGACGCTGCGCCAGCCGGTCACGACCGGTTATCGACTGCCGACCGAGGCCGAGTGGGAATATGCCGCGCGGCAGGTCCCGTCGGCTGGGCGCGCCCGGCGCTATGAATGGGGCGATGATCTGCCGCCGCCGCCCGGGTATGCGAACCTCGCTGGGATCGAGACCGCGGCGACGCTACCGCGTGTGCTCGAGGGTTGGCAGGACGAGTATCCATCGGTGGCGCCGCCCGGCAAACATGGCGCGAACGGCCTTGGGCTCTTCGATCTGACCGGCAATGTCTCGGAGTGGGTCCATGACGCGTATGCTTCTTTTGATGCTGCGGGCGGTGGCACCGATCCGCTCGGTCCTGCAGCGACGGGATCCCGTCGCGTGATCAAAGGCAGCAACTGGCGTACGGCCTTGTACTCCGAGCTGCGCCCGGCGTGGCGTGAGGGCGCTGACGGCGGTTCGCAGGACATCGGATTCCGGGTGGCCCGTTATGCGGAATGAAGGAGACGAGTGCCATGCGTGATGGAAAGGGACCCGGGCTGCGGGTCGGTCGGATGATCGGCTGGATGGCCGGCTTTGCCCTCTTTTGCTTGGGCGCGACGACCTACATGGTGAGGGCTGTGGCGCAGGAAGCGCCCGCCGTGCCGTCGCCCACCGAGCCGCAGCCGAGCACGCCGTCCGCAGAGGATGCGGACCCCGGCACCGATGCCGACACCAACGAAGATGAACCCGCCGATCCGTCGCGCGGCGCTGCTGCAGCCGTGTCGGAAGAGCTCCCCGAGTACCGCGATTCCGCGGACAACAACATCAGCCTGCCGGTCGACATATGAAACACAACATGCCCAATGAATTCATCTTCACCGTGGTGGCACTGCTGCTGTCGGTGGTCCTCGTGCATTCCGCATACGTGCTGCATGTGCGACCGGTCGCCGAGGCGCAGATGCGCGCGGATCGCGAGGCCATCGCGAAGGACCCTGATCATGTCTCGCAGCGATCCGTCCATGTGCTCATCAAGGACTACGAGCAGGAGGCGGTGATCATCCTGATGCTATGGGCGCTCGCCATCCTCGGCTACAAGGCTGTCGCGCAGAGACACGAGGTGCGGGCCTTGCGGGCGGAGCTGTTGCGGCTGCCCGAGGGCATGAAGATCCTGCCCGAGGACACCCGGGAGTACGCCCGCCAGCTCGAAGCCCTTCCCGAGGCGAGCCGCGACCTGTTGGTGCCGCGCGCGCTGCTTGCCGCATTGGCGCGCTTCGGTGCTACGCGCAACCTGCAGGATGCTTCCACGGTGGCACACGGAGTCTGCCAATCCGAAGCCGAGCGACTCGATTCTGATCTCTCCATGCTGCGCTACATCGCTTGGGCGATCCCCGCGATCGGGTTCATCGGCACGGTCCGCGGCATCGGCGATGCGTTGTCACAAGCGCATAAGGCCGTCACCGGCGACATCTCCGGCGTCACCGAGGGGCTGGGCGTCGCCTTCAACTCGACGCTGATCGCGTTGTTGTTGTCGATCCTGCTGATGTTCCTGATGCAGCAGTTGCAGCAGGCCCAGGAGCGGCGCGTGCTCGACACCGAGACCTGGCTCGATCAACGGGTGATCCGCAACCTGCAGGTCGTTGAATGACCGTGCTCGGCGCGCACCTCGATGATGCGGAGTTCGCTGTGGCGCGCGACGGCGCGACGCTTGCGAGCGCGCTGTCCATCGTGCACGCCGATCCGTCCGATCCGTCGCGTTTCGGGACACCCGCCGCCGACACGGCACGCCGTACGCCACACCTTGTATCGCTGACCCATTGGTCTTCTTTGGCGCGTGGTGCCGCGCTCGCCCGTCCCGTCCAGTCGGTGCTGCGTGCCGAGTTGCGTGAGCGGCTCGGGACCCTTCATCGACCCGGAGACAGCTTGCAGCTGGCGGTACCGGCTGCGCTCGAGGCACCCGCGCTCGGTTGGGTGCTCGGTGCCTGCCGTGCGGAGTCGCTGCCGGTCGCTGCGTTGTACGATGGCGCGGCGGTCGCGGTGTCGGCACTCGGCCTGCAAGGTACGGTGGTGGTGCTCGAGGCCGGCCTCCACCACCTCGGCGCGGTGCGCGTCGTGACGGAGGGCGGTACGGCCCGGCGTCGGGCTGCCCGGGTGACCCGCGACACCGGGCTCATGGCGCTGCGCCAAGCATGGATGCAGCTCATCGCCGAAGCGATGTTGCTGCGCTCCCGATTCGATCCGTTGCACGACGCGGCATCTGAGCAGCGGCTCTTCGATCGCATCATGCCCGCGGCAGCCGAGGCCGCGACCGAGAGTTCGGTGACGCTCGAGTTGCCGACCGGTGGTCTGCCCTGCGCGGTGACGCTCAGCCGCGACCAGTTCGCCGCTGCGGCGCGCCCGGTGCAGCGCGCGTTGCTCTCGAGCATCGACGGGCTGCGACCGCCCGGTGCCCCGTTCACGCTGCTGGTACCGGCCGTTCTGCTCGCGGTACCGGGGTTGGCCCCGTCGCTGCTCGCGCTGCCGAATTCACGCGTCTTCGTGTTGCCGAGCGACCTGATCGCCCGTGCCGTCTCGATGCTGTCCGCGGAAAGCGATGCAGCCGACGAGAGTGCGGAGGTCTTGCTGCATCGCGCCGTGCCGCAGATGCTGCCGCTCGAGGCGGCGAGCGAGCTTGTCGCAGGGACGAACGACCCTCCGCACCGCGCTCCGCCCACCCATGTGCTTTGGGAGGGTCAAGCGCTGCCGCTCGTCGGGGCGCTGGAGGTCGGGCGGGCGCCGGCGGCCGGTGGCGTCCGTCTCGGCGACGGTCTCGCAGGCATCTCGCGGATGCACTGCAGCCTGTGCACTTCCGCTTCTGGGGTAGAGCTCGTCGACCACAGCCGCTTCGGTACCTGGCTCAACGGGCGGCGGGTCGCCGGTCGTGCGTCCCTCGCTGCCGGTGATCGCATCCGCATCGGCGATCCTGGTGTCGAACTCGCCTTGATCGCCGTCGGCGCGGACCCGCGCTGAGCAGGCTTGGAGGTCTTCGTTGAAGCGCCGTCGCATCGAGATCTTCAGCCTGTCGTTCCTCGACGTGATCTGTTGCGGCTTCGGCGCCGTCATCCTGTTCTACACCATCATCAGCGCCCAGAGCGGCATCGAACGCACCCGCAAGGCCGAGGATCTCTCCGCGCAGGTGGCGCTGCTCGAGGAACAGGTGGTGGCAGGCGCCAAAAACCTGGTGTTGCTGCGCAACACGCTGCGTCGTACCGACAGTGAGACGGTCTCGGCATCCTCCCGGGCCACCCGATTGATCGAGGAGCTCCAGGAGCGTCGCGAGCAGAGCGCGATCTACGATGCCAGCACGCTCGCCAAACGCGAGCGCATCGAGCGTCTGAAAGCCGATGTGCGTGCGCTGGACGAGAGCACCCGACGACTCGAAGTCAGTGCGAAGACCGATACGCCCAAGGCTGATCGTACCGGTGCAGCGCGTGCCACGGCGAGCCGGCGTTCCATCACCGGTCTGTCGCTGCACGGCAAGCGCGTGTTGGTGCTGTTCGACCGATCGGCGAGCATGATGGACGATGATCTGGTGCAGATCATCCGCCTGCGAAATTCCGATGAGGCGGCCCGCCGCGCGGCGCCCAAATGGCAGCGAGCGACCGACATCGCAGGTTGGGTGGTGTCGCAGTTGCCTCCCGGTGCTCAGTTCCAGGTCTATGGCTTCAACGAAACCGCTGAACCGCTGCTGAGCGGGACCGCAGGCCAGTGGCTGTCGGCAGGCGATGCCGAGCGGCGACGACAGGTCACCGTCGCCATCGATGCCGCGCTGCCGCAGGGCGGCACGAGCCTCGTCAACGCGCTGCGTGCGGCACGCGCGTTCGTGCAACCGCCCGACCAGATCATCCTGATCACGGACGGGCTGCCGACCCAGGGTGCGACACCGCCGGCGCTGCGCCGCTATGTCGGGGTCGCCGAGCGCGCCCGCTTCTTCGATGAGGCGGTCCGCGACATCAACGCCAGCGTGCCGGTGGATGTGGTGCTGTTGCCCATGAAGGGCGATGTCCCCGCGCCGCATCGCTTCTGGGGGTTGGCGCGTACCACCAAGGGGTCGTTCATCATGCCCTCGAGGGACTGGCCGTGAGGGCGCTGGCATGCGATTGAAGCGGCGCGAGACCGAGATCTTCAGCCTGTCGTTCCTCGATGTGATCTGCTGCGGGTTCGGCGCGATCATCCTGCTGCTCGTGTTGTCGGAGTTCGGGCAGCCGCTCGTGATCGAGCGCTCGCGGCAGGACCTCGAGTCACAGCTCAAGCGCTTGCAGCAAGAGCTGTTCGCCATCCGCGGCGACAGTCAGGTGCTGGAGCGGGAGCTGCAGGGGCGTATCGATCTGCTGCAACGCGAGCGGCTCAATCTGGCCCGTGCCGCAGGCGACATGAGCGCACTGCGCGGCCAGTTCGACGCCTCGCGCCAAGAGGCGGCGGTCAGCAACATCGTCGAGAACGAGCTGCTCTCCGCCTACCAGGAACTGCAAGAGACCAACGAGCGGTTGACCCAGGCGTCGCGTTCGCGTCGTCGCATCAACACCAACGCGGTCGGCGGGATCCCCGTGGACAGCGACTATGTGATCTTCCTCATCGACACCTCGGGAAGCATGCAGAGCGCACATTGGGAGACCGCGATGGCCGTCATGCGCGAGGTGCTCGACATCTACCCGCGCCTGAAGGGCCTGCAGATCGTCGATGACAACGGCCGAGAGCTCTTCACCGGCACGCGGGGACGCTGGTTGGTGGACTCACAGTCGCTACGCCAGGACATCGTCAACCGGATGCGCACATGGCGGGCGTTCAGCGACTCGAACCCTGCCGATGGCATCGAGGCCGCGATCCGCACCTATTGGTCCGCCGATCGGCGCATCAGCGTCTATGTGCTGGGAGACGAGTTCACGGGCGAAAGCATCCAAGCGGCGCTCGATGCCGTCGACCGGATCAACCGGCCGGATGCCGGCGGTCGCCGCCGTGTCCGCATCCACGGCATCGGCTTTCCCGAGGGCGGTATGGCGCCCTTTACAAACATCCGCTTTGCCGCCCTAATGCGAGCCATGTGCGAGCGCAACGACGGCACTTTCGTCGGTCTCACGCAATCGCGGCGATGTGCCGCGACGATCAACATCGGAGGCATCAACACATGCGTCGGTGGCAGTTGACGGCAGTCTTAGGTGTCGCTGCGTTCGCGAGCGGATGCGGCAACATGCAGATCGCGCCGCAACCGGTGTTCCCCAAGGCGCTCATCGAGCCGATGCCGGCGACCGTGGGCCTCGTGCTGCCCGCCGAGCAGCGCGACTTCCGGCACGAAGAGACGCGGTCGGGTACGACATGGGCTGTGCTGCTCGGCTCAGCACAACAACATTTCGCGCGCACCGTCATGGGTGTCCTGTTCCGCGAGGTGCGCGAATTCCCAGCCGCCTCGGCGGCCACACTCGACCCGCAGGTACAGGCGGTGTTCGAGCCGCACATCGAGCAGTACTCCTTCGCCACGGCGCAGGAGACGGGCGGAGAGTATGTGGCGGTGACCATCCGCTACCGCATCGAGGTGACCGCGCCCGATGGCGGCGCCCACGACACGCTGACGCTGACCGGATACGGCACCAGTTCGACCAGCAGTCTCGGTTTCGATGCCAAGGGTCCGATGGACCAAGCGACGCGTGCTGCGATGCGCGATGCCGCGGCCAAGTTCATGGTGCAGTTCGGCGATCTGCCGTTGGCGGCGACGCTCGCCAAGGGCGAGCGCGTCACGGGAGACGGTGTCGCCGCGCGTACGGACGCGGGGCAGTCCATCGAGGCGCTGTCGATCCGCGGCTCGCGTCGGCCTGCATCGTTGCAGGCCCCGGTCGTCGTCACTCCTTCGACGACGCCTGCGGGACCTTGATCAGCATCCGTTCGCGCAGGATGACGCCGTCGGTCTCGGTCGGCACGCCGGCTTCGAGCCTGGGTGCGTAGCGGGCTTTTCGGGCGGCGAACATCACCGAGCGTGCGACCGCATCGGGTTCGCTGCCATCCGCGAGCGCGGCCTCGGTGACTTTGCCGTCGGCCGCCACCTTCAGCCGCAGTTCGACGATGCGCTCGACGAACCCGTCCGGATCCGACGGTGAGAGCCGGGCAGCCGACGCCGGTGGCGGACGATAGACGGCCCTGCGTGGTGATTCATAGGGCCGTCGTGCTGACGGGCCGGCCAGGGTCAAAGATTTCCAGGCCTCGGCGTAGGCGGCGGAAGCACGCGCTGGGACGCCCGTCAGGAGGTACCAATCACCGAGCTGCGCCAGCGTCTCGCCGAGCTGCCGATCATCGACAGGCGGGTGGCTGCGCAGCACGCCCACGGCGGTGCGCAGCATGCGCTCGCCTTCCGGGTTCAGCCGGCCACCGCCGCGCACGGTCGGGAAGGGATCGAAGCCGCTGGTGGTGTCGGGTGCCGTGTTCGGTTGCACCTCTGGGCCGAACAAGGCTTCGTCGAGCCAGGTCCGTGACAGACCGCGCAGCGCCGGTACGCCCGCCGGGGGTGTCGAGGTCGCGCCCTGCTCGGCGATCTGCAGCGCGCGCGCATGCAGGCCTCGCGCGGTGCTGTAGCGGCCGATCGATTCGTACCACCTTGCGAGCCGGTCGAGCGGGTCGAGCAGGCGCGGGTCGTTACGGCCATAGGCGGTCTCGGCGACACGGAACGAGAACAGGTGCTCGCGTTCGGCTTCCTCGCGAAGACCGAGGACGACATAGCTTTCGATGAGCGGGTCGACGATATCGAGTTGCGCGAGGTTGTAGAGACCGTCGAGGTTGCGCGACAGGTCGACGGCACGCTTGAAGACGACCGCCGCTTCGGCATGCCTGCCGGCGGCCAACCAGGTCTCGCCGAGACCCGTGAGCGGCCGGACCAGGTCCCGATCGGCGCCCCCGCTCTGCCCGTCGATGAGCGCCACCGCGCGTTGGTAATCGGCCTCGGCAGCGGCGAGATCGCCGCGTCGCAAGGCGACGGTGCCCGCGTTGGTGAGGGGGTTCACGAGTTCCCGGGCGTCTTTACCGAAGCGGGCTTCGGTGAGTGCCACCACGGCGGCGGCCTCGATCGCGGCCGCCTCGAGCCGATCCTCTGCAAGCGCCGCCCGCAGCCGGGCGTGCGCCGACGCTCTTTCGTCGGCGGAGGGTGGCAGCGCCGACGCCGCGATGGGCGGGGAGGTCGCCTGCGCGTCCTGCCCCATGGCAGCGGTGGCTTCGGCGGCGGGTGCCGCCAGCAGCAGGCTCAGCGCCGCTCGAAGAGATAATGCGAAACGATCCATTCGCGTCCGCTCCGGTAGCCGAAAAGTTCCGCACAGGACATGAAGAATACACGCCAATACACCCACCAGCGCAGCGCTTGGTCGGCGCCGTAGGCCTCGGCGAGCGCCGGCATGAGGGTGGCGCGGTTCGCGTCCATGTTCTGCAGCCAGGCCTCCGAGGTGAGCTGGTAATGCCGACCATCGACCTGCCAGTGGTCTGCGAGGCGCAGGTCACGCTGGAAGTAATGCAGCAGATCGTCGCTTGGCATGATGCCGCCGGTGAAGAAATACCGCGCCATCCAGTCGCTCTCATCGCGCACTTCGAAGGTGTACGCGAAGCGATGGTGGGTGAAGATATGGACGAACAGCGTCGCACCGGGCGCCATCCACGAAGCGATGCGACCGAGCAGCGTCTGGTAGTTCCGCATGTGCTCGAACATCTCCACCGACACGACGCGGTCGAACCGCGTATCGGCATCGAACTCCAGTCGGTTCGCATCGCGGGTGATGATCTCGAGGTTGTGCAGACCGCGTTCGGCGGCTCGCGCATCGATGAACGCTTTTTGGGTCCGGGAGTTCGAGACGGCGGTGATGCGTGAACCGGGGTAGTGTTCGGCCATCCACAACGACAGCGATCCCCAGCCGCAGCCGAGTTCGAGGATGCGATCGCCATCGCGCAGCCGAGCCCGCTCGCAGGTCAGCGCCAGCATGCGTGCTTCGGCGGCCCCGAGGCCGGCTGCAGCGCGGGCTACCGTGAAGTCGTCGTAGAGGCAGCTCGAGTATTTGAGGTGCGGCCCCAGCGCCTTGAGATAGAACGCGGCCGGCACCTCGTAGTGCTGTTCGTTCGCGGCGTCGGTATGGATCGCGATCGGGCTCTCGCACAGCCGCCGTACCATCGACATCAGATGCGATTGCTGGGCCTCGGGACTGCCCTTGTCCTCCTCGGCGAGGCGCTGCGCGAGAAGTGTGCGGATGCGCCGTCGGATGAGCCAGTCCGGCACACGGTCCGACTCGAGCAGCCGCATCGACAGCGAAGTCTGGGTCTGGTCCGTCATGATGTCTTGTCGATCCCTGGTTTCAGGCTGTGGGCGGCGCGCGCGAGCATCGGCACCAACAGCCGGTAGAGTAGATAGATCCCGAGCGGACCCACGACCAGCCAGCCGAGGGCGGCGTGCACGATCGCGTCCCACAAGGTCACCACCGCGTTCCAGACGCCGTCGGCGATGAGCCCGAGCCCTGCTTCGATGGTGAGCGGTTGGCGCGCCGCGCCGGTCAGCGCTTCGCCGAGCCGAACGAACGGGATGATCAGCAGCAGTTGCAGCGGGTAGATCAGGTAGTTCACCAACTGGATCGCCGCGAGGTTCAAGCGTTGCGCCAAAGCGATGACCGCCAACAACGGGGTGGATATACCGAGCACCGGGAACAGACCGATACCGGTGCCGAGCGCCAGACACAAGGCGAGTTCGCGCGGCGCCAACCCCTGTCGCAGCAGACCGAGTATCGGATCGACGAGTTTGCGACGGAGGAACTGTTTCATGCGGCGGACATTCAGGTGTGCAGTCGAGGGGGCGGTGCCGCTTGCACCAACGCAGCGCCGATCAACAAGGCGGCGATGTCGGTGGTGTCGGGTAGCCTGCCGGGCGCCCATTGTTGCAGGAACTCGGCGGTCGCGGTGGCGAGCAGCGCGATCCCGATCGGCGGCAAGGTCGTGGTACGGCTTCCCCACGCGAGCCACGCCAGACCGATCCCCAAAAACAGCCGCTCCATGAGCGGCAACGCCCCACCGTCCACCGCACCGCCCGCCAACTGGGCGAACGGCAGCCAAGAGGCCACCGCCAGGTCTTCCCCAGGTCCCGGGATCAGGCCGGCGAGCAGCGTCATGGCGCAGGCGGTCAGGAACACCTTCGTCGGTGTCCATCGGGACCGTCCCAGCCCCAGCAGCGCCACCCATGGCAACGCCAGCAGCGCCCCGGCGACCTCGTCCGGCGACAGTCGTTGACCGACGAACAGCAGCCGCAGGCCGAGCGAGGTGACCGTGGTGACGAGCAACAGGCTCCAAAAGTCGCGCCAGCCAGCCAGTGCACGGATGGCGGCGGCCAGCACGAGATAGCAAGCCAACCAAGCGACCACCCGGCTCGGCACAAGATCCAGGGCGAGGCTGTCGGCGAACGCCGCGCTGATCCGCCCGGGCCGCAGCCGGGGGACGAACGGCGCGAGGTGCGCGGCGATCCACAGCCCGGCCAGGATACCGAGCGCGGGGCTTGCCCAGGCGCCCCCCGACCGGGTCTGCAACGGCGCACGACGGGGCCAGGCACGGTAAGCGAAGGCGATCATCGTGCCGGATGCCGCGCTCATCGTGTTCAGGGCCCAGTCCGCAAGGCTCGGATCCCGGGGCGGAAGCGCATGCTGTGCGATCTCGATGCCGAGTGACAGCGCGGCGGCCGCCGTGACGGGCCACAAGATCCTGCGCAAGATGGACAGCTGGGGGTCGAGGGCGAGCGCCCCCAACAGCCCGCAGGGGACGTACAACAGCAGGTTGACGATGGTGTCGCGGCGCGATGGCGGGATCCACTCCCGCAGGCGCGGAAATCCCCCCTGGACCCCCTCGAGCAGCCGACCCCAGTCCCAATCGAACGGGTACAGGGAGGCGCTGAGCACCAGCGCGACCCAGCCAGCCAACAGCCAAGCCTGCAATCGCAGGATGCCCGGCTCCCGGGCGGCGGTTCCCGGGATCATAAATCTGTGACGCGCGTCCTAACCGCCCGGACGGCACTTTCCATCATCATTCGTACACAGTCTAACCGTAAACACTGCTTGCACCCGCCCGGGTCCTGACGGCACTCTGGCGATCGACGAACTGTTCCTATGATGGAGTCCATTTTGGTCGAAACCCACCTCAGCGCATTGCGTGACCGCGTGTCCGCGCTCGAGGCATTGGCGGCGGTCGATCGACTGATCCTCGCCGGGGCTCAACTCGAACCCGTGGTGGACGAACTGTTCGATCGGATGCCGGGCGTGATGCGCTGCGAGTACACCTGCATCGCTTTGCCGTCGGTCGACCGCCCCGGTCTTTGGGATCTGCACCTCGAATCGCATGGTGCTGGCGGGACCGGGCGGGTCCTCCTGCCGCGCCAGTCCGGCGCGGAGGTCCATCGACCGCGTCTCGGTCCGGTCCCGGCCGCGCTGCGCCGAGCGGGTGCCGAGCTCGTGCAAGCATGGCCGGTCACCCTCGACACCCGCGTGGTCGCGATCCTCGGAGTCGGCTTCCGTGACGCGATCCCGGCCGATCCGTCGCTCGGCGACACGCTCGAGAGCTTCGCCCAGCGATTATCTCTGGCATTGGCCCGCAGCGAGCGTGAAGAGCGTCTCTACCGTCAGGCGCATTTCGATGCGCTCACCGGCCTGCCGAACCGGCTCCTTTTCCGCGATCGATTGACCGATGAGCTGCAGCAGGTCCGTGAGGGTGGCCTCGGCGGTGCCTTGCTGTATCTCGACCTCGACGACTTCAAGCAGGTCAACGACACCCTAGGCCATCCCGCGGGCGATCAGATGCTCGCGATCGTCGGCCAGCGTCTGCGCGGTTGCGTCAAGGAACACGACACCGTCGCCCGTCTGGGTGGCGACGAGTTCACGGTCATCCTGCGGGCCTTGCCGGAACCTGGCGCTGCGCAGCATGTCGCGCAGCGCATCATCGACACGCTCGCGGCACCGATGCGGCTGGGCAGCCAGAGCCGGCGATTGGGCGTGAGCATCGGTATCGCCGTGTTCCCGGACGATGCGCAGGAGAGCGATGATCTGATCCGGATGGCCGATGCGGCGATGTATCGCGCCAAGCAGCAGGATCCCATCCGCATCGCTTGGCATCGATCGCCCTGATCCACAGCCGGTCAGGCGTCCGGCCCTCCCATCCCTGATCTATTTGCCGAACAGCCGGTCGAGCTCCGCGCGCGCGGCATCGATCACTGCGGCGTCGCGCGGCACATGGGCGCCCGGTCGTGGCTTGAAGTGATCGCAGAAATTGGCGTGCTCCTTGTCGCGCACCTCTTCGGCGGTCGGTTCACGGCATTGCTTGGCGATGCGCGTGTCGAACTCGACGCACAGCTTGCAGGCGTGCAGCTCGGCCCGGCACATCGGACATTCCTCGAGCCGGCGCAACGGCAACGAGAGCGCTGCGAGCGATGCTCCGCACTTCCAGCAGACGAGATCATGGGCCATCGTGCGACTCCTGCAGGGTGGTCTCCCACCGGTCCTCGAGGAAGTCTCGCAGGGCGCGTCCCGTATGGGAACGACCCGGATGCTTGGCGAGCGCCTGCGGCGTCTTCGCAGCGATCTGCTTGCCGCCGCCGTCACCGGCCTCAGGACCCATGTCGATGACCCAGTCCGACTGTGCGATGAGGTCGAGGTTGTGTTCGACCAGCACCACCGTGTTGCCGGCATCGACCAACCGATGCAGCACCCGGACCAGCTTCTCTACATCGGCCATGTGCAGCCCGACCGTCGGTTCGTCGAGCACATAGAGGGTGTGTTTCGGCCGCGTCCGCAGCGGTGCGCGCAGATCGACCCGGACCTTGGCGAGTTCCGTGACGAGCTTGATGCGCTGTGCTTCGCCGCCTGACAGCGTCGGACTCTGTTGACCGAGCGTCAGATAACCGAGCCCCACATCGCAGAGCAGCGACAGCACATGGTGCAGGGCGGCGTGCGGTCGGAACGCCTCGGCGGCGTCCTCGATGTTCATCGCCAGCACTTCGCCGATGCTGCGGCCACCATAGGTGACACCGAGCGTATCGCTGTCGAAGCGCTGGCCAGCACAGCTGTCGCAGACCAGCTTCACATCCGGCAAGAAACTCATCTCGACGGTCTGCACGCCCTGGCCCTCGCAGGCCGGGCAACGACCCCCTGCCGTATTGAAGGAGAAGCGTCCCGCATCATGACCGCGCAGCCGCGCCTCGGTCGTACCGGCGAAGATGCGTCGGATGTCGTCCCAGATACCGACATAGGTCGCCGGACAGGAGCGGGGCGTCTTGCCGATCGGCGTCTGGTCCACTTCGAGCACACGGTCGATGTGTTCGATGCCGCTGATCGCGCGACAGCCGACGGCGCGAGCCTCGCCGCCGACCAGGTTGCGCACGCTCGCGAACAGCACATCGCGGGCGAGCGTCGACTTGCCGGATCCAGAGACGCCCGTCACGGAGATCAGTCGTCCGAGCGGGATGCGTATGTCGAGCCCGTGCAGGTTGTGCAGCGTGGCGCCTTCGATGGTCAAAGAAGGCGTGCTGGCGGCGATCGGTCGACGCGGCTTCAGCGGGTGTCGCAGCGGCGCACGCAGGTAGCGGCCGGTGATGGAGCCGGGGTTTGCGAGCAGGTCTTCGATCCGCCCCTCGCCGACGATGCGCCCACCCCGTACCCCTGCACCTGGGCCGAGATCGATCACATGATCGGCACGGCGGATCGTGTCCTCATCGTGCTCGACGACCACCAGCGTGTTCCGGTGCCGCGCAAGCTCCTCGAGCGCATCCAGCAGGATCCGGTTGTCGCGCGGGTGCAGTCCGATGGTCGGTTCGTCGAGCACGTAGCACACGCCGCGGAGGTTCGAACCGAGCTGTGCCGCGAGCCTGATGCGCTGCGCCTCGCCACCCGACAGCGTCGGCGCGGCACGATCGAGGCTGAGATATCCGAGACCGACGCGTTCGAGGAAGCCGAGGCGGGTGCCGATCTCCTGCAGCAGATCACGGCCGATCGCCTGCTCGCGACGGTCGAGCTTCAGCCCGGTGAGACGCTTGCGCACCTGCGTCACGGACTCGCAGGTCAAGCGACCGATCGAGCGGTCACGGAAGCGTACGGCGCGCGCAACGGGATTGAGCCGTTCGCCATCGCAGCGGCCGCAGACCGCTGCCTCGCCGTCTTGCCGCTCGTTCCAAGCGGCTTCTTCACCGCTCTGCTCGGCGTCGAAACCCTCGAGCTGCAGCCCGGTGCCGAAGCAGCCGGTGCACCAGCCCTGCTTGGAATTGAAGGAGAACATGCGCGGATCAGGCTCGGCAAAGCTGGTGCCGCAGCTGGGGCAGGCGCGGCGTGTGGAGTACACGATCGGCACCCGGCTGCCTGTGGCCAGCACCTGCACCACGCCCTTGCCGTGCTGCAGCGCCTCGGTGAGCTTCGCGCGCAGATCGGCCTCGCCGCGAGCCGAGATGCCGAGCCGTGCGACCGGCAGCTCGATCGAGTGCTCGCGGAACCGGTCGAGCCGCGGCCAAGGCTTCACCGGCAGCCGCTCGCCATCGACGCGCAGTTCACGATAGCCCTTGGCTGCCGCCCACTTGGCGAGGTCGGTGTAGAGACCCTTGCGCGCGACCACGAGCGGCGCCAGCAGGTCGACGGTCTTGCCGCGGAACTGCTCGAGGATGCGGACCGCGATCAGGTCAGGGGACTGCGGTTCGATGCGTGCGTCACAGTCCGGGCAGTGCTGTGTACCGAGCTTCATGTAAAGCAGGCGCAGGAAGTGGTAGATCTCGGTGAGCGTCGCCACGGTGCTCTTGCGGCCGCCGCGACTGGTGCGCTGCTCGATCGCGACGGTCGGCGGGATGCCGCGGATCGAGTCGACCTCCGGCCGCGAAGCCGGCTGCACGAACTGCCGCGCGTAGGCATTCAAGGACTCGAGGTAGCGCCGCTGGCCCTCGTTGAACAGGATGTCGAAGGCGAGCGTCGATTTACCTGATCCGGAGACCCCGGTGATCACGGTGAACGCATCGCGCGGGATGTCGACATCGATGCCGCGCAGATTGTGCTCACGCGCGTTGCGTACGGTGATGTTGCGAGGCACCGACGCCGCGGACGCTGCTGCCGTGCGTACCGCCATCGCCGGTTCAGCGACTTGGGTCATCGTCCCCCTGCGTGCCTGCGAGGCGAGCGTCCGACGGTACTCGAGCAGCGCACGACCGGTATGCGAAGCCGGGATCTTCTCGATCTGTGCAGGTGTACCGACGGCGACCACTTGGCCGCCCGCATCGCCGCCCTCCGGCCCGAGATCGACGATCCACTCGGCAGCGCGGATGACATCGAGGTTGTGCTCGATCACGACCAAAGAATGTCCGGCATCGAGCAGCTTGCGGAAAGCACCGAGCAGCCGGGCGATATCCTCGAAATGCAGTCCGGTGGTGGGTTCATCGAACAGGAAGAGCTTGCCGGTCGTCGGCTTGCCGGCGGCCGTTTTGGCGGTCGCTTGTGCCGAATCGGCGAGGTGGCCCGCGAGCTTCAAGCGTTGTGCCTCGCCGCCCGACAGCGTGGGGACCGGTTGCCCCAGCCGAAGATAGTCGAGACCGACATCCACGAGCGGAGCCAGTCGGACAGCGAGCTCCGGTATGTCGGCGAAGAAATGCAGCGCCTCGGTGACCGTCATCGCGAGGACATCGGCGATGCTCGCCGATCGCCCGTCGGGTCCGGGATGCGTCACTTCAAGCGTCTCGGTGCGATAGCGCGTACCGTTGCAGTCGCCGCAGCGGAGGTAGACATCCGACAGGAACTGCATCTCGACATGCTCGAAGCCGCTGCCGCTGCAGGTCGGACATCGACCGGTGCCGGAGTTGAAGCTGAAGGTGCCTGCCGTCCAGCCGCGTTGGCGTGCCTCGGGCAGTTTCGCGAAACGCTCGCGCAGCACATCGAAGGCGCCGACATAGCTCGCAGGGTTGGAACGGGCGGTGCGTCCGATCGCCGCTTGGTCGACGGATACGACATCGGTGATGGACTCGGCGCCGCGTAGTCCTCGGTGTGCGCCTGCGGCCTCTGACGGCCGACCGAGATGTTTGAGCAGCGCCGGATGCAGGACATCCTGCAGCAGGGTCGATTTACCGGAGCCCGACACGCCGGTGATGCAGACCAAGCGCCTGAGCGGCAGCCGGACATCGATGTCGCGCAGGTTGTGCTGACTCGCACCGATCACTTCCAGCCAGCCGTGGTCCTCTGCTTCGCCGGCTGCGCGCCGCGGCGGTGGCAGCCGTACCGTACGTCGGCCGGTCAGGTAGTCCGCGGTGAGCGATCCCGGCGTCGCGAGCACCTCTTCCGGACGCCCCCACGCGACGATCCGACCGCCGTGCTCACCGGCACCGGGACCGAGGTCGAGCAGTCGGTCGGCCTGCTGCATGATCTGCGGATCGTGTTCCACCACGAGCAGCGAGTTGCCGGCGTCGCGCAACCGGTGCATGACGCCGATGACGCGCTGCATATCTCGGGGATGCAGTCCGATGGAGGGTTCATCCAGCACGAACAGCGTGTTCACCAGCGAAGTGCCGAGCGCGGTGGTGAGGTTGATGCGTTGCACCTCACCGCCCGACAGCGTGCGTGACTGGCGATCGAGCGTGAGATAGCCGAGACCGACCTCGCAAAGAAAAGCGTAGCGGCTGCGGATCTCGGCGACGAGCAGTTGGGTGGCTTCGTCGAGCCGACCTGGTAGGCGCAGCCTATCAAAGAAATCCCGCGCCCGCTCAAGGGGCAGCAACATCAGGTCGTGGACGCAGAGTCCCGGGAGCGCAGCGAGCGCCTCGTCGCTCCACTGCACGCCTCGCGGACGGAAGCGCGGTCGCTCGTCGAGCGCCGCGTCCGCGAGCGGCGCATCGCCCAGCCGCCACAACAAGGACGGGGTCGCAAGCCGTGCACCGTCGCAATGCGTGCAGGGGGTGTAGGCCCGGTACTTCGAGAGCAGCACCCGGATGTGCATCTTGTAGGCCTTGGTCTCGAGCCAGGCGAAGTAGCGTTTCACGCCGTACCAGGTGTTGCGCGCCCACTCGCCTTCGCCCTCGATGACCCACTCGCGTTGGGCATCCGTGAGATCACGCCACGGCACATCGAGTGGCATGCCGCGCTTGCGTGCGAGGCGCTCGAGGTCCTGTTGGCATTCGCGGAACGAGGGGGTCTGCCAAGGTTTGACCGCGCCCTCGCGCAAGGTCTTGGCGGTGTCCGGGATCACGAGCCCGTAGTCGACACCGATGGTGCGGCCGAAGCCGCGGCAGTGGGCGCAGGCTCCGGTCGGGGAGTTGAACGAGAACGCGCCGGGGGTGGGCTTACGGTACTCGATGTCGCAAGCCGCGCAGTGCAGACCGGTCGACCAGCGCCAGCTCGCGATCACCTCCGGCGTCTGGTCAGCCGTGTCGGGGGTGCTTGCAATGCTTGCGGTGGGCGCGAGCGCGTGCACCAACAATCGGCCACGGCCCCCGCGCAGCGCTGCCTCGATCGCTTCGCCGAGCCGAGCCGGGTCCGCGGAGCCCGCGCGTAGGCGGTCCTGCACCACCTCCAACAGGCCGCGCTCGACCCGCCGTACCCGCGTATAGCCCTGGCGGTCGAGCAGTGCCAGCACCTCCGCTTCCTTGAAGTTCTTCGGGACCTTGACCTCGAAGCAGACGAGCAACCGCGGATCGCCTGCCGCTGCGGCACGCTGCAGCAGGTCTTCGCGGATGCCCGCCGGCGTGTCCTCACGCACGGGCGCGGCGCAGCGCTCGCAGTGCAGCTGCGAGCAGCGCGCGAACAGGAGCTTCAGGTGGTCGTTGAGCTCGGTCATCGTGCCGACCGTCGAGCGCGAGGTACGCACCGGGTTGGTCTGGTCGATGGCGATGGCGGGTGGGATGCCCTCGATGCGGTCGACCGCGGGCTTGTCCATGCGGTCGAGGAACTGCCTCGCGTAGGGCGAGAAGGTCTCGACATAACGCCGCTGGCCCTCGGCGTAGAGCGTGTCGAACACCAGCGACGATTTCCCAGAGCCGGACACGCCGGTCACGACCACGAGCTCGCCGGTGGGGATATCGAGGTCGAGGTTGCGCAGGTTGTTCTGGCGGGCGCCGCGCAGGACGATCGCGTCGTTCCGAGGATCGGTCATCGTCAGGGATCCACCGAGCGAGGCGGGAGCCGAACCTTACAACGCCGTGGCCGCCTCGTCATCTGGGGATGTGCTGGAGAGGGGGATATCGCGGTTGACGGTGAACCAAGGCCGCGTCTCTGGTCTAATGACGCCGCCATGGAAGCCGCCCGCGACATCTCCCGTTACCGTAAGCACTGGGCCTCCCGCTTCGGGATCGCGCCGTTCCTGCCCATGTCGCGCGCCGAGATGGACGCGCTCGGCTGGGACTCCTGCGACATCATCGTCGTCACCGGCGACGCCTACGTCGACCATCCGAGCTTCGGCATGGCGATCGTCGGGCGCCTGCTCGAGGCGCAGGGCTTCCGGGTCGGCATCATCGCGCAGCCGGACTGGCAGAGCGCCGACCCGTTCCGCGTGCTCGGCAAACCGAACCTCTTCTTCGGCATCACCGCCGGCAACATGGACTCGATGGTCAACCGCTATACGAGCGATCGGCGCATCCGCAGCGATGATGCCTACACGCCGGGCGGTGAGGGCGGATTGCGGCCCGACCGCTCGGTGATCGTCTATGCGCAGCGTGCGCGCGAGGCGTTCGCCGGTGTACCGATCGTCATCGGCGGCATCGAGGCCAGCCTGCGGCGCATCGCCCACTTCGACTATTGGTCAGAGAAGGTGCGTCGTTCGGTGCTGCTCGATGCCAAGGCCGACCTGCTCGTCTACGGCAACGGTGAGCGGCAGATCGTCGAGATCGCACACCGCCTCGCGGCGGGCGAGGCCATCGGCGACATCACCGACCTGCGCGGCACGGCGTTCATGCGTCGCGCCATGCCGGAGGGTTGGGTCGAGATCGACTCGACACACCTCGACGCCCCGGGGCCGATCAACCCGCCGATCGATCCTTACGCGATGGACGACAACGGCGGCACCCGCACAGCGACGGCGGCATCCGCACCGGAAGCGGCTGCGTCTGATGAGACGGTGGTGCGATTCGTCCGTCGTGTGAAGAGCGCCGATCGTTCGCGTAGCGTGATCCGTCTGCCGGCGTTCGAGCAGGTGGTCGACGACCCCGTGATGTACGCGCACGCCTCGCGCATCCTGCACCTCGAGGCCAATCCCGGAAACGCGCGCGCACTGGTGCAGCGCCACGGCAATACCGAGATCTGGCTGAACCCACCGCCGATCCCGCTCACCACCGCCGAGATGGATTGGGTGTACGAGCTGCCTTACTGCCGTCAGCCGCATCCGTTCTACGGCGATGCGGAGATCCCCGCCTACAAGATGATCCGCTTCTCGATCTCCATCCAGCGCGGCTGTTTCGGCGGGTGCACCTTCTGCTCGATCACCGAGCACGAGGGCCGCATCATCCAGAGCCGCTCCGAGGGTTCGGTGCTGCGCGAGATCGAGGTGGTGCGCGACACGGTACCGGGCTTCACCGGCGTGATCTCCGACCTCGGCGGCCCCACGGCCAACATGTACCGCCTCGCCTGCAAGAGCCGCGCGATCGAGACCGCCTGCCGCAAGCCGTCCTGCGTGTATCCGGGCATCTGTCCCAACCTCGATACCGACCACGCGCCGCTCATCGAGCTCTACCGCAAGGCCCGGGCCTTGCCCGGCATCAAGAAGGTGCTGATCGCCTCTGGGGTGCGCTACGACCTGGCGATCGAGTCGCCGGAGTATGTGAAGGAGCTCGCGCAGCACCATGTCGGTGGCTACCTCAAGATCGCGCCGGAGGCGATCGGCGAAGGGCCGCTCTCCAAGATGATGAAGCCGGGTGTGGGCACCTACGACCGCTTCAAGGAACTCTTCGACCGCTACTCCAAGGAAGCCGGCAAGCAGCAGTACCTGATCCCGTACTTCATCGCCGCGCATCCCGGCACCACCGACGAGGACATGCTCGAACTCGCGTTGTGGCTCAAGAAGAACGGCTTCCGCGCCGATCAGGTGCAGGCCTTCCTGCCCTCACCGATGGCGACCGCCACCGCGATGTACCACTCCGGCAAGAACCCGCTGCGGCGCGTCACGCGCGGCAGCGAAGAGGTCGTCATCCCGCGCGGTTTGAAGGTGCGCCGTCTGCACAAGGCGTTCCTGCGCTACCACGATGCCAACAATTGGCCGTTGCTGCGCGAGACACTGCGACGCATGGGGCGCGCCGACCTCATCGGGCCCGGCAAACAGCACCTCATCCCCGCATGGCAGCCCGCCGGCACCGGCACGCTCGCCGAGGGCGCGCGTGTCCGCGGTGATGTCCGCAAGCAGGGCGGCGCCAGCGCTGCACCGGGCAGCGCGATGCCGCGCCGTGCGGCGGGTACGCCGTTCCGCACCCAGCATACGGGCCTGCCCGATGCCCGCCCGCCCGCTGCGCGCCGTCCTGGACCCCGTCGTGGAGGTAAGCCTTGAGCGCAGATCACGAGTTCCGACCAGGACTGGAGTTCGATGTCGGTATCTTGGAAAGCCACTTCGCGGTGCATCTGCCGGAGCATGCCGGGCCCTTGCAGGTGCGGCAGTTCTCGGGCGGGCAGTCCAATCCGACCTATCTCATCGAATCGCCCGCGGGCAGCGTCGTGTTGCGTCGCAAGCCACCCGGCGTGCTGCTGCCCTCGGCTCACGCGGTCGACCGCGAACATCGCGTGCTCGCGGCGCTCGCTCAAGATGGCCGCGTGCCGGTAGCACGACCGCTCCTGATGTGCGACGACGCCACCGTCATCGGCACGCCGTTCTATGTGATGGAACACCTCAAGGGTCGCGTGTTCTGGGATCCGACCCTGCCGGACTTGCCGCGCGCGTCGCGTCGCGCAATCTTCGACGCGATGGGGGCGACGCTCGCCGACCTCCACAACCTCGATCCTGTCGCGCTGGGTCTTGCCGATTTCGGGCGCGCCGAGGGCTATGTCGCACGGCAGGTCGCGCGCTGGTCGAAGCAGTACGCGGGCGATGTCGAGGCAGCAGGGCGTTTCGAGTCGATGGAGCGCGTCATCGATTGGCTGCCGCGTCATGCACCGGCATCGGAACCGCCGGCGTCGGTCGTGCATGGAGACTATCGTCTCGACAATCTGATGTTCGCGCCGGATGCGCCGCGGGTGATCGGCGTGCTCGATTGGGAGCTCTCCACCATCGGCAACCCGCATGCGGATTTCGCCTATCACCTGATGATGTACCGGATGCCGCCGGTGTCGGTCGGCGCCTTGCTCGGTCAGGATCTCGACGCGTTGGGGCTGCCCTCGGAAGACGAGTATGTCGCCGCGTATTGCACACGCCGCGGCCTGCGTGAAGTGCCGGACCTGGGCTACTACATGGCGTTCTGTCTGTTCCGGATGGCCGGCATCCTGCACGGTATCCGAGGCCGCGTGCAGCGCGGCACCGCGGTGAACCCGCAGGCGAAGCGCTATGCCGCGGCGGTCGAGACCGTGGCGGATCTTGCCTGGAAGCAGGCGGAGTCGACGGGCCTGCGCTAGCGCGCGATACGATGCGTCAGGGCGCCTGTGTCACCGGTGGCTTGAACACCATCGTCGACGCCGGCCGCGCCTGCTGCAGCCGCGCGGCGACCTGCTCGGTCCGCTCCATCGCACGCAGCGCGTTCTCGCCGGCGAGCTGACGCAGCTCGGCGTCGGTCCAGCCGCGACGGATCAGCTCCGCGAACAGCTTCGGGTAGGTCGACACGTCGTCGAGGCCTTCCGGCCAAGCGTCGTTGCCGTCGAAATCCCCGCCGATGCCGACATGGTCGATGCCCGCCACGCGCCGGATGTGTTCGATGTGGTCGGCCACCATGCCGATGGTGGTGCGCGGGCGCGGCATCGCGGCGCGGCCCTCGTCCATGATCCGCTGCGCCTCTTCGGGCGTCGCGGCCGCTGCAGCGCGTGCACGCAATGCGGCCATGTAGGGCTGGGTCACGCGACCGACTTCGCAGTTGATGAAGCCGGCCACGAAGGTGACCATCACCACGCCGCCGTTCCGCGGCAGCTCGCGCAGGATGTCATCCGGGACATTGCGCGGCACATCGCAGACGCCGCGTGCCGAGGAGTGCGAGAAGATCACCGGTGCCTCGGTGATGCGCAGCGTGTCCGCCATGGTGGAGGGCGCGGCATGCGAGAGGTCGATCAGCATGCCGAGTCGGTTCATCTCGCGCACGACCTCCTCACCGAAGGGTGTGAGACCGTCATGCCGCGCGGGCACCATCGCCGCGGCGTCGGCCCAATCGGTGTGCGCGTTGTGCGTGAGCGCCATGTAACGCACGCCGAGATCGTAGTAGGCGCGCAGCGCGCCGAGCGAGTTCTCGATGCCGTAGCCCCCTTCCATGCCGAGCATCGAGGCGATCCTGCCGCCACGGTGGGCCGCGCGGATCTCCGCCACGGTGGTCGCGAAGCGGAAAGTGTCGGGGTAGCGCGCGATGATGCGGTGCGCGATCTCGATCTGCTCGAGCTGCGGGCGCGCGAACGGGCCACGGCCCTCGCCCGGGATGTAGACCGACCAGAACTGCGCACCGAGGCCGCCGGCACGCAGCCGCGCGAGGTCGGTGTCACCGGGTGTGGGCTTGCGCAGATCGTAGACGACGATGTCGCCGGGCGCGTCCTTGAAGCCGCGCACGGCGTAAGGCAGATCGTTGTGGCCATCGACGAGGATGGTCGAGCGCAGCAGCTTGCGCGCATGCTGCAGTGCGACATCTTCGGCGGTGCCGTCCGGCGCGGCGGCACAGCCCGCGAGCATCAGCGCGAGCAGGACCGCCGCGGCGCCGCGCACCGTCACGCCCCCGCCCAGACCGCCCATGCCGGGGCCCCCGGCGTGCTGTCCGCGGGCATCTTCTACATTGCTGCTGCAGCGCATTTTGTCGAGACGCATGTCCAGTTCCCTCGTTAAGGTGGTCTGCAGGCGCGGTGCTGTGGGGCTGATGCCCCGCAACCGGTCCACGCGCCACGGTGCTCATAATACGATGCACTGGATGCCCTGCCATGGGGGAGCGCTCCAGTCCCGATCCTTTGAATCAGGCTCGCCGACCCGGTCGATTGCATACAATCCGATGCCCTCATCTCCTGTCATCCCCATGCCCCCGCCGCGCCCCGTGTTGCCCACCCTGCCGATCCTCGAGGCGCTGCCTGCGCTACGGGCGGCGCTGGCTGTGGGTCCGGCAGCGGTGCTCGAGGCCCCGCCGGGCGCCGGCAAGAGCACCGTGGTGCCGCTCGCCTTGCTCGATGAGCCATGGGTGCGGGGTCGCAAGATCCTGATGCTCGAGCCGCGCCGACTGGCTGCGCGTGCGGTGGCGCAGCGCATGGCCGAGACGCTGGGGGAGGGGGTGGGCGCGACGGTCGGCCATCGTATGCGGCTCGACACACGGGTCGGTCCGCACACCCGCATCGAGGTGGTCACCGAGGGCGTGCTCACGCGCATGCTGCAATCTGACCCGGCGCTCGAGGGCGTGGCGGCCGTGCTGTTCGACGAGTTCCACGAGCGCAGCTTGCAGGCCGACACGGGACTCGCACTGTGCCTTGATGCGCGTGCCACGCTCGACACCGATCTGCGGATCGTCGTGATGTCGGCCACGCTCGACGGCGCCGCGGTGTCCGCGCTGCTCACGCGCGCGACGGGTGCGACGGTGCCCGTGGTCACGGCGGCGGGTCGTCTGTATCCCGTGGAGGTGCGATACCTCGGCCGAGCGATGCCGGTCTTGCCGGGCGGTGACGAGTCGCCCGAGCGGCTGCTCGCACTCGCCGTGCAACGCGCGCTGCGCGAGTGCGCGGGCGATGTGCTCGCTTTCTTGCCGGGCGCGGGCGAGATCCGTCGCACGCTCACGATGCTCGGGGGTATGCCCGAGGTCGATGACTCGGTGGTGCTGCTGCCTTTGTACGGCGAATTGGCTCCCGCCGAACAGGCGCGTGCCTTGGAGCCGGATCCTGCTGGGCGCCGCCGTGTGGTCCTCGCCACAAACATCGCCGAGACCAGTCTCACGCTGCCTGGCGTGCGCGCGGTCGTCGATTCGGGACTGGTGCGCCGCGCGGCCTTCGATCCGGTGACCGGCATGAGCCGCCTCGAGACCCGGCGCATCTCCCGCTCCGCCGCCGACCAGCGCGCGGGTCGCGCCGGACGCGTCGCCGAGGGGACCTGCTACCGCTTGTGGAGCGAGGGCGCGCAGCGCAGCCTCGCGGCGCAGACGCCGCCCGAGATCATCGAGGCCGACCTCGCACCGCTCGCGCTCGACCTTGCGGAGTGGGGCGCTGATGAGGCGGCGGCGCTGCCCTGGCTGGATGCCCCGCCCGCGCCCATGCTCGACAGCGCGCGAGACCTGTTGACGCGGCTCGGAGCATTGGATGATGCGCAGCGCATCACCGCCCACGGTCGGGCGCTCGCACGCTTGCCGGCGCACCCGCGGCTTGCGCACCTGCTGCTCGAGGCGCAGCGTCGCGGTGAGTCGCGGCTCGGTGCGCAGCTCGCCGCCGTGCTCGGCGAGCGAGATCTCCTGCGAGGTCGACCTGGCGATGCGCGCGATGCCGATGTGCTGGCGCGTCTCGATCTTGTGCTCGGCCGGGGCCGGGGCCGTGGCGGTGGCGCTGCCGGTGACATCGACCCGGGCGCAGTGGCACGCGTGCGCCGTAACGCCGAGCTCTTCGAGCGGCGTCTGGTCGAGCGTCGTCGCGCGGATGACCCGGCGGTCGATCCACGCGCGCCGATCGGCGCTGCAGGTCTGCTGGCCTGCGCCTATCCCGATCGCATCGGGCGCCGTCGCGCCGGCGACGCACCGCGCTTCCTGCTGGCGAACGGCCGTGGCGCCGCTTTTGCGCATGTCGATCGGCTCGGCCGCAGCGAGTTCATCGTCGCACTCGACCTGGACGATCGAGATCGCGAGGCGCGCATCCTGCTCGCGGTGGCGCTGGATCGCGGGACGCTCGAAGCTGCAGCTGACGGACGCCTGCGGCGCGCGGTCGAGGTCGCGTGGTCGTCCCAGGACGAGGCCGTGGTGGCGCGCGAGGTCGAACGGATCGACGGCCTCATCGTCGGCGAGAAGCCGCTGCCGCGCGTGCCACCCGAGGCCGCGCGCGCGGCGATGCTGGAGGGTCTGCGGCAGCTCGGACTCGACGTGCTGCCCTGGACCGACGAGGCGCGTGCGTTCTGCGCGCGTATCGAACTCGCGCGCCGCAGCGCCCTGCCGGGCACCGGAGACTGGCCGGACTTCGCGGCGGCCGCCCTCGCCGCAGACCACGACTGGCTCGAACCCTGGCTGGAGGGGATCACGCGGCGCAGCCACCTCGCACGCTTCCCCTTACTGGATGCGCTGCGGCTGCGGCTCGGCGCCGAGCGTTGTCGCAGACTCGATGACTGGCTGCCGTCGAGCCTCACCGTGCCCACCGGTTCGAAGATCCGGATCGACTATCTCGATGACCTCGCGCCTTGCGCCTCGATGCGCATGCAGGAGGTGTTCGGCATGGCGACCACGCCACGGCTCGCCGATGGGCGCTTGCCCGTGACCTTCAAGCTGCTCTCGCCTGCGCAGCGACCGCTGCAGGTGACCGCCGATCTCGCGAGCTTCTGGCGTAACGCCTATGTCGAGGTACGCAAGGACATGCGCGGGCGGTATCCTCGTCACCACTGGCCCGAGGATCCGCTGCAGGCCGAGCCGGTGCGCGGCATCCGCCGGCGGAACTGAAGGGCGTACCGATCGGAGGGGCGGATGATGATGACGGATCGTGTCAGGGTCTGGATGTTCGGCGCCGCGCTCTGGTTCGCCGCTGCGCCTGTGCCGGTGCGCGCGCTCGAGACCGCCGCCGCGGACGATCGCATCGTCGCGCGCGAAACCTGTCCGGCCCGGGACCCCGACTACGCCGACTACCGTTCGCGCCAGATGGCGAACTATCGCCGAGAAGCGAAGGCCGCGAAGTCGCAGGGGCTCGCGATGAGTCCGTCGACCGTAGCAGAGGCCTCGATCCTCTCGGCAGCCGAATACCTCGACCGCGGTGCTCCAGGCATCACCTGCGAGCGCATCACCTATCTCAGCGATGGGCTGAAGGTGGTCGGTTATCTTTGGCGTCCTGCCACCGCGCGCGACGGCGACCGCTTGCCGCTGCTCGTGTTCCATCGCGGCGGTGCGCTTGAAGACTCGAAGCTCAGGCCCAACACCCAGTTCGGCTTCGATCGCTTCGTGCGCGCAGGGTATGTCGTCATCGGCACGCAGTACCGTGGCAATGATGGTGGCGAGGGTCGGGAGGAGTTCGGGGGCGCTGATGTGCGCGATGTGCTCGCCGTGACGCGCATCGGACAAGCCTTGCCCTATGTCGATCCGCGGCGGGTGTTCGCGCTCGGCTATTCGCGCGGTGGCATGATGGCGCTGCTTGCGGCGCGGGCCGGCGCACCGCATCTCGCGATCGCCACGGTGGGCGCACCCACCGATCTGCGCAGCGCCCGCGCGGCGGCGGACGCCGGCAGCCTCGCGACGGCGCGTCGCCTGATCCCTGGCTTCGACGCCGACCCGGATGCTGCGTTGAGCGCGCGCTCGGCGATGGCCTGGGCGGAAGAGCTGCGGGTGCCGGTGCTCATCCTGCACGGCGGCGCCGACCCCATCGTCTCCGCCGCCGCACACGCGCTGCCGTTCGCGGCCCGCCTGCGCGAGCTTGGCAAGATCCATGACCTCGTGGTCTACGAGGGTGACACCCACGGTCTGCAGATCAGCGGTCGAGAGCGCGACGAGCGCATCCTCGAGTGGTTCCGGCGTTTCGACGCCGTGCTGCCGTCCCCCTAAGGACGCGCGGAGAACGGCGTGCCGCTGCGTCCATGCAGCGACGCCTGCAACTCGGCGACGATGGAGAGCGCGATCGCCTCGGGCGTGGCGCCGCCGAGATCGAGGCCGACGGGCGCACGCAGCCGTGGCCGCAGCGCCTCGGCCAAAGATCCGAGCTCCGCGTACAACCGCTCGCGTCGTGCAGCGGGACCGAGCAGACCGACATATGGGATATCGCTGACGGCGAGCGCGGCGAGGTAGCGGCCATCCGCGACCAGGTTGTGGCTCATCACCACCGCTGCGTCGAACCCGTCGAGGGCGACGACGGCGCCTGGGTCAGCGGCATCGACCGTCACGACACGGACCGCACCTGGGAAGCGTGCGGCCTCGACATAGGCCGGTCGGTGATCCACCACGGTCACCTGCCATCCGACCTGCGACGCCATCCGCACGACCGGCTCTGCGTCGGGGCCTGCACCGCAGAGCAGCAGCGCAGGCGCGCGTGCCGCAGCGACTGCGAACGAGCCGTCGCGCAGTGTCGCGCGGCCGGGTGGCAGCGCACCGACCGACGAGGCGCGGTCGGCATCGCCGCCGAGCGCGTTGCCGATCGAGAAGGCACCGTCGCCGCTCGCGAGATCGATCTCGAGCAGCGCCGGCTCGCGGCGTATCGCGGTCGACAGCCACCTATGCAGCAGCGTCAGAGAACTCCCCGCCTCGAGGCGCCACAGCAGGATGCGCATCGCACCCTCGCAGCCGAGGCCGAGCCCCCAGATCGGGTCATCGGAGCCGCGGCCGTCGTAATGGCGCTCGAGGATGCGATCGTCACCGGCCAACAACCGCTGCGCGTGTTCATGGAGGTCGCCTTCCAGGCAGCCGCCGCTCAGTAGGCCGAAGCGTGCGCCGCTCGATGAAAGCAACATCAATGCGCCCGGCTTGCGGTAGGTGGAGCCTTCGGTGGCGATGACGAATGCCGCGACGAGCCGGTGTCCGGCCGCCGTCTCGCGATCGAGGAACTCCAGCATCGCGGGCGCTGCGGCCGCTGTCAGAGCGGCGCACCGTCCTCGCGGCTCACGGCGATGACCGCCGAGCGCGCGGGCAAGCCGCCACCATCCGGCCAATGGCTCACAGGCGCGTCCACCGTGCCGCCCTCGCCGGGGTGTTGGATGCTGAGGAACAGCGTCTTGCCGTCGGGCGTGAACTCGCAGCCGCAGACCTCCGCGCCGACCGGCGCACTCAGCACTTGTGTCAGTCGTCCTCGGTCCGGCCCGCTTGTCGGTACCACGAAGCAGCCGTTGTTGCCGATCAGCCGGGTGTCGGCATCGGTCACCACCCACAGGCGACCGGAGGGGTCGAAGCCGAGGTTGTCCGGACAGGCGATCGGGCTCACAGCACCGCGGTCGGCATACCCCGCGTAATAGACATCTTCGCGGGCAAGCTGTCCGGCGGCGACGTCCTCAGCGCGGGTCAGGAAACGTGCCGCGCCATCACGCGGATCGCCTGCGAGCAGGAACACGTTCCATGCGAACCGCAGACTGGACGCATCGTCGCCATCCTCGATGAGTTCGACGATGTGGCCGAAGTCGTTCTTGGGCCGCGGATTCGCGGCGTTCGGACCGAGGTCGATGTTGCGGCCCATGAAATCGCGGCGCTCAGGCGCGCGCGAGTCGTTCTTGGTGAGCGCCATATAGACGCGTCCCGTCACCGGACTCGGTTCGACATCCTCGGGCCGGTCCATGGGCGTGGCGCCGAGCAAGTCTGCAGCCTCGCGGCAGCGGATCACGACCTCTGCTTGGCTCGTAAAGCCGGCTCCGCTGTTCAAGGGACCGCGCTCGTCGTACACCAGCGGCAGCCACTCGCCGCGTCCGTCGGCGTCGAAGCGCGCGACATGGAGCGTGCCGTGGTCGAGGAGGTCACGGTTGGCGGCACGGTCCTTCGGGTCGAAGCGGTCGCGGCTGACGAACTTGTAGACATACTCGAACTTGGCGTCATCGCCCATATAGGCGGCCACCCGCCCGTCCTTCGTGAGGATGGTATTCGCCCCTTCGTGGCAGAAGCGGCCGAGCGCGGTGCGCTTGCGCGGCGCCATCGTCGGGTCTTGCGGATCGATCTCGACGATCCAGCCGTGCCGAAGCGCCTCGCGCGGTTCGCGACGGACATCGAAGCGCGGATCGACGGTGTCCCAGCCGTAGGCGGAGCGCTCGCGCAGCGGCCAGCGGCGGTGCGCGCGCTTCGTCGCTTCGTCGGCGTCCGCGCCGCCCGCCCAAGTCCGTGCGCCGCCGAAATAATCCTGGATGTTCTCCTCGGCGGTGAGGTAGGTGCCCCAGGGCGTCTTGCCGCCCGCGCAGTTGGCGAAGGTGCCGAGCACCCGTGTGCCGGTGGGGTCGGCGTTGGTCCGCAGCAGCGGCGCACCGCGCGCGGGTCCGGAGATCTCCATCGGGGTGTTGGCGGTGATACGCCGCGTCGCAGCTGCACCCCGCACGACGCGCCAACCGCGCATCCCGCGGCGCACCTCGAGCACGCTCACGCCATGCGCCGCCTGCATCCAAGCGACGATCTGCGGCCGTGCCGCGATCATCGCGGCGACCTGTCGTGCTTGATCCGACTCGGATCCGGACAGACCTGCGAAGACCAGTTCATCCACATATTCGTGGTTCGCGCAGAGCAGGCCGGCATTGCGTCGCCCGCGCATCGGGAAGAAGGCCAACGCGTCGTTGCTGGTGCCGAACCTTCGTTCCTGCCGCGTCGCCGCGTCACGATCAAGCCAGTCGAGCGTACGCAGATCGCCGGCGGTGAGGCCCGGGTCGCCATCGAACAGCGGGTCGCCGAAGCCGACGATCACCTGTGACCGCAACCCTGGTGACAACCGCAGCGCGTCCTCGCGTGAGGGCGCGAGGGCCGCGTAGGACTTGGACTTCGCACTGCGCGTGGGGTCCATCCCCGCGCCGAGGGCGGGCAGGGCACCGGTCGCTGCCGCAGCGCCGGAGGCGACGAGGAATCCGCGCCGCGACAAGCGTTGCTCGAGGAGTGCGCCGAAATAGACGGGCTTGAGGGTCATCGGATCGTCCTCTTTACGGGAGGTTTATATTTTAGCGGGACATCGCCACGGTCGGCGTGAAGATCATGTGGCAGGCGAGTCGTTGACTGGCAGGCCTTCGAGCACGGTCACGAAGAAGCGGCCCTTGCCTTCACGCAATCTCTTCGCCGCCTCGTACTCGGCCGACTTCCAGAAGCCCCAAGCGGCTTCTTTGGAGGGGAACTGCGCGATCAGGATGCTCTCGCCGCGCGGGTCGCCCTCGGCGACCTCGACCTTGGGGGCTGGGGTGATCGTCAGATAGTGCCCGCCGAACTTGCGGTAGATCGGCGGCAGCGCAGCGCTGTAGGCCTTGAAGCCTTCCAGGTCGGTGATCTTGCCCTGCACCAGCAGATAGGCGGGCGGACCGCCTGCGGACGCAATGCCCCCGGGCGTATCGTTCATCCGATGAGTCCTTCCGCGCGCTTCGCGGCCTGTACGGACGGGCGCTGCGCGATGCGCTGGTGGTAGGCCTGTAGGGTCGGCCACTGCGCAAGATCGAGGCCGCCGTAGCGGCACCAGCCGAGCACGGTGAACAGATAGGCATCGGCGACCGTGAAATCGCAGCCGAGCAGATGGTCGTGACCCTCGAGCGACTGTGTCAGAAAGTCGAAGCGCTTGCCGAGGTTGGTGCGTGTGGTGGCCTTCTGCTCATCGGTCACACCCGGGGTGAAGAAGGGGCTGAAATTCTTGTGCACTTCGGAGTTGATGTAGCCCAACCACTCGTGCAGCCGGTAGCGTGCGCGCGTGCCATGAGCGGGCGCGAGGCCGCTCTCCGGCTTGAGATCCCCGACATACGGGAGGATGGCCGTGCCTTCTGTCAAAACTTCGCCGTCATCGAGGCGCAGCGCCGGCACATAATTCTTTGGTGTGACCTTCGCGTATTCCTCGCTGCCCGCGGTCTTCTGGCCGCGGCCCTCGACCTTGACCGCCTCGAACGGCAGCCCGGTCTCGAGGAGCGCGATGTGGACGGCGAGCGAGCAGGCACCGGGGGA
>CALGVD010000136.1 GCA_937920275.1 uncultured Pseudomonadota bacterium
GGCGGCAGGTCTTCACCGCCGAGCAGAAAGTCCCGTGCGGGGTCCGTGGGCAGCCGCTGCGGCTCGGGCGCGTAGTTGAAGGCGAAACAGAGGCCACGGTACCGGCGCAGACGCAGACCCTCGGGCAACACCTGCGTGACAAGACCGGCCTCCCGGGCGAGCGTCTGCAGCAGCGCGGTCCGCGCGTCGCTCGCGAGCGTCGCGGCGAGGTAGCGGAGCTGCCCTTGTCGGTAGAGCAGGCCGTGGCCGTCCGCGAGCTTCGCCTCGGGCGTGAGCGCAGTCTCGCAATGCTCCAGCCAGTCCTGCGCAGGGGGCGCTGCGACGCCGGGACGGAGCGATTCGACGCGCGTGACCTTGAGCGCGATCGCGCGCTGCAGTTCACCCGGGGGCAACTGTGGCGGGATCTGGAAGTGCGGGGTTTTGCTGCCGCTACGAGGCCCGATCAGCACTTGGGCGCTGCAGGCGGCGAGCCGGTCGACGAAGCCTTGCGGCAGGATGGGCAGGCAGGGTACGACGACGAGGCGGTAGCCCTCGAGCGCGGTGTCGGGCGGGACGATGTCGATGTCGAGTCCGAGTGTGCGCAGCGTCGAATACCACTCGAACGCCTGCCGCAGCGCGCTGAAGCCCGCGCCCTGCGGTTGGATGTCGGTGACCCAGACGGAGGTGTAGTCGAAGACCAGCGCGACGGGCGCATGGGCGCTCGGTGTCACGGAAGCGAGCCGCGCGATGTCACGGGCAGCGGCCCGCGCTTCGTGCGCGCCGATGTCGTCCTCGCGGTCGGGGCGCAAGAGGCCGGCGTGCATCTGCTCCTGCGCGAAGGGCGCCTGCCGCCAGCGGAAATAGGCGACGAACTCCGCGCCGTGCGCCATCGCCTCCAGCGTCCAGAGCCGCACCATGCCGGGGAGCGGCGCGGGGTTGCGCGCGGCCCAGTTCACGGGTCCCGGCTGCTGCTCCATCACCGCGAAGCGTCCGCGACCGCAGCCGCGGTAGAGGTCGTGGTGGAACGCCGCGATGTCGGGATGGCCCTGGCGCGCGTAGCGGAGCTTCTCGGCTTCGCTGAACCAGAACTGCTCGAGGAAGCCGAGCGGGTAGCTGTCCCAGGTGACGACATCGAGGTCGCGCCCCAAGGCATGGTGGTCGAAGGAGGTGACGAAGCCCATCGCGTTGTGCGTGATATCGCGGCCGGGCGAGTGTGCACGCAGGATGTCGACCTGCTCGCGGTTGAACGACAGCACTTGGTCCGAGGAGAAGCGCTGGAAGTCGAGCGAGTGGGCGGGGTTCGGTTCGGTGACGGTGAGCGCGGGCGTGTCGATCTCGTCGAACGACCGGTACTCGGCGCTCCAGAACACCGTGCCCCAGGCGTCGTTGAGCGCCGCGATGTCGCCGTAGCGTGCGGCGAGCCAGCCGCGGAAGGCCTGCGTCGCTGCAGCCGAATGGCTGACCACGGTGTCGTGGCAGCCGTATTCGTTGTCGGTCTGCCAGGC
Source organism: uncultured Pseudomonadota bacterium (assembly GCA_937920275.1). Classification (GTDB taxonomy): domain Bacteria; phylum Pseudomonadota; class Gammaproteobacteria; order Steroidobacterales; family Steroidobacteraceae; genus UBA964. Next base: position 1,485 of record CALGVD010000136.1, read on the forward strand.
GACGACGGCAGGGTGTCGGCCGTAGCGGGCCGCCACTGCTTCGGTGATGCGCTGCGACTCGGCGCGGTAGCCGGCGTGCGAGAAGCAGTAATGCCGACGCGAGCCGAAACGGCGCGGTCGACCTTGGGCATCGATGGCGACCATGTCCGGCATCGTGTCCACCAACCATTTGGGCGGCGTCGCGGTGGGCGTGCCGAGGATGACGCCGAGGCCGTGGCGGTGCAGCGTCTCGAGCGCGCGATCGAGCCAGTCCCAGTCGAACCGGCCGTGCGAGGGTTCGATGCGGCTCCAGGCGAACTCGCCGATGCGCACGCGTGTGAGACCCATCGCCGCCATGCGCCGCGCGTCGTCTTCCCACCATGACTTTGGCCATTGCTCGGGATACCAACACACACCAAGTCGCATCATGGGAGGCGCTCCAAGGCGATGAGCCACGCGGTCTGCGGAAAGGTCAGTGCCAGGGCGAGGCCCTGCGTGGCGAGCGCCTCGGCGCTGAGCGTCAAGCCCTCGCGCCAGCGCGCAGGGTCGGCGAGACGCTGCGCGGCGCGCATCGGCCAAGGCTCGGGCAGCGTGACGCGCCAATGCGAGCCCTGCGGCAGACCGGGTAGACGGAGGGGCGCCGCGTCGTAGTCGGCGGTGTAGTCGGTCTGCGCCACGAGCGCGAGCGCGCGGTCGCCCCGCACCGCGAGCCAGCCCGACACGCCGGGGGTCGGGCAGTCAAGGGCGAGCAGGTCGCCTTCGTGCAGCACCGTGCGCCAATCTTTGTAGAGCGCGATGTGGCGGGCGAGCAGGGCGCGCTCCGCGTCGTCCATCTCTGCCGGGTCGGCCTCGACGCCCATATGGCCGAACATCGCGACCTTGGCGCGGAAGTCCATCTCGAGGCGTCGACCGGTGATCGGGTTCGGGTCCGGTCCGACATGGTGGCCGAGCGCGCAGAGCGGCAGGAACTGCAGGTATCCCGCGTTGATGCGCAGCCGCTCGACGGGGTCGTTGCCGTCACTCGCCCAGAACCGCCTGCAGCGGCGCAGGATGGCGTAGTCGATGCGGGCGCCGCCGCTCGCGCAGGCCTCGATCTCCACGCCGGGATGCGCGTCCCGCAGGCGGTCGAGCAGCGCGTAGAGCGCGGTCGTCTGTGCATGGGCGCGCGCGGCGCGTGGGAACAGCGCGCGGTTGTGGTCCCACTTGAGGTAGGCGATGTCGTGGTCGCGCAGCAGCGCATCGAGCGTGCCGAAGAGATGGCGGGTCACCTCAGGGCGGGTGAGATCGAGCACGAGTTGATGGCGCTGCGTGCCGCGTGTGCGACCGGGCTCGTGCAGGCACCAGTCCGGGTGGGTGCGGTGGAGTTCGCTGTCCGGGTTCACCATCTCCGGCTCCACCCAAAGACCGAAGTCCATGCCGAGTCCCCGCACGGTGTCGATCAGCGGCGCAAGCCCATCCGGGAAGAGACCGGGGTCGGGCTGCCAGTCGCCGAGGCCGCGTGTGTCGTCGCGCCGACCGCGGAACCAGCCGTCGTCGAGCACGAAGCGTTCGATGCCGAGCGCGGCAGCGTCCTTCGCGAGGCGCTGCAGCGTCGTGAGGTCCTGCCGGAAGCCGACCGCCTCCCAGGTATTGAGGTGCACGCGGCGCGGACCTGCGGGTGTCTGCGGCAAGACGCTGGCGCGGACATGGCGGTGCAACGCATGGCGCAGCGCGGCGCGGCCGCCGTCGCCCACGCACAGCACCGCCTCGGGCGCATCGAACGCGCCATCGGGCGCCACGCGGACCTCGCCGGCATCGACCCGCGCCGCCATCAGCAGACGGGCGCCATCGGCATCGCGTTCGATGAAGACCTCATGATCGCCGCTCCAAGCGAGATGGGCGCCGAGCGCCAGTCCATGGGTCTCGGCGGTGTCGGGCTCTTCGAGCAGCAGCCAATGACCTGCGCCGTGTCCCGATCGCCCCTCGAAGGACATCGCCCCTTGGAGGCCGTGGGCGATCGTGCTGCGCACGGCCTGCATCTCGGCGGCCCAGCGGCCTGTGTAGCGGGTGACGGTCTGCGCCCAAGTCGGCAGCGGCAGCGCGAGCGAGGCCAGCCGCAGCACGGCGATCTCTGCCCTGCCGTGGTTTTCGAGACGCGTACGGCAGGTGATGACGCCGTGCGCGTCCAGCGACCACTCGATCGTGATCGACAGGGCGAGCCGCTCGTCGAGGAAGCGCAGCTGCCAATGGCGCGCGTTCTGCGCCTCATCGGCTTCGACCAACACGAACTCGGCATGCAGCGGATGACCGTCGCGTTGCAGCAGCACGGCGGGCCAGCCGCCGAAACCGGCACCCGACTGCGGTAGCAGCGTCGGCCGCGGCGGTGCATCGGGCTGGGACTCGTGAGGCGCGTATCGTGCGGCGTTGCAGAGCGCGGCCAAGTCCTCGTTTGCCGGCAGACGCGGGCCTGCGTAGGCGAGTTCGGCCGCACCACGTCGCAGGTCTAGGACGAGGGTACAGCGTTCGCCCCGTAGGGCGAGCGAGGCCGGCAGTTTTGGCGCGGGGGTTCGGATGCCCCGTATTATAGTCGGGTGCCGCGTTTGCGGCGGATCCGGAGGCGGCCACATGCCCACAGAATTACCGAGCGTCAGTACCTTGCAGGCACTGGTGTGCATCGCGCTCACCGTGCTGATGGGAGCCGTGACCTGGTGGAAGGTGCGCGGCAAGGGTCGGGGTCACGGCGGTACGGGCAAAGACGTGTTCTTGGCGGGCGGTGGGCTGACCTGGCCGTTCGTGGCTGGCTCGATCACGCTCACCAACCTGTCGACCGACCAGTTGGTCGGGATGAACGGCAACCAGATGCTGCTGCTCGCCTGGTGGGAGATCGCGGGTTTCTTCGGGCTGATGATCCTCGCCTTCGTCTTCGTACCGGTCTACTACCGGAACAACTGCACCACGGTCACGGAGTTGCTCGAGCGTCGCTACGGCGGGCGCAGTATCCGCACCCTGGTATCGGGGCTGTTCCTGTTCGGTAACATCGTCATCTATCTGCCGGCGGCGCTCTACAGCGGTAGCCTCTTCTTGGGTTCGATGTTCGGCACGGAATTGCCGTTGATCTTTTTCGCGTCGCTGCTCGCGGCGGTGAGCGCGGCTTACACCATCTTCGGCGGCCTGCGCGCGGTTGCGGTGATGGACACCTTTTCCGGCATCGGCGTGCTCGGGCTCGCCCTTGTGATCGTGTTCCTTGCGCTCGCGGCGGTGGACTTCGACCTCGTCACCGGTGTCCCCGCCGAGCGCCTCACCATGATCGGCGGCGACGATTCACCGATCCCTTGGCACACGCTGCTCACGGGCATGCTCTTCATCCAGATCTTCTACTGGTCCACCAACCAGAACATCACGCAGAAGGCGATGGCTGCACCGACGGTGCGCGAGGCGCAGAAGGGCGTGTTGACGGCGGCAGTGATCCGCATCCTCATCATCCCGCCCATCGTCGTGATCCCGGGCGTGGTGGCGTACAAGCTTTTCGGCGATGTGGGCGATGCGGCCTACGGCCGGCTCGTCGCTGAAGTGCTGCCCGGCTGGCTGGCCGGCGCTTTCGCGGCGATGGTCGCGGCGGCGGTGATCACCACCTTCAGCGCCGTGCTCAACAGCACCGTTGCGCTCTATGCGGTCGACTTCCATGAGCGCTTCGTCGGCAAGGTCGCCGACCACTGGCATCTGGGTGCGATCGTATCGGTCTGCGTGACGTTGCTCGCCGTGCTGCTGGTGCCGGTGTTCCAGGACGCCGACAGCATCATCAACCTGTTGCAGCAGCTCAACGGTCTCTTCTCGATGCCCATCCTGTCGGCGTTCATCGTGGGTCTGCTGTTCCGCCAAGTCGCCGCGCCGGCGGCCATCTTCGGTGTGCTGTGGGGCTTCGGGATATACGCGGCCTACACCTTCATCTGGCAGCCGCAGGGTGTCATCACGCTGCACTACATCCACTTCATGGTCATCGTGCTCGCCTCGTCGGTGATCGCAGCGCTGGTCTGCAACCGTCTGCTCGGACATCGTTCACGCTGGATCGGCTTCGCCGACATCCGGGGGCCTGCCGCATGATTCCGTCGCCCGCGGCGACAGCGCACCGTCGCCGCAATCCGCTCACCGGCCGCTGGGTGCTGGTGTCGCCGCAGCGCACGCAGCGGCCGTGGCTGGGACAGGTGGACGAGGCGTCCGTCGCGCCGCGGGTGTCGCACGATCCGGGCTGTCATCTCTGTCCGGGTGCGGCACGCGCCGGCGGCGCTGTGAACCCCGACTATCGCGGACCGTTCGTGTTCGCCAATGATTTTCCCGCGTTGCAGGAGGCGCTGCCGTCCGACGAACCGGGGGCGCGCCACGGGCAGGATCCGCTCTTCGCCGCGCAGGCGGTACGCGGTGAGTGCCGCGTGATCTGCTGGTCGCAGGACCATTCGGCGACCCTGGCGGAACTTGCGCCGGCAGAAGTGCGTGCCGTGGTCGACTGTTGGGCGGACCAGTCGGCCGAACTCGGCGCACGCTACGCTTGGGTGCAGGTGTTCGAGAACAAGGGTGCGATGATGGGCTGCTCCAACCCGCACCCGCACGGCCAGATCTGGGCGAGCGGGCATCTGCCCGAAGAAGCCGATCTCGAGGACCGCCACCAGCGCGAATACTTCGCGCGGCACGGCCGTTCGCTGCTGCTCGAACTCGCGGGGCGCGAGGCGGGTGGACCGCGTGAAGTGCTCTCAAGCGAGGGTTGGCTCGTCGTCGTACCGTGGTGGGCGACCTGGCCCTTCGAGACGCTGCTGCTGCCGCGACGGACCGCGCACCGCTTCGAGGATATGGATGAGGCGATGCGCGACGATCTTGCGCGCATGCTCGGTCGTCTGACCCGCACATACGATGCGCTCTTCCGCTGCAGTTTCCCGTATTCCATGGGCTGGCACGGCGCACCCTACGGCGCGTACGGCGGGGAAGCCGCCCACGCCGCCGCCGCCGCGGACGACAGCGCCCATTGGCAACTGCACGCCCACTTCTATCCGCCGCTGTTGCGCTCGGCCACCGTGCGCAAGTTCATGGTGGGCTACGAGATGCTCGCCGAGCCGCAGCGCGACCTCACGCCCGAGGACGCGGCCGCGCGGTTGCGGGCGGTCGCTGCGGCATGACAACGCCCGCGCTCGAGGCCCGTGTCGTCGCGGGTTTCCGTGAGCGTTTCGGCCGCGAACCGGAAGTGCTGGCTTTCGCGCCGGGGCGGGTCAACCTCATCGGAGAGCACACCGACTACAACGAGGGCTTTGTGCTGCCCTGCGCCTTGGAGCAGGGAACGCTGGTCGCTGTCGCGATACGCCATGATCGACGAGTCCGGGTGTCGGCGCTCGATCTCGTGGGATCGTCCATCGATGCGATCGATGAGATTTCCGCGCTCGATGCGCCGATCCTGCCGCTTGCACCGGGGCATTGGGCGAATCATCCGCGTGGGCTCCTGGCGGCCTGGCAGGCGGAGGGTCATGCGATCCCCGGGATGGACATCGCGGTCGGAGGCGATCTGCCGCGGGGCGCAGGGCTCTCGTCGTCCGCGTCGCTCGGGGTCGCGCTCGGTGCGGCGTTCGCTGCGGTCACCGGTGTCGCAGTCGATCCGGTCGGGCTCGCGCGTCTCGCGCAACGCTCTGAGAACGAGACTGTGGGTTGTTCCTGCGGGATCATGGACCCGCTGGTGTCCGCCGCCGCCCGCAAGGGCGCTGCGCTGCAGATCGACTGCCGTTCGCTCACCTGGCAGACAGTGCCGATCCCCGAGCAGGTCGCTGTGCTGGTGGTGCACTCCGGGGTCAGCCGTGAGCTTGCGGGAGGTGCTTACAACGCGCGTCGCGCGGAGTGCGGGCAGGCGGCTGTATTCTTTGGCGTGGCGTCGTTGCGGGACCTGGGTGACCATGCGATCGCCGAGGCTCCGGAGGGCCTCGACGCGACGGCCTATCGCCGCGCGCGCCATGTGTCGAGCGAGAACGCGCGCGTCCACCGCTTCGCAGCGGCGTTGCAGGCGGGTGATCTCGTCGCAGCCGGCGCTGCGCTGCGTGAATCCCATGTCTCGCTGCGCGATGACTTCGAGGTCAGCCATCCGGCGGTGGATGCGCTGGTCGACGCGTTGGACGCAGCGATCGGTGTCGAGGGCGGCGCCCGCATGACCGGCGGAGGGTTCGGCGGTTGCGTGGTGGCCGTGCTGCCGATCCAGCGTCTCGGGGCCGTACGCGCTGCGGCATCGGCGCACCTGCGCGCGGCGGGCGTGACGCAGCCATTGATGATGGAGGTGCGCCCGGCAGGGGGCGCCTCGGTTCGGGGCTTCCCGTAATCCTGAGGATGTCGGCTCGGGTGTATCATCCACCCCCGTTAAACACTCCCTCGCGGGGGATGTCAGTAGACAGGGAGCCGTCGATGCGTTCGATGCTGTTCGTGCCCGGGGACCGCCCGGATCGCTTCGTCAAAGCCGAGGCCAGCGGTGCCGATGCCGTCATCCTGGATCTCGAAGATGCCGTCGCGCCCGAACGACGCCCGTTCGCACGCGAGTCCATCGCCGCGCATCTCGCCGCCCGTCCGGCGGGCGCGCGCAGCCTCCCGATCTGGGTGCGCATCAATCCGATCCAGAGCGCCGAAGCGCTCGCCGATCTCGTCGCGGTGCTGCCGGGACGCCCGGACGGCGTGGTGCTGCCCAAGGCATGCCACGGTGATGACCTGCATCGACTCGATCATTGGCTGGAGGCTTTGGAGTCGCAAGCCGGCCTCGAGACCGGTTGCACGCGGGTGATCCCTATGGTGACCGAGACCGCCCGCGCGCTGCTGAGCATGGGTTCTTTCGTCTGTCTGCCTGCGCGCGTCGCGGCGCTCACTTGGGGTGCGGAGGATCTCGCCACCGAACTCGGTGCACTCGGTAACCGCGATGCAGCGGGCGAGTATGAGCTGCCCTATGCCTTGGCGAGTTCGCTCACGCTCTATGCCGCCTCGGCAGGCGGCGTGCCGGCGATCGACACCGTCGACACCGAGATCCGCGATGTCGAGGCGGTGGAGCGCCGCGCACGCGCGTCACGCCGCGCCGGTTTCGTCGGCAAGCTCGCGATCCACCCCGCGCAGGTGGCCGCCTTGAACGCTGCGTTCACACCCTCGGCAGCCGAAGTCGCGCAGGCCGAGCAGGTCCGCGCCGCCTTCGCGGCCCACCCGGGTGTCGGTGCGTTCCGCTTGGACGGTCGGTTGGTCGACCGTCCTCATCTTTTACAGGCCGAGCGTGTGCTCGCCGCAGCGCAAGCCGCCGGCCGGCGCTGAGCCGCTACAGGGCATCCTGCTGTAGGACATCGAGGAGTCGAAGCCATGGAAATCATCGTCCGTTCACCCATCGACGGCAGCGAGCTCGGTCGTGCGCCGATCACGCCGCTCGCCGACATGCCTGCCGTCATCGCGCGCTCGCAGGCGGCCTTCCTCGCCTGGCGCAGTGTGCCCGCGCCGCGCCGCGGTGAACTGATCCGCCTGTTCGGCGAAGAATTGCGCGCCGAGAAGGCGTCGCTCGCAGCGCTCGTCACCGCCGAAGCCGGCAAGATCGCGACCGAGGGCTTGGGTGAGGTCCAGGAGATGATCGACATCTGCGACTTCGCGGTCGGGCTGTCGCGGCAGCTCTACGGCCTCACGATCGCCTCGGAGCGCCCAGGTCATCGCATGATGGAGACCTGGCACCCGATGGGGCCTTGCGCGGTGATCTCGGCGTTCAATTTCCCGGTCGCGGTCTGGGCGTGGAACGCGACCCTTGCGCTCGTCTGTGGCGACCCGGTGATCTGGAAGCCCTCGGAGAAGACCCCGCTCACCGCGCTCGCCTCCATGAAGATCTTCGAGCGCGCCCTCGCGCGCTTCGGCAGCGACGCGCCGCCGGCGCTCGTGCAGTGCGTGATCGGCGGTGCGGAACTCGGTGATGCGCTCGCCACCTCGCGTGAAGTGCCCATCGTGTCCGCCACCGGCTCCACGCGTATGGGCGCGATCGTCGGCCCGAAGGTTGCGGCGCGCTTCGGTCGTAGCATCCTCGAACTCGGCGGCAACAACGCCATGATCGTCTCGCCGTCGGCCGATCTCGACATGACGGTGCGCGCCATCGTGTTCTCCGCGGTCGGCACGGCGGGTCAGCGCTGCACGACACTGCGGCGCCTATTGGTACACCGCTCGATCCGCGATGATCTGGTCGCGCGGGTGCGCAAGGCCTACGCGACGCTGCCCATCGGTGATCCGCGCGCGTCCGGCACGCTGGTCGGTCCGCTGATCGATGCCGGTTCACGCGATCGCATGCTCGCTGCGCTCGGGCGTGCCAGCGCCGAGGGTGGTGTGGTGCACGGTGGCCGACCGGTCACCACGGGTGTGCCCGCGGGCGGCGTCTATGTCGAGCCGGCCATCGTCGAGATGCCGGCACAGACCGCCGGCATGCGCGAGGAGACCTTTGCGCCGATCCTGTATGTGCTCGCCTGGGACACGCTCGATGAGGCGATCGCGCTGCAGAACGATGTGCCGCAGGGTCTGTCGTCCAGCATCTTCACCACTGATCTGCGCGAGGCGGAGACCTTCCTGTCGGCAGTCGGGTCTGATTGCGGCATCGCCAACGTCAACATGGGGCCCTCGGGCGCAGAGATCGGCGGCGCCTTCGGCGGCGAGAAGGAGACGGGCGGCGGCCGCGAAAGCGGCTCGGACTCCTGGCGGGCCTACATGCGGCGCCAGACCAATTCCATCAACTACTCGCGTAGCCTGCCGTTGGCGCAGGGCGTGAACTTCGACATCTGAACTCCGGGAGCAGTGCGCATGACGATCTCAAAAGTGGCGGTGCTCGGTCTCGGTAAGGTCGGGCATCTGGCTGCGGAACTTCTGAACGGATCGGGTTTCGAGGTCACCGCCTTCGACAACCGCGCCGGAGTCGTCGCGCCCTTCGCCGTCCGGCCGCTCGATGTCGCCGATCCTGCTGCCCTGCGTGCCGCGCTCGACGGACAGGACGCCGTGCTGTCCTGTCTGCCGTACGCGCTCAACAAGGGCGTCTCGAGCGTCGCCCACGCGCTCGGCCTGCATTATTTCGACCTCACCGAGGATGTGCCGACCACGCAGCACATCCGTGGGCTCTCCGCCGACTCGCGCGCGCTGATGGCGCCGCAATGCGGTCTCGCACCGGGTTTCATCGGCATCGTCGGCGCGCATCTCGCCTCGCAGTTCGACAGCGTGCGCTCGATCCGGCTGCGCGTCGGTGCGCTGCCGCAGAATCCGACGGGCTTGCTCGGTTACGCCTTCAACTGGTCCGCCGAAGGCGTCGTCAATGAATACCTCAACGATTGCGAGGTCATCGAGGAGGGCGTGCACAAGACGGTCTCCGCGATGGAGTGGATCGAGACGATCTACATCGATGGCGTGAAGCTCGAGGCGTTCACGACCTCCGGCGGCCTCGGCACCATGTGCGAGACCTACAAGGGCCGCGTGGCGAACCTCGATTACAAGACCATGCGCTATCCGGGCCATGTGGATCTCATGAACTTCTTCTTCCATGAGCTTCTGATGCGCGAGCGTCGGGATCTCGCCGGGCAGATCCTCGCCAACGCCAAGCCGCCGGTCGATGCGGATGTGGTCTATGTCCACGCCGCTGCGGAAGGGCAGACGACGGGCCAGCTCAAGCGCAAGGAGTTCGTGCGCGCCTACTACCCGCGCGTGATCGGTGGGCAGTCGCGTACGGCGATCGCGTGGACCACTTCGGCCTCGGTGGTGGCGGTGATCGAGTTGGTGCGCGATGGACTGCTGCCGCAGCAGGGCTTCCTGAAGCAGGAGGACATCCCGCTCGAGGCGTTCCTCGCCACGCGTACGGGTGCGCTCTACCGCGAATCAGGCCGCTGACTGCGCCGCGGCGGCGATCGTGGCGCCGCTTGCGCCCGGCAGATAGAGATACTGGCCGCCGAGCCAAGTCGCGAGCTTCTGCGCGCTGCCTTGGCTCAGGTAGCTGCGCTGCGTGTCGATGACGAGTGCTTTCAGGCCTGAGGCGGCCGTGAGCAGCGCGAGCTGCCGCAGTTCTTCCTCGACGCCCGCGCGGTCCGCCTTGAGACCGACATTCGCGCGGGCATCGGTCAGCAGTACGAGCACCACATTGTGCAAACCGCGGCGGCGCGCTTGTTGCGCGACCTCCAAAGCCGCGACCAGCGTGGCGGCGAGGGGTGTCCCGCCACCGGTCGGGATCTGGTCGACGGCGCGCCGCAAGAGTTCGACGCTGCCGGTGGGCGGCAGCAGCAGTTCGGCGCCCTGTCCGCGGAAGCTCATCAGCGCGACACGGTCGCGGTTCACATAGGCGCGTTCGAGCAAGGCGTGTACCGCGCCTTTGGCCTGCCGCATGCGGTTGAGCGCCATGCTGCCGCTCGCATCGACCGCGAACACGAACAGCGCGCCGGCTTTGTCGCGGAAACGCTTGATCCGGATGTCCTCGCCACGGACGACGACCCGTCGCACACCCTGCGGGCGTAATCGTTGCCACCGCGCCGCGGCACGCAGCGTGGCGATGACATCGAGCCGACCTTCGCGCGGCGTACCGGGCACGCTCGTGACATGGCGGCCGCGGGTGCCGTCGGTGCTGCCGCGCGATCCGGAGCGTCCACCCCGCGCGCTGCGGAAGGGTAGCGTTGCGAGCACATCCGGCAGGTCGATCGCGAGGGCGGCGAGCACTTCTTCGGTGAGTTCCACATCGCCGTCCGCCGGCGGTTCGGTGGGCGGGTCCGGTGGGCTGTCTTCGCTCGATTGCGGCGGGGTCTCCGTCGCCGGTGGCGGTTCGGTTGGCGGAGCGGTGGGTTGCTGCGTGGCACGCGGCACGAGCACGAGGCGCACGGCGAGTTCCAGATCCTCGCGCTGCACCGCGTCGCGGAGCGCGAGCGCTGCACTGGCGCGGGCGGCAAGCTGCGCGAACAGGTCGGCGCGATGCCCTTGCACCCCTAGCGCGACAGCGGCACGGGTCAATTCGCGAGCCTGGGATTCGCTGAGGCGGATGTCCCCGAGGCTCGCACGAGCGACGGCGACGACATCCCGTAGCACGGCGAGGTCTTCTTCCCAAAGATCTGCGGCGGGACTGAGATGCCTGCGCACGATCTCGCCGCGGGCGCCGGCCGGTGCCAGCCGTGGCAGCGGCACGATCAGACCGATGCGATCGAGCAGGTGGGCGCGCGGCGGACCCTCGGCGGGGTCGAAGGTGGCCACCAAACGCAGGCGGCAGGGGCTGCGTAGGCTCAGTCCCTCGCGTTCGATGCGTACTTCGCCGGCATCGAGCGCGCCGAGCAGCAGGTTCACCGTGCCCTCAGGCAGCAGGTTGCAATCTTCGGCGGCGAGCAGGCCGCCGTCCGCGCGCGCAAGCAGCCCGTGTCGCACCACGCGCGCCCCGCGTGCCAATGTCGCCTCGAGATCGAGTCCGCCGAGCAGGGCTTCTTCGTCGCTGCCCAGCGGCAGCATCTCGAAGGGCAGGTCGGGCAGCAGTGCTGCGAGGCCATGCAGCAGCGCACTTTTGCCGCTGCCCGCAGGTCCCGCAAAGGCGATGCCCCGCAGGCGGGGCTCCACGGCGAGCAGCAGCAGGGCGAGTCGCGGTGTGTCGAGCGCGACCAGTCCCGGCAGCGGCAACCGGTGCAGGCCGCCCGCGGCCCCTGCGTTCAGGCGAGCGCCTCCGCGAGCATGCGACGGACCCGCTCGTCGTCGGCAGCGGGCTCGAGCGGATCCTTGCGCAGGCGATGCGCGAGGGCGAGCGGCGAGACGCGTGCGACATGGTCGCGGGTCGCTGCGGGGGCCTGTTCGAATGCGGCCAGCGCGACGGCGGCGCGGCTCAGTGCGAGTTCGCCACGATGACCGTCGATACCGAGGCGGTCGCAGAGCGTTGCGGCGAGCTGCAGCGCTTCGTCGGAGAGCACGACGCTCGGACGATGGGCGATGGCGGTGGTCAGCTGGGTGCGCAGCTTAGTCTGTGCGCGTGCGAAGCGCTTGGCGAGCGCCGCCGCATCGGTCTCGAACGCGAGCCGGCGGCGGACGATCTCCACCCGTTGGTCGATGTCTTGCAGCGTACGGATGCGCGCATGCAGTCCGAAGCGGTCGAGCAGTTGCGGCCGCAGGTCGCCTTCCTCAGGGTTGCCGGATCCGACGAGCACGAAGCGCGCGGGGTGCCGGATCGACAGGCCTTCGCGCTCGACCACATTGACGCCGCTCGCGGCGACATCGAGCAGCACATCGACGAGGTGATCCTCCAGCAGGTTCACCTCATCGATGTAGAGGAACCCTCGGTGCGCCGAGGCGAGCAGACCCGGCGCGAACGCTTGGACGCCATCGACCAGTGCGCGCTCGAGATCCACCGAGCCGACGACGCGGTCTTCGGTGGCGCCGAGCGGCAGATCGACCACCGGCACCGGCAGGCGTTCGGGTCGGCGTGCGCCGCCGCGCGCGCAATGGGGGCAGGCCGCGGCCGGGGCTTCAGGGTCGCAGTGATAGGGACAGCCGGCGACGGCCTGCATCGGCGGCAACAGCTGCGCGAGCGCGCGCACGGCCGTGCTTTTGGCGGTGCCGCGGTGTCCGGTGACGAGCACCCCGCCGATGGAAGGGTCGACGACCGCCAGCAGGATCGCGAGCTTGAGATCTTCTTGGCCGACGATGGCCGTGAAGGGGAACGGGATTGTGGTCGCCAAGGAGGGCTCCGTCATCATCTCCGGGGCAATTCCTGTGCGCCGGAAAGCGGGTTGCGGTGACGCATCCGTGCTGCGTACCATAGTTTCTGGATTACAAGACGCTGCGCAGTGTCAACTTTACTTGATTTCCTGTCCGCCAGGGCAAGGGGGCGGCGCGTGACGACGATTACTTTCGTGGTGGGCATCGAGCGTTTCAACTCCGGGGCTTGGGACGAGGTGGAACGACGGCTCGCCGCAGACGGCGCGAAGGTGCGCCTGCGGCGCTACCACGATGCGCATGTCGACCAAGCGGATCCCGCGCTCGCCGCCGACCTCATCGACTCCGATGTCGTCTTCATCAGCCTGATCAACATGCGTCCCCAGGCGGACTGGTTGGCGTCACAGCTCGCGCAGTCTCGCGCGAAGGCCGTGTTCGCCTACGAGAGCATGCCCGAGGTCATGGCGCTCACGAAGGTGGGCGAGCACCGGTTCAAAGAAAAGAAGGGCGAGGCACCGAAGGCGGTGAAGGTGCTGATGCGTCTGCTCACGCGCGGCCGCGACGAAGACGCTCTGTATGCCTACACCAAGCTGGTGAAGGTGGCCTCCAAGTTGCTGCCCCTGATCCCGCAGAAGCTCGCCGGGTTCCGCACATGGCTCGGCGTGAACCTCTACTGGAACCAGCCTGATGCCGCGAACATCACGCAGATGATCAAGCTCATCCTGCGCGACGCCTGCGGGCAGGCAGGTCTCGAGGTGGCGCCGGCGGTGGTGATCCCGACCATGGGGTGCTTCGATCCGGTGAGCGGCACGCTGTTCGACGACTGCAACGCCTATCTCAAGTGGGCGACGAAGCAGGGTCGCTATCGCAAGGGTCAGCCGCTGGTCGCGGTGCTCGGTATGCGCAAGCATGTGATCCAGCGTCTCGACTACCTGCGCCAACTCACCACGGGTCTCGAGGCGCGAGGCCTCGCGGTGTTGCCGGTGTTCGTCTCGGGCATCGAGGCGCATGTCGCGGTGCGCGAGTGGCTGCCGGACCAGCCGATCGATGCGTTCGTGTCGACGATGGGCTTCTCCATCGTCGGCGGTCCGGCGTCCTCCACCAAGCCCGGCCACTACCACGAAATGGCCGCCGATCTGCTGGGCAAGCTCGATGTGCCCTATCTCGTCGCGCAGCCGTTGCTGATGCAGGATGAGACCGAATGGCACCAACGCGGCGCCCATGCCATGCAATCGGTCGTGATGTACGACCTGCCCGAGATGGACGGCGTGGCGAGCTCTGTGGCGCTCGGCGCGATCCGCGACGGCGAGCTCACCACTGTGCCGGACCGGCTCGAGCGCGCGCTCGATCAGGTCGAGGGCTGGATCCGCCTGCGGCGCAAGCCCGCGGCCGAGAAACGCGTGGCGCTCGTGCTCTACAACTTCCCGCCCGGGCTCGGCAAGGCGGGCACCGCCGCGCTGCTCGATGTCCCGGCGTCGGTCACCGCGTTGCTCAAGCGCCTGCGCGCTGAGGGCTACTCGATCGACCGTGCGCCCACCGAGACCGCGGATTTCACCGAGCGCCTCGGCGCCTTGGAGAGAAGCGAGGCGGGGCGTGTGGTCCCTTTGGCCGACTTCCGGCGCTGGCTGTCCGGTCGTTCGGCGGACCGCATCGACCGTTTTTGGGGTCAGGCGCCGGGGGACATCGCGCCGGCGGGCCGCGACGGGATCCGGCTCGATGCCATCGAGTTCGGCAATGTGGCGATCGGCTTGCAGCCGCCGTTGGGCGTGCCCGGGGACCCGATGCGGCTGCTGTTCGAGAAGACCTTCACGCCGCACCACCAGTACGCGGCGTTCTACGCCTGGCTCAAGCACGGCTTCAAAGCCGACGCCGTGATCCATGTCGGTATGCACGGCACCGCCGAGTGGATGCCCGGGCTGCCGACGGCGCTCACCGGTGATTGTTGGTCCGACCAGTTGCTCGGCACGCTGCCGCAGCTCTATCTCTATCCGCTCAACAACCCTGCCGAAGCGGTGATCGCGCGGCGTCGTGGCTATGCGACGGTGATCAGCCACGCCATCCCGCCTTACGCCCGCGCGGGGCTCTACAAGCAGCTCGCGCAGGCGCGCACGCGCCTCGAAGATCCCGCCGATACGCTCGAGGGTGCACTGCCCGAAGTGACGCGCGCCGAGGACGAGGACACGGCGTCTTATCGCGCGCGCGTGGCCGCGTGGCTCGACGGCATCGAGCAGCGCTTGATCGTCGACGGCCAACATGTGTTCGGCGCCGCGCCTGATCGGCAGCGGGGGCGGGCGCTCGTCGAGGCGACGCTCGAGGTGCCGCGCCACGGCGTGCCGGGTCTCACCGCGCTGATGGGTCATGCGGGCGTGCCTGAAGATGCGCGGCGGGCGCTGCGTGATGCGCTCATCGAACGCAGTATCTTTGGTCGTGAGGATCCGGCGCGGGTGTGGGGCGCGGCATCCCCGCCGCCCGGTGAGCTCGCGCAGCTGATGAACGAGGGGCGTGGCGTCCTCTCCGGCATGGCCCGCTGCACCGAAGAGCTCGATGCGGTGGTGCACGCGCTCGAGGGCGGCTACATCCGTCCGGCTTACGGCGCCGATCCGGTGCGCGGCGGTGCGGCGGCGCTGCCGAGCGGTCGTAACATCCATGGCATCGATCCTTGGCGGCTTCCCACCGATCTCGCGCTCGAGCGCGGGCGTCGCATGGCCGAACTGCTCATCGAGCGCCATCGCGCGGCGCACGGCGCATGGCCGCGTACGGTGGCGCAGGCCTTGTGGGCCATGGATACGATCAAGAGCGAGGGCGAGGGCATCGCTGTCGTGCTCGGCTTGGTCGGTGCCGAGCCCGAGCGCGATGGCCAGGGCAAGATCTTCCGCTTCAACCTGATCCCGCTCGAGACGCTCGGTCGTCCGCGTATCGATGTGCTGCTCGATGTCTCGGCGGTGTTCCGCGATACCTTCCAGATGAGTCTCGATCTGCTGGACGAGCTGTTCCGGTGCGCAGCGCTCGCCGATGAACCCGCGGAGTTGAACTTCCTGTGCGCCAATACGCTCGCCTTGCGCGCAGCGGGTCGCAGCGAAGAAGAAGCGACGGCGCGCATCTTCACGCAGGCAGCCGGGCTCTACGGTACCGGTGTGGATGAGCTCATCGAAGAGAACCAGTGGGAGGATTCGAGCCAGCTCGCTGACATGTACCAGCAGCGCAATGCCTTCACCACAGGCGGCAAGCGCAACGGGGCGGCAGCGCCCGAGGTGCTGCGCGGCCTGCTCGGCACCGTGGACCATGTGTTCCAAGCCATCGATTCGGTGGAATATGGCCTTACCGACATGACGCACTACTACGGCCACAGCGGCGCGATGCAGGTCGCGGCCTCGCGGGCCCGCGGCGCGGGCGTCGATCTCACCTACGCCGAGTCCGCCGCAGGTGAGGCGCGGCTCAACGGTGCGTCGGACCTCTTGCGGATCGAGGCGCGGGCGAAACTGCTGAACCCCAAATGGTACGAGTCGATGCTGGCGCACGGTCACAGCGGCGCGGCCGAGATCGGTAACCGTTTCACGCACCTCGTGGGCTGGGGCGCGATCGGATCGGTGGATGCTTGGGTCTACCAAGATGCGGCGCAGACCTTCGTCTTGGACGAGGCGATGCGGCGGCGACTGGAGGCCGCGAACCCGCAGGCGGCGCGCAATGTGGTGGGTCGTCTGATCGAAGCGCACGGGCGTGGCATGTGGAAAGCGGACGAGGCGACGTTGGCGCGTCTGCAGGGGCTGTATGCAGATATCGAGGATCGGCTGGAAGGGGTCGGGGTGGCGGCCTGACACGCGATCTGTCAGGCGCAGGATCTCTGCGCTGACGGATCCTCAGCGGTAGGTCAGCAGCGAGCGCCGCTCCGGATGCTCGAGATGCGGCACCGTATTGAACGACAACAGGCTGGTGCGGGCGCCGTCGTACTGGATGCGGGTCACCGAGGAATTGTGCACCGACCACGAGAGCTTGACGGCCTCGCGGGGCGGCAGACCCAGCAAGTGCCCGACAGCCGCCCCCACGACACCCGCTGAGGTGCTGACGACCACTCGTCGGGAACGGCCCTCCCGGGCCATCACCTCGGCGATCGCGGCGGCCACGCGGTCGCTGAACGCCTGCCAGGGCTCCACGCCGGGTGCCTGAAGCTTGCCTTCCGCCCACAGCATGCCGACCTCCTCGAGGCGCCGCTGGAAGGCGCGCGGGTCGATGCGCTCGCCGCTACCGGGGTCGTGCAGCGCTGCACCGGTCGCGGCGGCATGGGCGCGGATCAGTGACCCGGCCGAGTATTCGTTCAGCCCGTCCAGTTCGGTGACCGCCGTGCCGGTGGGCGCTGCCAGTATCTTCGCGGTGTCCCGCTGCCGGCGCAGCGTGCCGCTGTAGAGGGCGTGAGGGGCCTCGGCGACCCCGTGCAGATGGTCGCGCAGCAGGCCCACCTGCCGCTCACCCAGCGACGAGAGCAGGTCGTAGTCGGGCTGCCCGAAGGACGCTTGGCCGTGTCGGACGAGGTAGAGCGTGCTCATGCTGTGATTGTACAAGGCGAAGGTATCGCGCGGCGACCGCGCCTGCTGCGATGTTTGAGCGTCCCGCGGCCAGCGCGTACTATCGCCGGCGCATGAACATCGGTCCTACGGAACCCCGCAGCGGCGCTGCATCGCCCGTCGATGCGTCCCCCGGGGGCTTGCGCCCGGCGTGGTGGGTGCGCGCGCTCGCCTCGTTGCCGCTGAGGGCGCTGCACGGGCTCGGCCGTGTCTTCGCGTTCCTCGCGACCCATGTCGTCCCGTACCGCCCCAAGGTCGTCCGCGAGAACTTGACGCGTGCCTTCCCGCAACTCGATGACGCCGGCCTGAAGGCGCTCACGCGCGATTACTACCGCGGCTATGGCGATGTGATGGTCGAGATCGTCAAGTCCGCGAAGATCAAGCGCGAAGAGCTCCTCGATCGCATGGTTTTCAAAGATATCGAGCGGCTTCGCGCACCGCTTTCGACGGGGACGCCGGTGGTGCTCGTCGCGGCGCACCAATGCAATTGGGAATGGATCCTGTTGGCGCTGTCGGCCGCACTCGGTCACCCGGTGGATGCGGCCTACAAGACCCTGACCGACCCGTGGGCCGATCGCGAGATGCGCGCGCTGCGCAGCCGTTTCGGGGCGCGCATGGTCGAATCGGGCAGGGTGATGCGCGATCTCATCGCGAATCGTCGCCAACCTCGCGTGATCGCGTTGGTGGCCGATCAAGAGCCGGTGGCGAGCGAGCGGCGTCATTGGACCCGCTTCCTCAACCGCGATACGGCCTTCTTCATGGGCCCCGAGGTGATCGCACAGACGCTCGGCTATCCGGTGTTCTTCGTCGCGACCCACCGCACGGGTCGTGGGCGCTACGAGACCCGGTTCGAACTGCTCTGGGCGCCGGGCGACACCGACGCTCCGGGCATCACCGAGCGGTTCGCGAGACGCGTGGAGCAGCAGATCCACGAGGCGCCCGCCGACTGGCCCTGGTCCCACAAGCGCTGGCGGTTGTCCCGCCAGTCTTTGTCACCTTAAGACCCTGTAACTTTAGTCCGCTTGTAGGCCGTTGGATGATGCCGGAGAAAGCCGCCCCCATGAACGATCTGTCGACTCCGCGACCGCCTGCCGTGTCGGTGGTGATCCCGGTCTGCAACGAGGTCGACAACGTCGGACCCTTGGCGCGCGAGATCGTCGCCGCGTTGCAGTCCGACACCTTCGAGATCCTGTTCGTCGATGATGGCAGCACGGACGGTACGGCCGAGGCCTTGCAGCGCTTGCGCGAGGAGATCCCGCAGTTGCGGGTGTTGCGACACTCGTTCCGCAGCGGCCAGAGCGCCGCGGTCTGCTCGGGTGTGCGTCTCGCGCGTGCCGCGTGGGTCGCTACGCTCGATGGTGACGGCCAGAACGATCCCGCCGACATCCCCGCCTTGCTCGCGGCGCGCGGGTCGGCGGATCTCGTGATGGGCAACCGCGTACAACGGCGCGATACCTGGTTGCGCCACGCGCAGTCACGCGTGGCCAACGGTGTGCGCGGCTGGCTGCTCGGTGACGGAACGCCCGACACCGGTTGCGGCATCAAGGTGATGCATCGCGAGACGTTCATGGAACTACCGCGGTTCGATCACATGCACCGTTTCCTGCCGGCACTTTTTTTGCGCGCCGGTAAACGCGTGGTATCGGTGCCGGTGCGGCATCGCTCACGCGAGCACGGCGCCTCGAAATACGGATTGTTCGACCGCCTGTGGGTCGGCATCGTCGATATCTTCGGCGTGATGTGGCTGCGCCGCCGCTTCAAGCCAGGCCTCACAGTGCGCGAAGACTAGTCAACCGGAGCCGATCATGCAAAGTGGCGAGACCTTGATCTGGATCATCATCGGCTTCACCGGGCAGGCGCTGTTCTCCGCGCGGTTCATCGTCCAGTGGCTGGCGAGCGAGCGGGTCAAGCGCAGCATCATCCCCACCGCGTTCTGGTATTTCAGCCTCGCGGGTGGCGTCACGCTGCTCGCCTACGCGATCCACAAGCAGGATCCGGTGTTCATCGCGGGGCAGGGGCTCGGCCTGATCGTCTACCTGCGCAACCTGTACCTCATCCGTTCCGGCCGCCGAAAGGTCGAGGAGTGAACATCGACCGGCAGGCGAGGTGGACCGACCTCGCGTGGATCGGGCTCGCGTTCCTCGCCTTCATCTTCGTCGGGTTCGGGCTGCGCGATCCCTGGCCTGCCGATGAGCCGCGTTTCGCCGCGGTGGCGCTCGATATGCTGCGCTCCGGCGATTGGCTCATCCCGCGGGTCGGCGGCGATCTCTACCAAGACAAGCCGCCGCTGCATTTCTGGCTGATCGCCGCGAGCTTGCAGCTGACAGGCGATCTGCGTTCGGCGTTCCTATTGCCCTCGATGATCGCATCGCTCGGGACCTTGCTGCTCGTCTACGACCTCGGTCGGCGGCTGCATGGCCGAGAGGCTGGGCTGGCGGCCGCCCTCACGCTCGCGTGCTGCGTGCAGTTCGTGAAGGTCACGCGCGGCGCGCAGATCGATGCGACATTGGTGTTCTGGATCACGCTCGCGCTCTGGGCGTTCGGGCGCCACCTGCTCGAGGCGCCGCGCGCTTCATGGGTGCTGCTCGGCGGCGCAGCCGCAGGCCTCGGTGTCATCGCCAAGGCTGTGGGCTTTCTCGCGCTCCTGATCTGGCCGCTCGCCTGGCTGCTGTCGCGGCGGCGCGCCGCGTCCGGGCCGCAGGGCGTTCCGTCGGCCGGATCGCAGCGCCCGGTGTACGCGCTGTTGTCGCTGCTGGCGTTCGTCGCAATGATCGCCGCGTGGTTGGTGCCGATGCTGATGCGGGTCGCGGCGTCGGGTGACCCGGCGCTGGAAGCTTATCGCGACGAGCTGCTGTTCCAGCAGACCGTCACGCGTTTCGCGGCCGCATGGCATCACCTGCGGCCGTGGTACTACTACTTGGTCGAGGTCATCCCAGCGCTTTGGTTGCCCTTGTCCGCCTTGCTCTTCTGGCTGTGGCGGCCTTGGCGCGAGGACTGGCGCAACGGGCGTTTGGCCACGCTTCTGCCCTTGGGTTTCGCCGTATTGGTGGTGCTGTTCTTTTCGCTCAGCGCGGGTAAGCGGGGCGTCTATGCGCACATCGCCTTGCCGGCGCTGGCGTTGGCGGCTGCACCGCATCTGCCGGGGCTGTTCCGTCGTGCCGGGGTCGGGCGGCTGTCGCTCGTCTTGGCTGCCTTGTTGGTGGTGCCCGGTCTGGTGTTCGTGGCAGGTTCCATGGCGGGACTGCCGAAGCTGCGCGAGTGGCTGGGTGAGGTGGCGCTCGAGTCGACCCTGCCGCTTTGGCTCTATGCCGGTGCGTCGTTCATCGTCTGGTGCGCTTGCCTTCGCTGGCGGCCGTTGTTCGCATGGCCAGCGGTGCTCGCCTGTCTGACTCTGACCTGGGGGGTGGGCATCGCGCCGCAGATCAACGCCGAGCGCTCCGCCTCGGGGTTCGTCGCGGCGATGCTCGACCGGGCGCCGCGCGATCGCGAACTCGGGATGCTGGGCTACAAGGAGCAGTTCCTGTTGTACCTCGACCGGGAGGTGGTCAACTTCGGACACGCTCGCTGGCGGGAAGGGCAGGCGGAATCCAACGATGCCGCACGCTGGTTGGCCGATGACCCGAGGCGGGTGTTGCTCGTGCCGGAGCCCTTGCTGGCGCCGTGTTTCGAGGCGAACCGTCGCAGGCTTGCGGGGCGCAGCAGCGACGACGATTGGTATCTCGTGGAAGGCTCGCCGCTGGCGGCGTGTGCGGCGCTCGGTGATCCGCAGCGCGCGATCCGCTATCGGGGACCGCGCGCTGCGACACCTTAGATCAGTCGGCGATCAGTCGGCAGCGTTCAGAATGGCAGCCCGTGCGCCGAGCCGCTCATGCAGAGCAGCATCGGGAAGGACAGCAGGAAATTCACGCGGGAGGTGAGGGTGGCGGTGCGCCGGGCCTTGGCCTTCTCTTCATCGGTCGCCGCCACAAGCCCGATGACCTTCTTCTGGTTCGGCCAGATGATCGCCCAGACATTGAACAGCATGATGGTGCCGAGCCACACACCGATGCCGAGCACGACGCTGCCTTCGCGGAAGAGGAAGGCGTCGAGGAACCGGCCGCCGAGCAGCCAGACGCCGGTCAGGAAGGTGGCGACTGCCGTCCAGCGGAACCAGAGCAGGGCGCGCGGCGCCACATATTTTACGATGCCCGCTCCGCCCGGTCCGCCCTTGTCGGCGTTCGCGGCGGCGAGCGCCGGGATCTGCGCGACGTTGAAGTAGTACAGGAGGCCGATCCAGAAGATGCCTGTGACGATGTGCAGCCAGCGCCCGAGGCTCAGATGGGAGAAATCTCCGCCCGGGGTCGATGGCAGCAACATGACGATGACCGAGAACACGACACCCAGCGTGACGGTGGTGCCGACGCTGTCGAGGGGATTCTTCATTTGGGGCTCCGGGAGAGAGGGGCGACGGATTTGAAGAATACGGTGCGACCCCGCATAATTCAACGCATTCCCACCCCGGACGGAGCCATGGACGGACAGGATCCCACTGTTTCGGAGCAGACGACTCGCGCGCGGCCGATGTCCCCGTGCATCAGCGTCTGCGCGCTCGACGCCGTCGGGCATTGCTCGGGTTGCCTGCGCACGCGTGACGAGATCGCCGGTTGGATGCGCATGTCACCTGCTCAGCAGTGGGGCCTGCTCGAGACCCTCGATCAGCGTCGCCGCGCGCGCCGCGCCTGAGCCGACGCAACATACAAACTTTCCCAGGAGACCACCCCATGAGCATCGAACAACGCATCAAAGACCAGCTCGCGGCGGCGCCGGTCATCCTCTTCATGAAAGGCACCCCCGATTTCCCGCAATGCGGTTTTTCGGCGCAGACCGTGGGCGCACTGCGGGCCTGCGGGGCGCGCTTCCAGACCGTCAACATCCTCGAGGACCAGGAACTGCGCGAAGGCCTGAAGCGCTACTCGAGCTGGCCGACCTTCCCGCAGCTCTACCTCAAAGGTGAGCTTGTCGGCGGCTGCGACATCGCACTCGAGATGTACCACAGCGGCGAACTCAAGAAAGCCCTCGAGGAAGTCGGCGCGGTCTGAGCCGCCCGAAAAACTTGGCGCAGTCCGCCTTGGTCCGGCGGGTGCTGCGCTACGGGGTGTTCTCGTCCGCCACCGGTGAGGTCGGATCGATGCCGAGCGTCGCTGGCAGGTCATCGTGCCAACCGAGCGCGCGCGCCTTGGCCTCAGCCTCGAAAAAGCTGGGCAGGCAGAAATTGCAGACTTTGCAGAAGATATCCGCCGTGCGCTCTGCATCGTAGGCCGCGGCATGTGCGGCCTGAGAATCCCAGGCCAGCCCGCTCGCCATCGTCGCTTTGGCCAGCACGGTCTGCCCGAGCGCCGCGCCCGCCAGTGTCACCGTGTCGAAGGTCGAGAACGGGTGGAAGGGGTTGCGCTTGATGTCCGCTCGGGCGACGGCGGCATTGAGGAATCCGAGATCGAAGGAGGCGTTGTGGCCCACCAGGATCGCCCGCTTGCAGCCATGGCGTTTCACCGCCTCGCGTACTTCTTTGAAGATACGGTTGAGCGCGTCCTTCTCGTCGATGGCGGGACGCAGCGGGTGGAACGGGTCGATGCCCGTCACCGCGAGCGAGGCCGGTTCGATGTTGGAACCCGCGAACGGCTTCACATGGAAGGAGTGCGTCTCGCCCCGTGACAGCGTCCCGTCGGGACCGATCTCGATGAACACCGCCGCGATCTCCAGCAAGGCATCACGGGCGGCGTTCAGACCGCCCGTCTCGACATCCACCACCACGGGCAGGAAGTTGCGGAAGCGCCTCGCAAGGGGCAGTTGGGCCGCGCGCTCGATGGGCTCGTTCACGAGACGACCTGTCGCCAGCGCAGCGTGCCGTTGGCGCGCATCGGCACGACGAACTCGGTCCCGCCCAACGGGTAGATTGCAGGCGGAGACCATTCCTGACGGACCAATGTGACCGTGCCCGCATTGCGCGGCAAGCCATAGAAATCAGGCCCGAAGTCTGCTGCGAAGGCCTCTAGGCGGTGCAGGGCGCCGGCATCCTCGAACACCTCGGCGTAGAGTTCGAGCGCGGCGTGCGCCGAGTACATCCCGGCACAGCCGCATTCGCTCTCTTTTGAGCGACGATCGTGCGGTGCGCTGTCGGTACCGAGGAAAAAGCGGGGCTCGCCTGCGGTCGCTGCCTCGATGAGCGCTTCGCGATCCGCTTGCGTCTTCAGCACCGGCAGACAATAGAAATGCGGCCGTAGCCCGCCGCGGAACAGGTCGTTGCGGTTGTGCAGCAGGTGTTGCGGGGTGATCGTCGCAGCGATGCCGGCACGGGCACCGCGGACGAACGCGACGGCGGCGCGGGTCGTGATGTGTTCGAACACCACGCGCAGCCGCGGGTGACGCTCCGCCATCGGTGCGAGGATGTCGTCGATGAAACGCTGCTCGCGATCGAACACATCGACCTGCTCGTGCGTGACCTCGCCGTGGACCTGAAGCACCACGCCGAGCTCGGCCATGCGCGCCAACACCTCATCCACGCGTCGTACATCGGTGACGCCCGAGTCCGAATTCGTCGTCGCCCCGGCCGGATACATCTTGAACCCGGCGACGATCCCGCTGGCCTGCGCCCGGTCGACCTCATCGGTCGGGGTGTTGTCGGTGAGGTAGAGGGTCATCAACGGCTCGAAGTCCGAACCCGCTGGACGCGCCGCGAGGATGCGATGCCGATAGGCGGCCGCGAGGGCGGTGGTGGTGACGGGTGGCTTGAGGTTGGGCATCACGATCGCCCTGGCGAACTGGCGCGCGGTATGCGGCAGCACCGCCGCGAGTGCTGCGCCGTCGCGCAGATGCAGATGCCAGTCATCCGGTCGGCGCAGGGTGAGGAGATCGGTCATGAGAGCCGTCAGCACCAAACCGTGAAGGACTTCATGTTAACACATCGCACGCGGGTACCCGGGACGACGGCAGCAAGTTAACATACCCTTTTTCACAGATCTCTCGGCAGGCAATGGCATGGCGAACAGTCAGGAACACGACCTTGATCCGGGCGAGACCCGCGAGTGGCTGGAGTCCATCGACTCGGTCCTCAAGGCGCATGGTCCCGAGCGCGCGCATTATCTGCTTGAGCAACTGATCGACCACACACGCCGCTCGGGCGCTTACCTGCCGTTCCGGCCCAACACCGCGTACCTCAACAGCATCTCGACGGGACACCAGCCGGACTACCCCGGCAACCGCGAACTCGAGCGGCGCATCGAGGCGTACATCCGTTGGAATGCGATGGCGATGGTGGTGCAGGCCAACCGGATCTCCTCGGAGTATGGCGGTCATATCGCCACCTACGCCTCGGCTGCGACCCTCTACGAGGTCGGGTTCAACCACTTCTGGCGCGCCGCCACGGATCAGCATCCGGGTGACATGCTGTTCGTCCAGGGCCACGCTTCGCCCGGTATCTACGCGCGCGCCTACCTCGAGGGACGCCTGACCGAGGAGCAACTGCGCCATTTCCGGCAGGAAGTCGCCGGTGACGGGCTTTCGTCCTATCCCCATCCTTGGCTCATGCCGGACTTCTGGCAGTTCCCGACGGTCTCCATGGGACTCGGTCCCATGCAGGCGATCTTCCAAGCGCGCTTCCAGCGGTATCTCGAGAACCGCAGCCTCGTCCCTGTGAGCGACCGCAAGATTTGGGCGTTCCTGGGCGATGGCGAGATGGACGAGCCGGAATCGATGGGCGCGCTCACCATGCCGGTGCGCGAAAAACTCGACAACCTGGTGTTCGTCATCAACTGCAACCTGCAGCGGCTCGACGGTCCGGTGCGCGGCAACGGCAAGATCATCCAAGAGTTGGAGGCCGCTTTCCTCGGTGCTGGTTGGAACGTCATCAAGGTGTTGTGGGGTTCGCGTTGGGATCCGTTGCTCGCCAAGGACAACTTGGGGCTGTTGCGTCGCGTCATGGAAGAGTGCGTCGACGGGGAGTACCAGAACTTCAAGGCCAAGGGCGGCGCCTACACGCGCGAGAACTTCTTCGGGAAGTTCCCCGAACTCAAGGCGATGGTCGCCAACATGTCCGACGACGAGATCTGGGGCCTGAACCGCGGCGGTCACGACGCCCGCAAGGTCTATGCGGCCTACGCCGCCGCCAGCGCGCACCGCGGCCAGCCGACCGTGATCCTCGCCAAGACGGTGAAGGGGTTCGGCATGGGCAAGGCGGGCGAGGGCCAGATGGTCACGCACCAGCAGAAGAAGTTGTCGGACGAAGACCTGCGGGCTTTCCGCGATCGCTTCAACATCGCCGTATCGGACGAGGAGATCGCCCGTTTGCCGTTCTCGCGCCCCGCGCAGGACAGCCCCGAACTGCAGTACATGCTCGGACGCCGCAAGGCCATGGGCGGTTTTCTGCCTGCCCGCCGGCCCGACGCCACGCCGCTGCCGGTGCCGCCGCTCGAAACCTTCAAGTCGCTGCTCGAGTCGACCGAGGACCGCGAGATCTCCACCACCATGGCGTTCGTACGCATGTTGACCACGCTGCTCAAAGATAAGCAGATCGGTCGTCATATCGTGCCGATCGTGCCGGACGAGGCGCGCACATTCGGCATGGAGGGCCTGTTCCGCCAAGTGGGCATCTATTCCTCGGTCGGTCAGCTCTATGTGCCGCAGGATGCCGACCAGCTGATGTCTTATCGCGAGGACAAGAAAGGGCAGATCCTCGAGGAGGGCATCAACGAGGCGGGTGCGATGTGCTCGTGGATCGCAGCGGGTACCGCCTATTCGAACCACGGCGTGCCGATGGTGCCGTTCTACATCTTCTATTCGATGTTCGGGTTCCAGCGGGTCGGTGACTTCATCTGGGCCGCTGGAGACCAGCGCGCGCGCGGCTTCCTGCTCGGTGCCACGGCTGGCCGCACCACGCTCGCAGGCGAGGGTCTGCAGCACCAAGACGGGCACAGCCAACTGCTCGCGACGATGGTGCCGAACTGCCGCGCCTACGATCCCACCTTCGCCTACGAACTCGCGGTGATCATCCACGACGGCCTGCGGCGCATGTACGCCGAAGGCGAGAGCATCTTCTACTACATCACTGTGATGAACGAGAACTACGCGATGCCGGGGATGCCGGCAGGCGTGGAAGCGGACATCCTGAAAGGGCTGTACGCCCTGCCTGCCGCGGCCGCGGCAGTGCCGACGACGACGGGGCCGCGCGCCACGCTGCTCGGGTCCGGTACGATCCTGCGTGAAGTGATCGCAGCGGCGGAGATGCTGCGCGACGATCACGGCGTGCACTGCGAGGTGCTGAGCGCGACCAGTTTCAGCGAGCTTCGGCGCGAGGCGCTCGACTGCGAGCGTTGGAATCTGCTCAATCCGGACGAGTCTGCGCGGGTACCGTTCGTGGCGCAGACGCTCGGTGCCCATCGTGGTCCGTTCATCGCGGCGACCGACTATGTGCGCAACGTCCCCGAACAGATCCGTCAGTGGGTGCCCGGCCGGTTCGTGGTGCTCGGCACCGATGGCTACGGGCGATCGGATGCGCGCGCCGCCTTGCGACACCATTTCGAGGTCGATCGCCGCTTCATCGTCTGGGCAACGCTACGGGCGTTGGTGGACGAGGGCGCGCTGCCGGTCTCTCATCTCGAGGGCGTGCTCAGCACGCTCGGTATCGACCCCGATAAGCCCAGTCCCCTGAACGCTTGAGGCTGCACCGTGCCCCAGATCGATATCCGCGTACCTGACCTCGGCAGCTTCAAAGATGTCGCCGTCATCGAGTTGTTGGTCGCCCCGGGCGATACGATCGAGGTGGACACCCCGATCGCCACGCTCGAGACCGACAAGGCCACCATGGATGTGCCTTCGAGCGCTGCCGGCAAGGTCGTGGCCCTGCATCTCAGCCGCGGCATGAAGATGAACTCCGGCGATCTCGTCGCCACGATCGAGACGGCCGCGGTTGCCGTTGTCGCCTCCGCGCCGCCCGCGGTCGCAGTGGTGGCTGCGCCGCCCGCATCGATGACCGCGGCACCGCCCGCAGCGGGCGCCGATATGCGTCGGGACCTTGCTCCGATCGACGGGACGGGTTCCCTGGGCGCGCACGCGGGGCCTTCGGTCAGGCGGCTCGCCCGTGAACTCGGCGTCGATCTGTCGCGCGTCCCGGGCAGCGGCATCAAGGGTCGCATCAGTCACGAGGACGTCAAGGCCTGGGTCAAGCGGGCGCTGAGCGGTGCGCTGGCACCCGCCGCCCCAGCGTTGCCCAAGCTGCCGGTGGTCGATCATGCCGCGTTCGGGCCGGTGGAGACGCGGCCGCTGTCGCGCGTGCAGCGCATCTCCGGTCCGCGGTTGCAGGCGTCGTGGATCAACATCCCGCATGTCACGCAGTTCGACGAGGCCGACATCACCGATCTCGAGGCCCTGCGCCAGGCGCTGAAGCCCGAGGCCGCTGCTCAAGGGGTCAAGCTCACGCCGCTCGCGTTCGTGGTCGCGGCCTGTGTCCGTGCGTTGCAGGAGTTCCCGGGCTTCAACGCCTCGTTGGACGAGTCGGGGCAGAACCTGGTCTTCAAGAAATACTTCAACTTGGGGTTCGCCGCCGACACGCCGCAAGGGCTGATGGTGCCGGTCATCCGCGACGCTGACCGCAAAGATATCTATGCGATCGCGCGTGACCTCGCGGCGCTTTCCGAGCGTGCCCGCAGCGGCAAGCTCGCGGCAGCCGACATGCAAGGCGGGTGTTTCACGGTCTCGAGTCTGGGAGGGATCGGCGGCACTGCGTTCACGCCCATCATCAATCCGCCCGAAGTCGCGATCCTCGGCGTATCGCGCTCGGTGATGCGGCCTGTCTGGCGCGACGGCGCGTTCGTCCCACGGCTGATGCTGCCGTTGTCCTTGTCCTACGATCACCGTGTCATCGACGGTGCTGCCGGCGTGCGCTTCACGAGCGGGCTCGCCCGTCGACTCGCCGAGCCCGCCGCCCTCGTCGCAGCGGCCACAGCCTGAGGTGTCCGTCATGTCCGCCCAAGACATCAAGGTCCCCGATCTCGGCAGCTTCCAGGATGTGCCGGTCATCGATGTGCTGGTCCAGCCCGGCGATGTCGTCGAGGTGGATACGCCGCTGCTCACGCTCGAGACCGACAAAGCGACGATGGATGTGCCTTCGCCGATCGCCGGGACGGTCGAAGCCATCACCGTCGTCCGCGGCGCCAAGGTGTCGACCGGCAGCGTGATCGCACGCATCGT
This sequence comes from uncultured Pseudomonadota bacterium, assembly GCA_937920275.1. GTDB lineage: Bacteria > Pseudomonadota > Gammaproteobacteria > Steroidobacterales > Steroidobacteraceae > UBA964. The sequence goes on from CALGVD010000136.1 coordinate 29,891, forward strand.
CGCGTCGGCGTCGACGCCGACGTCGGCGTCGGCTGCAGCGGCACCGACACCGGCACCGGTGCCCGCAGGCACTGCAGTGCCCACAGTGCCCGCGGTGGTCGCTGCCGCCGCCGTCGCACCGGCAGCCGTTGCTGCGACGGCTCCCGTCGTGGAACTCGGGCCCGTGGCCGGGACCGATCGTCATGCCAAAGTATTGGTGCTCGGTGCGGGGCCGGGCGGCTACACCGCGGCGTTCCGTGCCGCGGATCTCGGGCTAGAGGTCACCCTGGTCGAGCGCTGGCCGGTGCTGGGTGGCGTCTGTCTCAATGTGGGCTGTATCCCCTCCAAGGCGCTGCTCCATGCGGCTCGCGTGGTCGATGAAGCCCAGGCGATGGCGGGCCATGGCATCTCTTTCGGACCGCCACAGATCGACCTCGACAGGCTGCGCAGCTGGAAATCTTCCGTCGTCGGCAAACTCACCGGGGGGCTCTCCGGTCTCGCTCGCCAAAGAAAAGTGACGGTCATCCGGGGCGAGGGGCGTTTCGTCGCGCCGCGGGTGCTCGAGGTCACAGGCGAGGACGGCACGCAGCGCATCGGCTTCGACCACTGCATCATCGCAGCCGGTTCGGAGCCTGTGAGATTGCCGTTCGTGCCGGATGATCCGCGGGTGATGGACTCGACCGGCGCGCTCGAACTGCAGGACATCCCGCAGCGGCTGTTGGTGATCGGCGGTGGGATCATCGGGCTCGAGATGGGCTGCGTCTACGACGCGCTCGGCAGCAAGGTGAGCGTGGTCGAACTCATGGACCAGCTGATGCCGGGCGCGGATCCCGACCTCGTCAAGCCGCTCGAGAAGCGGCTGCGCAAGCGTTACGAGCAGATCCTGCTCGGCGTGAAGGTGCAGGCCGTCGAGGCGCTGCCGGAGGGGCTGCGCGTGACCTTCAGCGGCACGGGTGCACCGACGCCGCAGATCTACGATCGGGTGCTGGTGGCCGTCGGCCGACGGCCGAACGGGTCCGGTATCGGCGTCGAAGCGGCAGGATTGTCCGTCGATCCGCGCGGGTTCCTGAGCGTCGATCGGCAGATGCGCACGGCGCAGCCGCACATCTTCGCGATCGGTGACATCGTCGGTCAGCCGATGCTGGCCCACAAAGCGACCCACGAGGGCAAGGTCGCCGCCGAGGTGATCGCCGGTGAAAAGCGTGCCTTCGACGCGCGTGTGATCCCCTCGGTCGCGTACACCGACCCGGAGGTCGCCTGGGTCGGACTCACCGAGTCCGAAGCCAAGGCCAAGGGCATCGAGTATCAGAAAGGCAGTTTTCCTTGGGCGGCGAGCGGCCGGTCCTTGGCGCAGGGGCGCGATGAAGGGTTCACGAAATTGCTGTTCGATCCGCAGACCCATCGGGTGCTCGGTGGCGGTATCGTCGGCAGCAGCGCGGGTGAACTGATCGGCGAAGTGGCGCTTGCGATCGAGATGGGCGCCGATGCCGCCGACATCGGTCTCACCATCCATCCGCATCCGACGCTGTCCGAGTCGGTCGCGATGTCGGCGGAGGCCTTCGAGGGCACCCTCACCGATCTTTATCTGCCGAAGCGGAAGTAGCCGAAGCGGAAGTAGGCGAGCGGGGCTCACGCCAGCCGACGGAGGTCCTCGAGGTAAGCCTGCTCGTCGGGCAATCGTGCTGCCCGTTGCGCCTCCCAGATCGCGCGACCGAGCGCCTCCATCATGCGGTGCTCGGCTTCCATCTGCCCATGGCGGGCGGCCAGACGGGCGTGGATGAGGGCGATCCCCGCCGGTCGGTCCGTACCGACCTGCTCGCGCAAGGCCAGATGCATCGACAGATGCAGGAAGGGATTGCCCACGCCGGCTTCTGGTGTGAACTCCGCAGCGAGTGCGCGCTCGCCCTGTTCCAACCAAGCGTGATACTCGGGATGGCCCTGCAGGACATCGACGAGTTGCGCCTCGAGCGGCGTGAGCGGTAGGCCGTCGCGGCCGCGGCGCCAGGCGTCGAGCCAGCCGCGTCTCAGTTCATCCCGGGAGTGGTCGAAAAAGGGGCTCATCTCGGCTCCGCGCAAGGGTCTGTCGCGCGGGTCTTGCGCTTGAATGCGCAGAGATCGGCGATCGGGCACGCCGGGCAATCGGGCTTGCGCGCCTTGCAGATGTATCGACCGTGCAGGATCAACCAATGGTGGGCGTCCATCAGGTACGGCGCGGGCACGGCGCGCAGCAGCTTCTTCTCGACGGCGAGCGGGGTGCGCCCCGGTGCGAGGCCGGTGCGGTTGGCGACCCGGAAGATATGGGTGTCCACCGCCATGGTCGGCTCGCCGAACGCCGTGTTGAGCACGACATTGGCGGTCTTGCGGCCGACTCCGGGCAGCGCCTCCAGCGCTTCGCGGGTGCGCGGCACTTCGCCGCTGTGCCGCTCGAGCAGCAGCCCGCAGGTGGCGATCACATTCCTGGCTTTGGTCTTGTAGAGACCGATGGTGCGTATCAGTTCGGCGAGCCGTGGTTCGCCGAGCGCCCGCATCTCCGCGGGCGTCGCGGCCGCCACGAACAGTTTGCGGGTTGCGAGGTTCACGCTGCGGTCTGTGGCTTGCGCCGAGAGGATCACCGCGATCAGCAGTTCGAAGGCGTTGCGATACTCAAGTTCGGTGGTGGGCTTCGGATTGCGCGCACGCAACCGCTCGAACATCGCCTCGCGCGCCTCGGGCTTCATGGCGCATCGCCTCGGAGATCGGGCAACGGCATCCGCCCGTCGGCACGCGCCTTGCGTTCGGCAAGCCGCAGCAAGCGTGCCTGCTCGCGGTGTCCACGGCGGACGAGGTGGGCGTCGTAGCGCCGCAGGTTCTCCGCCGGTGACGGCGCCGCCGCGGTGGGCTTCGCTTCGCTGCGAGGGAGCAGGGTGATGCAGTCGACTGGACAGGGGGCGATGCAGAGCTCGCAGCCCGTGCACAGTTCCACCAGCACAGTGTGCATCCGGCGCTGCGTACCGACGATGGCATCGACCGGACAGGGCGGCAGACAGCGCGCGCACCCGATGCAGCGTTCCTCGTCGATGTGTGCCACAAGTTCGGGACCTTCACTACCGCAGGCGGGGTCGAGCGGCTGAACCGGACGACCGGTGAGCGCCGCAAGGCGTACCAGGGTGTCGAGTCCACCGGGCGGGCAGCGGTTGATCTCCGCTTCGCCCGCTGCGATGGCCTCGGCATACGGACGGCAACCTTGGAATCCGCATCGGGTGCATTGCGTCTGCGGCAGCAACGCGTGGATCGCCTCGGCGTGGCGCCGAGCGGTGCCGAGTTCGAGACCGGCCGGCGGTAGCGTGGGCAGGCTCACGATCGAAGGGTCAGCTGATCGCCATGCCGCCGGCTGCGCCGTCATCGGCCGACAGCAAGTAGACGCGGTCATCGCTGCCCGAGGCGCAGAGCACCATGCCCTCGGAGACACCGAAGCGCATCTTGCGCGGTGCGAGGTTCGCGATCAACACGACCTTGCGTCCGACCAGGCTCGCGGCGGCATAGCTGCCTCGGATACCGGAGAACACCGTGCGGCGCGTGCCACCGAGATCGAGCGTGAGCTTGAGGAGTTTGTCGGAGCCTTCCACCTCGCTCGCCTCGATCACCTCGGCCACCCGCAGATCGAGCTTGGTGAAATCATCGAGGGTGATGGTGCCCGGCCCTGCAGCGGGTACGGCTGCCGCGGGCACGGCTGCGGCCGGCTTCACTGCGACGGGCTTCACTGCGGCCGTCGCCGGCGCGAGCGGCGCTTCGACCAGCTCGGCCACGATCTTCGCATCGAGGCGCTGGGCCAGCGGCTCGTAAGGGGCGAGCGGCGTGCCGAGCAGCGGTGCGTCGATCTCATTCCATCTCGCCAAAGGCGTCTGCAGGAAGGCCGCAGCCTTGCAGGCCATCTGCGGCAGCACCGGGGCGAGGTAGAGCATCAGCACCCGGAACAGGTTCACCCCTTGGGTGGCGACCGCAAGCACCTCCGCGGCCTTGGCGGGGTCCTTGGCGAGCGCCCAGGGCTTGTGGGCATCCACATACTGGTTGGCGCGGTCTGCGAGCGCCATGATCTCGCGCATGGCCTGCGCGTAGTCGAGTTGCTCGTAGAGTGCGGCGATGCGCGGCGCCGCGGCCGTGAACTCCCCATACAGCGCAGGATCCGGTAGTTCGCTGGCGAGCACGCCGCCGCCCTTGGCGACGAAACCCGCGCAACGGCTGGCGATGTTCACCAATTTGCCGACCAGGTCCGAGTTCACGCGCGCGGTGAAATCGCCGAGCGCGAGGTCGATGTCGTCGATGCCGGGGCCGAGTTTGGCGGCGAAGTAATAGCGCAGCGCCTCGGGCGGCAGGCGCTCAAGGTAGCGTCGGGCGGTGATGAAGGTGCCGCGCGACTTCGACATCTTCTGGCCGTCGATCGTGAGGAAGCCATGGACGTGCACCGCCGTCGGCCGCCGCATGCCGGACCCGTGCAGCACGGCCGGCCAGAAAAGCGTGTGGAAGTAGCTGATGTCCTTGCCGATGAAGTGATGCAGTTCGATGTCGCTGTCGACCTTGAGGAATGCATCGATGTCGAGACCTTGCGCATCGCAGAGCGCCTTCAGGCTGCCGAGATAACCGATCGGCGCATCGAACCAGACATAGAAATATTTGCCGGGATGGCCGGGGATCTCGAAGCCGAAGTAGGGCGCGTCGCGTGAGATGTCCCAGTCCTGCAGACCGGCCTCGAACCATTCGGCGAGCTTGGCGCGCACCGGTGCCTGCAGCGCTCCGCTCGCCACCCATTCGCGCAGCATCGGCTCGAACCGGCCTAGGGCGAAGAAGAGATGCTCGGACTCGCGCCAGACGGGCGTGCTGCCCGAGAGCGTCGAACGCGGATCGATGAGATCGGCCGGGGCGTAGGTCGCGCCGCAGGCCTCGCAGGAATCGCCGTACTGGTCGGGCGCCTTGCAGCGCGGGCAGGTGCCCCGGACGAAGCGGTCCGGGAGGAACATCCCTGCCTGCTCATCGTAGGCTTGGCGCACGCTGCGTTGGGTGATGTGGCCTGCGGCCTTCAGGCGGCCGAACATGAGGTCGGTGAAATGCCGGTTCTCGGGGCTATGGGTGGTGTGGAACCAGTCGTGGCCGACGAGGAAGCCTTGATAGTCGGCGCGGTGCTCCGCTGCGACGCGGGCGATCAGGGCTTCGGGGGTGATGCCCTCCGACTGGGCCTTGATCATGACCGGCGTGCCGTGGGTGTCCTCGGCGCAGACATAGCGTGCCTCGTGGCCGAGCAACTTCTGGAAGCGCACCCAGACATCGGTCTGGAGCGCTTCGATGATGTGTCCGAGGTGCAGCGGGCCGTTGGCGTAAGGCAGGGCGCTGGTGACAAGGATGCGGCGTGTCATCCGCGGATTATCGCACAGGGGCAGGGCAGTCCCGGCCGCAACCCGCTAGAATCCGCGGATGTCCCGTGGATCCTCAAGCCCTGCACCGCTCGATGAGGCGATGATCGCGGCGCAGGTCGGTCAGTTCGTCGAACCCCACCTCCGCCAGACGCTCGCCGAAGCGCGGGCGGTCCGCAGTTGCCGCCTCGAACAGTCCGGTTCCGGTACGCTTCGCCTGCACCTGCAGATCGAGCTCGGTTTTCCGGCGGGCGGCTATTCGGCAGCCCTCGAAGCCTTGCTCGCCGCCCATCTCGCGCCGTTGTTCGCGGCGCACGGTGCCGTCCCCGAGATCGTCCTCGAGCTGCGGCACAAGATCGCCTCGCATGCGGTACAGCGCGGACTCACCCCGCTTCCCGGCATCTCCAATGTCGTCGCGGTCGCCTCGGGCAAGGGCGGGGTCGGCAAGTCCACCGTGGCCGTGAACCTCGCGCTCGCGTGGGCGGCGCAGGGGGCGCGGGTCGGCTTGTTGGATGCTGATATCTATGGGCCCAGTCAGCCCATCATGCTCGGGTTGCAGGGTCAACGGCCCTCGACGCGCGATGGCAAACGACTGATCCCCTTGTCAGCCCATGGCGTCGTGGCCATGTCGATCGGGTTCCTGGTCGATGTCGAGCAGCCACTCGTGTTGCGCGGCCCGATGGTGACCTCCGCCCTCAACCAACTGCTCAGCGATACCGACTGGGGCGACCTCGACTACCTCGTCGTCGACCTGCCGCCCGGCACGGGCGATATCCAGTTGACCCTCTCGCAGCGGGTGCCGCTCTCGGGCGCGGTCATCGTCACCACGCCGCAGGACATCGCGCTTGCCGATGCGCGCAAAGGTCTGCGGATGTTCGAGAAGGTCAACGTGCCGGTGCTCGGCATCGTCGAGAACATGGCGCTGCATGTCTGCAGCCAATGCGGTCATGCGGAACCGGTGTTCGGTGAGGGCGGCGGCGCACGCATGGCCGCCCAGTACGGTGTGCAATTGCTCGGTTCGTTGCCGCTCGATGGGCGCATCCGTGCCGAAGCCGACAGCGGTCGCCCGAGCGTGGTCGCCGATCCCGCGAGCCCCAGGGCGCTCGCCTATCTCGAGCTCGCCCGGCACGCCGCCGGTGAACTCTCCCGCCGCAGCCGCGACCGCAGCGCTGCGTTCCCGAAGATCGTCGTCGAGGATACATGAGCATCAAGTCCGATCATTGGATCCGTCGGATGGCGGCCGAGCACGGCATGATCGATCCGTTCGAGCCCGGCCAAGTGCGCGCCGTGGACGGTCGGCGCATCATCTCGTACGGCACCTCGAGCTACGGCTACGATGTCCGTTGCGCGCGTGAGTTCAAGATATTCACCAACATCAACTCCACCATCGTCGATCCCAAAGCCTTCGACGAGAAGAGCTTCGTGGATGTCGATTCGGATGTCTGCATCATCCCGCCGAACTCGTTCGCGCTCGCGCGCACCGTGGAGTTCTTCCGCATCCCGCGCAGCGTCCTGACGATCTGCCTCGGTAAGTCGACCTATGCCCGTTGCGGCATCATCGTCAACGTGACGCCGCTCGAGCCCGAGTGGGAGGGACATGTGACGCTCGAGTTCTCCAACTCGACGCCGCTGCCCGCCAAGATCTACGCCAACGAGGGTGTGGCGCAGATGCTGTTCTTCGAGAGCGACGAGGTCTGTGCGACCTCCTACAAGGACCGCGGCGGCAAGTACCAAGGCCAGCAGGGCGTCACGCTGCCCCGCACCTGAGACGCGTCAGCGCCGCATCGTCTTCAGGCGCATCGTCCATTCTGTCCGGTCGCCTCGCCGGCGCTCAGCCTGTACGGGCACGTGGCCGAGCGCGGGCGCATACCAGACACGCGTCACGCGGTCGGACCCGGGTCGACGGCTCGACCAGATCACGGTGTCGAGCTCGCCGGCGGCGGTTCGCAGGCGCGCGGAGCCGAGGGATTCGTACAGGTATTCCTTGATCTCATCTTTGTCGATCAGGAAAAAGCGTTGGGGTGACCCACCGACCTGCAGCGCGCTCATCAACGCGATCTGCACCGACATCGCATCCTGCAGCCCCTCACGCAACGGCAGGTCAACCGGTTGCGCTTCGGCAGTGCCGCGGACGCGACCGGCACGCCAATCGAATTCGAGGCGGATATCGCGCTGCACATCCTCGGTGCCGTCATCCGCGACATAGCGCAGGGGGCGCGGCGTGCCGTCCGAGAGCACGAATTGGCTGGTCTGGCGGATCTCGCCCGCCAAGGCGATCTTGAACACGCCTCGCGCGTTCGCTCGCGAGACATAGCGCCAACGCTCGCCGCCCTCGGCGGTCAGTTCGAGGGTGGTGCTGCCGGCATTCATGCCACGGTAGATGACTTCGAAGTCCGCGCTGAACGGGGTCAGCGCAGGCTGCGCCGTGGCGTCGAGGGCGGATATCGCGAGCATCGCGAAGAGTCCGATCGCAGAGCGGACGGCGTTCCGTCTTGGGGTCGTCACGGGGTCCTCATCGGGGTGTCGCCTGAAGGGGTGCCGCGAGCGCGTGGCCATCGAACCGCGGGATACCGTCGTCGCAGGTCAGGCGTCCGTCGGCGATCCAACCGATGACGCGCGGGAATATCACATGCTCGTGCTCGAGTACCCGGGCTGCGAGGCGGGTCTCGTCATCGCCCGCCAGCACCGCGATCCGCGACTGCAGCACGGGCGGCCCTCCGTCGAGTTCCGCCGTCACGTAGTGGACCGTGCAACCGTGCTCAAGTTCCCCGGCCTCGAGCACCCGCCGATGGGTGTGCAGGCCTTTGTGGCGCGGCAACAGCGAGGGATGGATGTTGATCAAGCGGCCGGCCAGTGTCTGCACGAACTCGGCCGACAGGATGCGCATGTATCCGGCGAGCACGACGAGCTCGATGTCGAATGGGGCGAGTGCCGCCAGCAAGCGTTCGCCGTGTGAAGTGCGTGACTCGCCCGGCAGAGGCGGCAGTTCCAGTGCGGGGATGCCGTGGGCCTGCGCACGTCCGAGCGCTGGCGCACCTGGGCGGTCGGAGATGACCAGCAGGACCTGTGCCCTGATGTGACCGCTGCGGCAGGCATCGAGGATAGCGCCGAGGTTGCTGCCCGTGCCTGAGGCGAGTACCGCAAGGCGCAAGGGGCGCGCGGGCTGCGTGGACGGCTCGCGCTCGGCAAGGGCGTTCACCGGATCGACACTTCCCCGTCGCCCGCCGTCACCGCACCGATGATCGTGGCGGTCTCGCCCTGCGCCGAGAGCAGTTCCAGCGCCGCTGGGGCGTTGGAGGCGGACACGATGACCGCCATGCCGATGCCGCAATTGAAGGTCCGGTACATCTCTTGGTCGGCGATGCGACCGGTCTGCTGCAGCCAATCGAACACCGGGTCGCGCGCCCACGCGTCGCGCTGCAAGCGCACGGCGCAGCCCTTGGGCAACACGCGTGGGATGTTGTCGGTCAGGCCGCCGCCCGTGATGTGGGCGAAGCCGTGCACCGGCAGCGCTGCGGCGAGCGCCAGCATCGAGCGGACATAGATGCGGGTCGGGGCGAGGAGGCGGTCGAACAAAGGGCGCCCCTCGAGCTGTGTGGTGGCATCCGCCGCGGCCATCTCGACCAGCTTGCGGATCAAAGAATATCCGTTCGAGTGGGGGCCTGAGGAGGCCAGTCCGATCACTGCGTCACCGGGGCTCACCTTGCTGCCGTCGATGATGGCGTCTTTCTCGACCACGCCGACGCAGAAACCTGCGAGGTCGTAGTCGCCGCCGTGGTACATGCCGGGCATCTCGGCCGTCTCGCCGCCGACCAAGGCACAGCCGGCCTGTCGGCAGCCCTCGACGATCCCCGTGATCACGCTCTCGGCGACCGCCACATCGAGCTTGCCGGTGGCGTAGTAGTCGAGGAAGAACAAAGGCTCGGCACCTTGCACGGCGACGTCGTTGACGCACATGCCGACGAGGTCGATGCCGATGGTGTCGTGCCGGCCGGTATCGATCGCGAGCCGCAGCTTGGTGCCGACGCCGTCCGTGCCGGAGACGAGGACCGGACGCCGCCAGCGTCCCTCGGGCAATTCCACCAATGCTCCGAAGCCGCCGATCCCGGCGAGCACTTCGGGGCGCGTCGCTCTGCGGACCAAAGGTTTGATCCGTTCGACGAGCTCGTCGCCGGCGTCCATGTCGACGCCCGCATCTCGATAGGTCAGACCGGTGCGTTCGGTATCGGGATCCATGTGCTTTACGAGGAAGGCCAAAACGCTATGGTATCTTATCGCCCCGTCATGATGCCTTCCGCAAGTCTCCGCCGCCGACTCTGGCTGGTCGTCCCTCTCTGCCTGACGATGCTGGCGGGTGCGCCGCGGTCCGTGGCTGCGCAAGCCGTGGCCGTCGGCGAAGTCACGACGGCGAGCGGTGGCGACGCCGCCTTCGCCGAAGGGATGCGTACGGTGCTGGTGCGGCTGACCGGCCGTCGCCAAGCGGCGACCGATCCGGTGTTCGCACCGCTGGTTTCGGGCGCCCGACGCTATGTGCAGGTCTACCGGCCCCCGAGCGGTGCTGCGCCGGCACGCATCACGTTCGATGCCGCAGCGGTCGAGCGCGCGGTCGTGGCCTTGGGCCAGACCACTTGGACGCGCACGCGCCCCGTGGTGGTCGGCGTCATCATCCAGCCGCCCGCGGGCGCCGATCCCGGGAAGGTCCGCACGGAACTCGAGACGGCCGCCAGCGAGCGCGGTCTGCCGCTCAAGCTCTCCTCGGCCTCTGCAGCCGGTTTGTCGGCGCAAGCGCAGGTGGCCGCCCCGGAGGCGATCGCCGCTGCACGACGCCTCGGTGGCGATGCCTTGCTGCTGGGGACCGCCGATGGTCCCGATTGGCAGTGGACCTTGTTCGAGGGTGGCGCCTTGACCGTGTTCACCGGCGGTCCTGCGTCAGGCGTCGAGGGTGCCGCAGACTACTTCGCACTCGGCGTCGCCGCTTCGAGCGGGCCTGGCACCGCGGCCGAGCTCGAGGTCGAGGGCATCGGCTCATTGGCCGATCTCGTCCGCGTGCAGCGCCTGCTCGAGTCCCTGCCCGGTGCGCGCAACGCGACCGTGGTCGCGGTCGGCGGCCCGAGGACCCGCTTCCGCGTCGAGATCCCGCGCGGGAGCGAGGGGCTCACCGAAGCGCTCCTCGCGCGCCCGGAGCTTGCGCGAAGCCGCGGCGAAGACGCTGCCTTGGTCTACCTGCTCGGACGCTGAGCCTGCGAGGATCGTGGACATGCTGCGTCACCTCCCGAATCTCATCTGCGTGTTGCGCATGCTGCTCACCATCCCCACTGTGGCGGCGATCTCGCGCGGTGACCATGGCGAGGCGCTCGGATTCTTCGTCATCGCAGCGTTGTCCGATGGGCTCGACGGCTACCTCGCCAAGCGTAATGGCTGGACCAGTCGGCTCGGCACCATCCTTGACCCGTTGGCGGACAAGCTCTTGCTCGTCGCGGTGTTCATGACCTGCGTGTGGCAGGGCTTGGTGCCCACCTGGCTGGCGGTGGCGGTCATCGCCCGCGACCTCATGATCATCGGCGGCGCGATCATCTATCGGTTCTGGTTCGGGGCGGTCGAGGGACAGCCGACCGTCTTGTCGAAGGTCAATACGGCACTGCAGATCACGGTGGTGGTCGCGGCCTTGCTCGCAGCCTTGACCGGTCAGCCGCCCGCGGTGTTCATCGAAGCGTTGGCGATCGCGACCTTGGTGACGACCATCGCCTCGGGCACGGTTTATCTGGCGATCTTCTTCCGTCGTGGCTGGCGGCAGCTCGGCGACGCTGCGGTCGAGTGATGCAGCAACTGCCGCTCGGCGTCCGCTTGCGCGAGCGTGCAACCTTCGATGCCTTCGTCGTGTCGCCCGCCAACGCCCACGCCGTGTCGCGGCTGCAGGAGCTCGCGGACGGTGGTCACGGCGTTCTTTGGTTGTGGGGAGCGCAGGGCACCGGCCGGTCGCACTTGCTGCAGGCCGCCTGTGCCGCAGCACCGGTCTCGAACCGTGTCGGCTATCTGCCGCTGCTCGGACTCGAGGCCTCAGGAGAGGATCTGCTCGAAGGCGCAGGTTCGCTCGACCTGCTCTGTCTTGATGATCTCGACGGTCGGGTCGGGGGTCGCGACTTCGAACTCGCGATGTTCGGGGCCTACCGCGCGATCGACGAGGCGCGTCATGCGCTTGTCGTGGCGGCTAGTGCGCCGCCTGCCGCATTGCCCTGGGCCTTGCCCGATCTCGGCTCGCGTTGCGGGGCGGCCGAGGTGTTCCAACTGCGTCCGCTCGACGACGCGCAGCAGGAGCAGGCACTTCGGCAGCGCGCGTCCGCCCGCGGACTCGATCTGCCCGAGGAGACGCTGCGCTATCTGCTGCGCCGCTTCCCCCGCGACATGACGAGCCTCGGCCGATTGCTCGAGCAGATCGATGAGGCTTCGCTCAGCGCACAACGCCGGCTCACGGTGCCGTTCGTGCGCGCCATCATCGGCGACGCGGCGGGCGATCCTTGAGCGCGAGCGCAGCCTCGGCGACCCGTGCGCCGTGTGCCTGCGCCAGCGCCCGTACCGCACCATCCAAGGCAGGCAGGCTGCCGTAAGGGGTCAGGTGCGTGGCGCCGTACGGGGTACCGCCCGTGCGGGTCTCCGAGAGGGCAGGCTCGGAGTTGGGCAGTCCGACCAGCAACATCCCATGGTGCAGCAGCGGCAGCATCATGGTGAGCAGGGTGCTCTCTTGTCCGCCGTGCAGGCTGCTGCTGCCGCCGAACACGCCCGCGGGCTTGCCGGCGAGGCCGCCATCGGCCCACAGGGCGCTCGTGCCATCGAGGAAATATTTGAGTGCGGCTGCCATGTTGCCGAAACGGGTGGGGCTGCCGATCAGCAGCCCGTCGCAGCGCCGCAGGTCATCGAGGGTCGCCCAAGGTGCGCCTTCGTCAGGCACGGCGCGCGTCGGCCGCTCGCTTTCGGCGGAGACGGGAGGCACCGTACGCAGCGTCGCGATGGCACCGGGCACACTTTCCACACCGCGGCAGATCTGGCGCGCCAGTTCAGCCGTGGCACCGTGGCGCGAGTAGTAGACCACCAGGATCTCGGCGTCGCCGCTCACGGTTGCACCCGTTCCAAGGCGGCCTGATGGGCGGCGTTCACGCGCTCGACCACTTCATCGGCTGGCCAATCCTCGTTCGCGCTCGCGCGCCGATGACGATACTCGAGCCGCCCGGCGTCGAGGCCGCGATCGGAGACCACGATGCGGTGCGGGATTCCGAGCAGTTCCGCGTCCGCGAACTTGACGCCCGGTCGCGCATCGCGGTCATCGAGCAGCACTTCGAGACCGATCGCCTGCAGGTCGGCATAGAGCTGCTCGGCGGCAGCGGCGACCCGCGGCGACTTGCCCGCGTTGAGCGGCACCACCACGACGCTGAACGGTGCCAACGGCTCGGGCCAGCAGATCCCGGCCGCGTCGTTGTTCTGCTCGACGGCGGCTGCGACGATCCGGGTGACGCCGATGCCGTAGCAGCCCATATACATCGTCACCGGTTTGCCGGCTTCATCGAGGACGCTCGCCTGCATCGCCTCGCTGTACTTACGGCCGAGTTGGAAGATGTGTCCGACCTCGATGCCGCGACGGAGGGTCAGGTGGCCATCACCGCCCGGGCTCGGGTCGCCGGGCACCACATTGCGCAGGTCAGCAGGCGTAGGTTCGGGCAGGTCGCGGCCCCAGTTCACACCCGTGAGATGCATGTCGAGACGGTTCGCTCCGCAGACGAAATCCGCGAGGGCGAGCGCTGCGTGGTCCGCATACACCGGACAGGAGAGACCGCGCGGACCGAGATACCCCGGTTCACAGCCGGTGGCCGCGACCACCGTTTCACGCGCGGCCATGCGCAGGGGGCTCGCGACACCGGGCAGCTTCTGCGCCTTGATGGCGTTCAGCTCATGGTCGCCGCGCAGCAGCAGCGCGACCACGCCACCCTCGGCGCCGTCGACCATCAGGAGTTTGAGCGTCTGCGTGCTCGGCACGCCGAGGAAGGCCGCCAGATCGGCGATGGTGCGTTGGCCTGGCGTCGCGATCTCGGCGAGCGCAGCGCCGGGCGCCGGACGCGCCGCGTCGGACGGAAAAGTCGGCGCAAGTTCAAGGTTGGCCGCGTAGTGATCCGCACCGTCGGACACCGCGATCGCGTCCTCACCGGAGTCGGCAAGCACCTGGAACTCTTCCGACCCTGTACCGCCGATCGATCCGGTATCGGCCTTCACCGGACGGAAGTCGAGGCCCATGCGTGTGAACATGCGGATGTAGGCGGCCCGCATCGCGTCATAGCCTTCTTGCAGCGACTCGGGCGTGGCGTGGAAAGAGTACGCATCTTTCATGATGAATTCGCGCCCGCGCATCACGCCGAAGCGTGGACGGATCTCGTCGCGGAACTTCACCTGGATCTGGTAGAAATTGGTCGGCAGCTGACGGTAGCTCTTGAGTTCGCGACGGGCGAGATCGGTGATGACCTCCTCGTGGGTCGGGCCGATCACGAAGTCGCGTTGGTGCCGGTCCTTGAGGCGCAGCAGTTCCGGGCCGTACTGCTCCCATCGGCCCGATTCCTGCCAGAGCTCCGCCGGTTGCACGGCGGGCATCAGCACCTCGAGCGCACCTGCGCGGTCCATCTCCTCGCGGATGATGCCTTCGACCTTGCGCACGACGCGCAGCCCGAACGGGGTCCAGGTGTAGATGCCCGCGGCGAGCCGACGGATCAGCCCCGCCCGCAGCATCAATTGGTGGCTGACGACCTCGGCTTCTGCCGGGGTCTCTTTCGTGGTGTTGACGGGATATCGGGACCAACGCATGGGTAGGACTCAGCCTCGGAGGGGCACAACCCGACATGTTACGGTCGCAGCGATTGTCCCGGAAGGTTCCCGACCCTATGATGCAGATGTTTTCTGCTACGCCAAGGCTCGACCCCCCCCGTGAGCACCGACCCCACCCCTGATACCCCGCAGCGTCCCCGCCGCTTGGGCGTCGTCTTGTTGCCCAACCTGTTCACCACGGGCTGCCTCGCTTGCGGCTTCTTCGGCATCATCTCCGCCATCAACGGCGATTTCGGCCGGGCCTGTGCCGCCATCTATTTCGCGTTGCTGTTCGACGGTTTGGACGGTCGTGTGGCCCGTTGGACCGGTACCGAGAGCGCGTTCGGCAAGGAGTACGACAGTCTCGCTGACATGGTGGCGTTCGGTGTCGCCCCTGCGCTGATCGCCTACCAATGGGGCATCGCCCGCATCGCGGAGTACGGCGATGCCTGGGCGCGTTTCGGTTGGGTGGCGGCGTTCCTCTATACGGTGTGCGCGGCGCTGCGCCTCGCGCGGTTCAACGCCCGAGCAGCCTCCACGGACAAGCGCTACTTCGAGGGGCTGCCGAGCCCCTCGGCTGCCGGATTCGTCGCAGCCTATGTCTGGTTCACGAGCGAATGGCGGGAGCCCGGGCTCGTCGGTCTCGTGGTGCTGTTCGTCGTACCGTTGGTGGCCGGCATGCTGATGGTGTCCCGTTTCCCCTATTCGAGCACCAAACAGGTCGACTGGAACGCGCGCGTGAAGTTCTTCTACTTCGTGATCGTGCCGCTGTCGCTGGCCTTGGTGGTCGCCGATCCGCCGCCGATGCTGCTGTTCCTGTTCTCGATGTATGTGCTGTCGGCGCCGACGGTCTGGCTGGTGCGCCTGCTCCGGCGTCCCGGTGGCACTCCGCCGCCTGCTGCCTCGGACTGATCGCGTGACGGTGACCCGCCATGGCTGACGCGGAGCGCCGCGCCGCCTATCTCGGCGTGCTCGGCATCGATCACTGGGTATTGCGGCGCGCACCCGCACCCGCATCCGCATCCGCACCTGCGCCCGCATCCGCGCCCGCACCCGCGCCCGAACCGTCGATGCCGCGGTCCGGGTGGGCGGCGCTCGAGGAAAGCGTGCGTGACTGCCGCCGCTGTGGCTTGCATCAAGGGCGCACGCAGGCGGTGTTCGGAGCCGGTGATCGGGATGCCGATTGGATGATCGTCGGCGATGCGCCGGATGAGGCGGGAGACCGACAGGGCCTGCCGTTCGCCGGACCGGCCGGACAGCTGCTCGATGCCATGCTGGGCGCGATCGGTCTGTCGCGCGATGCCGTGTTCATCGCCGGTGCGCTGAGATGCCGGCCCCCGGGCGATCGCGTAGTGCACGCCGAGGAGATCGCAGCGTGCCGCGCCCATCTTCTGCAGCAGGTGGCGATGGTCCGGCCGCGGATCATCCTGGCGTTCGGTCCTGTGGCGGCTCAAGGGCTGCTCGGCCCGCAGGTGGCGCTCGACGGGTCGCTCGATGGGCTGCGGGGTGCGGTCCACCGCTGTGCCGTCGATACCCCGGTCGTAGTCACGTATCATCCGGCTGCTTTGCTGCACAGCCCGGGCGATAAACGCAAGGCATGGGAAGATCTCAAGTTCGCGCGCCAGGTGCGCGCAGGACTGGAACCGATCAGGGAATGACCGCAGCCGACACACCATGGCCACCGCTCCGCAACACCTGCCGACCCCGACGTTCAGTCTTCGTGCGATGCGCGAGGACGACCTGTCCAGCGTCGCGGCGGCCGAGCGCGATTCCTACGCGTTCCCCTGGAGCGAAGGGGTGTTCCGGGATTGCCTCCGAGCCGGCTATATCTGCCGCGTCGCCGAGATCGACCACCGGTTGGTGGGATACGGCATCCTCAGCGTCGGCGCCGGCGAGGCGCATATCCTCAATGTCTGTGTGCGAGCCGAGTACCGCTGTCGCGGACTCGGTCGGCGCCTCGTGACCGCTATGTTCGATCTCGGACGGGCCTACGGGGCATCCGATCTCTTCCTCGAAGTACGACCGAGCAACGCGACCGCGATCCGGCTCTACCAGTCGCTCGGACTCGCGCAGGTCGGGCTGCGTCGCGGCTACTACCAAGCCGCTGACGGGCGCGAGGACGCGATCGTCATGCGTCTGCGGCTCGCGCCGTGAGCGTCGACCTGATGAGCCGCGCCCGATGAATCCGACACAGGAGATCGAGCGTCGCCGGACTTTCGCCATCGTCTCCCATCCGGATGCCGGCAAGACCACGCTCACCGAGAAGTTGTTGCTGTTCGGCGGTGCGATCCAGCTCGCCGGTACGGTCAAGGGCCGCAAGGCGGCGCGCCACGCCACATCCGACTGGATGCGCCTCGAGCAGCAGCGCGGCATCTCCGTCACCTCCTCGGTGATGCAGTTCCCCTATGGGGGCTGCGTCGTCAATCTGCTCGACACACCGGGTCACGAAGATTTCTCTGAAGACACCTATCGGACGCTCACCGCGGTGGATTCCGCCCTGATGGTGATCGACTGCGCCAAGGGCGTCGAAGAGCGCACGATCAAACTGATGGAGGTCTGCAGGCTGCGCGACACGCCGATCATGACCTTCATCAACAAGCTCGATCGCGAGGGGCGTGCGTCCATCGAGTTGCTGGATGAGATCGAGCGGGTGCTCGGCATCGCCACCGCGCCGGTGACTTGGCCGATCGGCATGGGGCGCGACCTCAAGGGCATCTATCACCTCGCCGAAGACCGGATCTATGTCTACGAAGCCGGCGAGCGCGGTCGGGTCGGTGAGAACCAGATCATCGATGGACTACACAGCGAAGCCGGGCGCGAGCTGCTCGGCGACGACGCCGCGAGGTTCGACAACGAGATCGAGCTGGTGCGGGGCGCCACGCAAGCCTTCGAGATGCCGGCCTACCTCGCCGGTCGCCAGACACCGGTGTTCTTCGGTTCGGCGATCTCGAACTTCGGGGTCGAGGAACTGCTGAAGGCTTTCACGACGTTCGCGCCGGGCCCGCAGCCACGCGGTACCCGCCAGCGATCGGTCGAGGCTACCGAGCCGAAACTCAGCGGTTTCGTCTTCAAGATCCAGGCGAACATGGACCCTGCGCATCGCGACCGGATCGCCTTCCTGCGGCTGTGCTCGGGCAGATACGTCCGCGGCATGAAGATGCACCATGTCCGCCTCGACAAGGATGTGCGGATCGCCGATGCGCTGACTTTCCTCGCGGCAGACCGGTCCACCGCCGATGACGCGTACGCAGGGGACATCATCGGTCTGCACAACCACGGCACCATCAACATCGGCGATTCCTTCACCGAGGGCGAGGAGCTGGTGTTCACCGGGATACCGAATTTTGCGCCGGAGCTGTTCCGTCGTGCGGTGCTCAAAGATCCCCTCAAAGCCAAGGCCTTGTCCAAGGGACTCGGTCAACTCTGTGAGGAGGGCGCGACGCAGCTGTTCCGGCCGCTGCGGAACAACGACCAGATCTTGGGTGCGGTCGGTCCGCTGCAGTTCGAGGTGGTCGCTTTCCGGCTGCAGGACGAATACTCCGTGCAGTGCGCTTTCGAGCCGATCTCCGTCCAGACCGCGCGCTGGGTCTACTGCGACGATGATCGCAAGCTCGCCGAGTTCCGCACCAAGGCTTACGATCACCTCGCGGTCGATCACGGCGGGTCGCTCGTGTACCTCGCGCCCTCGCGCGTCAATCTCGGTCTCACGATCGAGCGTTGGCCCGAGATATCGTTCCGCGAAACCCGCGAGCATGCGGCGTGACGAGCCCCTACAAACGCCGCGACACGATCTCTTGGGCGTTCTACGACTGGGCGAACTCGGCGTTCTTCACCACGGTGCTTGCAGGGTTCTTCCCGGTCTTCTTCCAGAAATTCTGGAGCGTGGGCGTCGATCCGACGGTGAGCACTTCGCGGCTCGGCTTCGCCAACGGCATCGCGGGTCTGTTGCTGGCGATCCTCGCGCCGGTGCTCGGCGCCATGGCCGACCGAGCGGGCGGGCGTAAGCGACAGTTGGTCGGCTGGACGCTGCTCGGCGTCGCGGGTACGGCTGCGCTCGGCTTCGTCGGCGAGGGCGAGTGGTGGTGGGCCGCCGTCTTTTTCATGGTCGCCGCGATCGGCGCCAACGCCGCGAACATCTTCTATGACGCCTTGTTGCTCGATGTGTCGGAGCCGCAGGACTACGATCGGGTGTCGGCGTTCGGATATTCGCTCGGCTACCTCGGCGGCGGGCTGTTGTTCGCGTTCAACGTCCTGATGACGCTTAAGCCGCATTGGTTCGGTCTGGCAGATGCCGCGGAGGCGGTCCGTGTGTCGTTCATCAGCGTCGCGGTCTGGTGGTTCGTGTTCATGCTGCCGGCGGCGCGTTATGTGCGCGAGCGACCGCCCAAGGACCCTGCCGTGGGTCTCTGGATCAGCATCAGCGAGGGTCTGCGTGGACTGCGTACGACGCTCTCGCACATCAGGCAGTACCGCGAGGTCAGTCTGTTCCTGTTGGCGTACTGGCTCTACATCGACGGTGTCCATACGATCTACACCATGGCGGTCGATTACGGCGTGGCGCTCGGTCTGCCGAGTTCCAGCTTGCTCGCGGCACTCTTGCTCACGCAGTTCGTGGCCTTCCCGTCGGCGTTGGCGCTCGGCTGGCTAGGCAACCGGATAGGTCCTAAGCGCGGCATCCTGATCTGCATCGCGGTCTATCTGGCTGCGACGATCTATGCCTGGTTCCTCGACACGGTGACCGAGTTCTTCGCGTTGGCGGTCGTCATCGGCCTGGTGCAGGGCGGCGTGCAGAGTCTGTCGCGCTCGTTCTTCGGTCGCTTGGTGCCCGAGGGGAAGGGCGGTGAGTTCTTCGGCTTCTACAACATGATGGGCAAGTTCGCGAGTTTCTTGGGTCCGATCCTGATCGGGACAGTGGCGCTTTTGACCGGCGACTCGCGGCTCTCGATCAGCTCACTCGTGGTGCTGTTCCTGCTCGGTGGCTGGGTGTTGTGGCGTGTCCCCGACCCGACGCGAAAGGGTGCCTGATGTCGGTCGAGGGTCAGGGTCGTTTTCCGCTGTTGCCGCCGCAGGTGCCGCAAGTCGGCGGCCTTTGGCGACGGGTGGTCGGCGTCGTCGGCCTATGGCTTGCTGGCTGGCGCATCGACGGGACTTACCCGCCACTACAGAAATTCGTGATCGTGGTCGCCCCGCACACCTCCAACTGGGACTTCGTCTTCGGCTTCCTCGCCTACCTCGCGATGCGCATGGATGCCTCTTGGCTTGCGAAGGAGGCCGCGCTCTCCGGGCCGTTCGGTCGGTTAGGTCGCCGTTTCGGCGGTATCCCCGTCGATCGCGGTCGAGCCGGTCACATGGTGGAGACCTGTGCGGCGCAGTTCGCGGCACGCAAGGGCTTGGTGTTGGTGATCACCCCTGAAGGGACGCGCAAGAAAGTCCCGGCGTGGAAACGCGGCTACCATCGCATCGCGTTGCGGGCCGGAGTGCCGATCGTGCCCGTGGCCATCGACTTCTCGCGTCGTGCCGTGACCTTCGGGCCGCCTGTCGAGCCGACGGCGGACGCCGATGCGGACGAGCGCCGGTTGCAGCAGTTCTTCCATGCCGGCATGGCCCGGCATCCGTCGCAGTACTGACTTCAAACGGAAGACGGGTCCGCCTGCCAGGCGGCGGGATCGAGCGCGAAAGAGGTCGCCAGCAGCCGGTACAGGTCCGGGTGATGATCGCGCAGCTCGGCGGGCAAAGAAAAGAACAGTTCCGCCGATACCGCGAGGAACTCGGTGAGATCCTCCGCGCCATACGGGTCGAGCAAGGTCGGTTCGCCGCGATCCACCGCATCACAGAGTTCCGCGTAAGCCGCCTCCAGTTCGGCGTGCGCTGTGGGGTCGCCGCCCGGGCGTGTCTGCTCGAGGAAGTGGGTGAACTCGTGGATCACGACGTTGTAGCCGTCGTCACGCGTTTCGGCGTCCTGCACATCACGCCAGGAGAGCACGATGCGATCGCCGTCGATCGCAAGGCCGGAGAGCGCGCGCCAGCCCTCGGTCACCACCCCGGTGTCCTCGTCTTCGAAGGACTCCTCGACCACGAACTCATCCGGGTGCAGGGTGACGCCGTGCAGCGACTCATACCCATCGTCTGACTGCCCCAAGGTCACAAGACAGGCCTGCGCGGCGATGCTCGAACGCATCGAGTCGTCGACCTCGAGCCCCCCGGCGCCGGTGAAGGGCACGCGGCGGAGGAACGACTCGACCCGCCCGCTCAGACGGGTCTGCAGGTCGGGAGGAAGACGGCGCCAGAGGCGCACCCGCTCATCGAGCGGTCGGTCGTCGGTCATGGCGTTCAGAGCAGCAGCCGGACCCGGTCCGATTGCGCCTCGAGGCTGACGAGGGTCCGCTCGAACTCGGCCACCCGACCTTGCTCCTGCGCAACCACCTCGAGCGGGGCATTGCGTACGAAGTTCTCGTTGGCAAGCTTGGCGGTGGCACGCTGGATCTCTTCGCGCAGCTTTGCCGCACGCTTATCGAGGCGCGCAAGCTCGGCTTGCGGGTCGATCAGTCCCGCCATCGGGACCAGTGCCCGCATCGCGCCGACGACGGCGAGCGCGGCGGGCGGAGCGACCTCACCGGCATCCAGGATCCGCAGACTCTCGAGGCCCGCCAGTCGGCTGAGGTACGCCCCATGGGCTGCGATACGGATACGATCCTGCGCGCTGGCATCGTCGAGCAGCACGGGCAGCCGCCTCGCAGGACTGATGTCCA
This sequence comes from uncultured Pseudomonadota bacterium, assembly GCA_937920275.1. Lineage (GTDB taxonomy): Bacteria > Pseudomonadota > Gammaproteobacteria > Steroidobacterales > Steroidobacteraceae > UBA964. Next base: position 50,844 of record CALGVD010000136.1, read on the forward strand.
TCTCACCGCGGATCTGCCGGATCCCCAGCACGAACGCCTTGATCCACTCGACATCCGTCTCGGCATCCGGATCGAGGGAGGATCCTGCCGCAGTCGGCCAACGGGCGGTCATGATCGTCTGGCCGGAGGTCGGTACGACACCGGCGAGCGGCGCGACACGCTGCCAGATCTCTTCGGTGATGAAGGGCATCAGCGGATGCCAGGCGCGCAGCAGCGTCTCGAGCACTTCGAGCAGGGTGCGTCTTGCGGCACGACGCTGGGCCTGCGGCAGCGAGGTGTCCTGGAGGATGGGTTTCGTGAGTTCGAGGTACCAGTCGCAGAATTCGTACCAGGTGAACTCGTAGAGCGCCGTGGCCGCGAAATCGAACCGATACTCCGCAAAGCCCGCCTCGACCTTGGCGAGGGTCTGGCCCAGCCGCGAGACGATCCAGCGGTCGGCGACGCCCGGCGTGGCCTCACCGCTCCGCAGCTGCGGATCGAGTGGGGCGCCGTTCTCGCCCTCGGCCATCATCAGCACGAAACGCGAGGCGTTCCAGAGCTTGTTGCAGAAGTTCCGGTTGCCCCCGACGCGCGCGAGGTCGAAGCGCAGGTCCGAACTTTGGGTCGCAAGCGAGGCGAAGGTGAGGCGTAATGCGTCGGTGCCGTGCGCCTCGATGCCTTGCGGGAAGGCCTTGCGGGTCGCTTTCTCGATGCTCGGGGCGAGACGCGGTTGCATCAGTCCGGTGGTGCGCTTGCGCACGAGATCCTCGAGGGCGATGCCGTCGACGATGTCGAGCGGGTCGATGACGTTGCCCTTCGACTTCGACATCTTTTGGCCTTCGGAGTCGCGGATCAGCCCGTGTACATACACCTCGCGGAAGGGCACCTCGCCCGTGAATTTGATGCCCATCATGATCATGCGGGCGACCCAAAAAAATATGATGTCGAAGCCCGTGACGAGCACGGCGGTGGGGTAGAACCGCTTCAGCGTGGCGACATCGTCTGGCCAGTCGAGCGTGGAGAACGGCCAGAGCGCCGAGGAGAACCAGGTGTCGAGCACATCCTCGTCTTGGCGGAGTGGCAGATCGTCAGCGAGGCCGTGGCGGGCGCGCACCTCTTCGAGCGTGCGACCGACATAGACCCGACCGGCATCGTCGTACCACGCCGGGATCCGATGGCCCCACCAGAGTTGCCGGCTGATGCACCAGTCCTTGATGTTGCGCATCCACTCAAAATAAGTCCGCGACCAGTTCTCCGGGACGAAACGTATCGAACCGTCCTCGACGGCCTTGATCGCAGGCGCGGCGAGCGGCGCGATGCGCACATACCATTGGTCCGTGAGGTAGGGCTCGATGACCGCCCCGGAGCGGTCGCCACGCGGCACCATGAGCTTGTGCGGGTCGATGCGCTCGAGGAGGCCCGCGACCTCGAGTTCGGTCACGACCCGCTTGCGCGCCTCGAAGCGGTCGAGACCGCGGAAGCGTTCGGGCACCTCGTCGTTCATGCGTGCATCAGGCGTGAAGACGTTGATGCGGGGCAGTCCGTGACGCTCGCCGACCTCTTGATCGTTGAAGTCGTGGGCGGGTGTGATCTTCACGCAGCCCGTGCCGAACTCCGGGTCGACGTAGTCGTCGGCGATGATCGGGATCTCGCGTTCGGCGAGCGGCAGGCGCAGCGTTTTGCCGACGAGCGCGGCATAGCGTGGATCACCGGGGTGGACCGCGACTGCGACATCGCCCAGCATCGTCTCGGGTCGTGTCGTGGCGACGACGAGGTGACCGCTGCCGTCGGCGAGCGGATAGCGCAGGTGCCAGAGCGAACCGTCCTCTTCGGTGTTCAGCACTTCGAGATCGGACACGGCGGTCTGTAGCACGGGATCCCAGTTCACGAGCCGCTTACCGCGGTAGATCAGACCCTCGTCGTGCAGGCGTACGAACACCTCGGTGACGGTTCGCGAGAGACCCTCGTCCATGGTGAAACGGTCGCGCGACCAATCGACCGAGGCGCCAAGCCGGCGCATCTGGCGTGCGATGGTGCCACCCGACTCGCTTTTCCATTGCCAGACCCGCTCGATGAAAGCCTCACGACCGAGACCTGCGCGGGTCAGGCCTTCTCCCTCGAGTCGACGCTCCACGACCATCTGCGTGGCGATGCCGGCATGGTCGGTACCCGGCTGCCACAGCGCCGCATCGCCGCGCATGCGGCGGTAGCGGGTGAGCGCGTCCATGATGGTGTCCTGGAACGCATGCCCCATGTGCAGCGTGCCCGTGACGTTCGGCGGCGGGATGACGATGCAATAGCCCGGTCCGTCCCCCTGCGGCGCGAAGAGGCCGGAGGCCTCCCACTGCGCGTAGAGGCGCTGCTCGATGTCGGCAGGCGCGTAGACCTTGTCCATGGTCGCTGACTGGGGCTCAGCGACGCGACGCGGCGCGTCGCAGCAGGAAGTCGGTCAGCAGCGCCACGGGTCGCCCCGTGCTGCCCTTGGCGCCGCCGCCCACATAAGCCGAACCGGCGATGTCCATATGCGCCCAGCGCAAACCCTTGGTGAAGCGCCCGAGGAACGCCCCTGCGGTGATCGCACCACCGTCACGGCCGGCGATGTTGGCAAGGTCTGCGAAGTTGCTCTTGAGTTGTTCGCCATACTCTTCGGTGAGCGGCAACTGCCAGGCGCGATCATCGGCGCGCAGGCCGGACTCGACGAGTTCGCGGGCGAGGGCGTCGTCGTTGGCCATGACGCCCGTGTGGTGCATGCCGAGGGCGATCACGCAGGCGCCGGTCAGCGTGGCGAGGTCCACCACGGCCTGCGGCTTGAAGCGGCGCGCATAGTGCAGCGCGTCGCAGAGGATCAGCCGTCCTTCAGCATCGGTGTTGAGGATCTCGACGGTGACTCCCGCGGCGCTCGTGACGATGTCGCCTGGCTTGATCGCACGGCCGCTCGGCATGTTCTCGCAGGTGGGTACGAGGCCGACCACATTGAGCGGCAGACCAAGTTCCGCGACGACCGACATCGTGGCGATGACGGCGGCGGCGCCCGACATGTCGAACTTCATCTCGTCCATCGCGCCGGGATCTTTGAGCGAGATGCCGCCGGTGTCGAAGGTGATCCCCTTCCCGACCAGCACGATCGGCGCCCGGGGACCCCGCGACGCCTTGTACTCGATGACGATGAACTTGGGCGGTTGATCGCTGCCCTGCGTGACGGCGAGGAAGCAGCCCATCTTCTCGGCGCGGATCTCCGCCTCCTCGAGGACGCGTACGCGGATCGAGGGATAACGGGCGGCGAGGGCGGTCGACTGTTCAGCGAGATAGCTCGGGGTGCAGACATTGCCCGGCAGGTTCGCGAGGTCGCGCATCATGCGAGCCCCTTGGCCCGAGGCTTGACCGTGGACGAGGCCGCGGCGGGCTGCTGCGGCGCCTGACGGGCGCACCGGACCGAACACGAGGCGCGACAGCGCGGGCGCGGCGGCCTTGGTCCCAGATTTGAGATCGTTCACCCGATAGAGCGCGCCGTGCGCGGTCTCGGCGGCCGACCGACCGAAAAGATAGTCGTCGAGCGCCCGCGGCTCGGGACGGGTGAGTGCGATCGCGGCACTCGCCACCTTGGTGCGCGAGAGGGCGCCGACGGCGGCGGCGAGCGCGCGACGCCAGCTGCGGCGCGAGACCTCTTTGCCGCCTTGGCCGACGAGCAACAGCCGGGTGGCCTTGAGCCGCGGGAAGGCCGGCAACAGCAGTGTTTCGGCGAGGCGGCCCGGGAAATCACCGCGCTTCAGGAAGCGACCCAAGGCGCCGTTGCACTGCCGGTCTATGGAAGCGGCCGCGGCGGAGAGCTCGCCGTTGTCGTGGACACCGACCACGAGGCAATCGACCGTGATACGGGCTGGGCTGCTGGTGAAGATCTCGAACTGCATGGGGCGCTCCGCAGGGGGGGGGGTTTCGGATGACCTGCTATTCTATCGTTTCCCGGCGCTTGCCGGTCGAGGAGCGGTCTTGGCGCGGATCCTGTCCCGTTATCTGCTACGCGAGGTCCTGGTCGCCTGGTTGGCGGTGACCGCCGTGCTGCTCGTGATCCTGCTGACCAACCAGCTGGCGTCGGTGCTGGCACGGGCGGCCGAGGGCGGCTTCCCCCGCGCCGTGGTGCTCGATCTCGTCGGGCTCGGGGTGGTGCGCAATCTTGCGGTGCTCTTGCCGGTCGGGCTGCTGCTCGGGGTGATGCTGGCGCTCGGTCGGCTGTACCACGACAGCGAGATGACGGCAGTGGTCGCCTGTGGCGTCGAGCCGTTGCGCATCTATGCGCCGATCGCGCTGCTGGCGCTCGCCGTGGCGATGCTGGTCGGTTGGTTGTCGTTGCGTGCGGGACCGGAGGCGGCCGCAGGGGTTCAGACGCTGCGCAGCACGGCACTGCAGGCCGGGGAGTTCTCGCCGATCACGCCAGGCCGTTTCCGCAGTTTCGGTGGCGGCTCTGCGGTGTTCTATGCGGAATCTCAGTCCGCGGACGGTACGCTCGAGAGGATCTTCGTCAAGCGTCGCAACGGCGATACCTACGAGATCGCGGTCGCCGAGCGTGCCCGCCACGAGATCTCCCCTGATCGAACCTTGCATACCTTGACGCTGTTCGACGGCGAACGTTACGAGGGTAAACCTGGCTCCGCAGAGTTCCGCCGCGTGCGGTTCAAGGAAAATACGATCCCGGTGCGCGTCCCGGCGTCGTCCGCAGGGCGCTTCGACATCGAGTCGGTGCCGACTGCGACATTGCGCGGACGGGACGACCCCGAAGCGAGGGCTGAACTCGCCTGGCGGGTGGGTTTGCCGGTGATGGTATTCGTGCTCGCCTTGCTCGCGGTGCCGATGGCGCGACTGCGTCCGAGACAAGGTCGCTATTCGCGCCTGTGGCTCGCGATCACCGTGTATTTCGTCTATTTCAGCCTTGCCTCGGCGGCGCGGGTCTGGCTGGGTCGCGAGATCGTTCCGGCGCCGCTCGGTCTTTGGTGGGTGCACGCGCTGGTGGTGATCGGGACCCTCGCGCTTCTTTTCGCGCCGGCGCAGCTGGCGCGTTGGCGCCACCGTGAACGCTTGGTGTCGGCATGACGGCGCTCGACCGCTATATCGTCCGGGCGGTGCTCGGCGGCGTCCTGATGGTGATGGCGGTGTTGCTCAGCCTCGGTGCGCTCTTCTTGCTCATGGGGCAGCAGGACGATATCGGTGTCGGCTCCTACACGGTCTGGAACGCCGTGGCCTTCGTGGTCTCCAATTTGCCGCAGCAGGCGTGGGCGTTGCTGCCGATCGGCGCACTCATCGGCGCGTTGCTCGGTCTGGGTACGCTCGCGCGCGGCAGCGAGATCACGGTGATGCGGGCTGCAGGTCTCTCGCCTTGGCGTCTTGCGCGCGCGGTCGCCATCGCCGGTCTGCTGCTGGTGGGGATCGGCGCCGTGCTCGCGGAGACACTCGCGCCGCCGCTGCAGCAGATGGCCCGTCAACAGAAGGCGTTCGCGAAGTTCTCGGATATCAGCTTCGCCGGGTCTGGCGAAGCCTGGGTGCGCGACGGGGGCCTGATCGTGAACGTCGAGCGTCAGACCGGAGAAGGGCTGTTCGGCGGCATGATGGTCTACGAGATCGGCGCTGACGATCGGCTGCTCGCGATCGGGCGTGCGGCCACGGCGAGGGCTTCTGAGGACGGCGCTTGGCGTCTCGAGCAGTACGCCGAGAGCCGTTTCGAGGGTGACCTCGTCGAAGGCAGTCGCAGCGCAGGACGGACGCTGCAATCCAATGTCAGCGCCGCGTTCCTCGGCATCGCGGCGACCGCGCCGGGCGATCTGCCCTCCGCGTCGCTCTGGAGCATGATCCGCCACCTCGAAGCGAACGGCCTCGATTCGCGCGAGCCCACCTTCGCGTTCTGGTCGCGCATCGCGCGTACGGTGGCGCCGCTGTTCGCGGTGTTGTTGGCGCTGCCGTTCGTGTTCGGTTCGCAGCGGGCGGGCGGCGCGGGGGGGCGGATCGCGCTCGGTCTCGTGCTCGGTATCGGGTTCTTCCTGCTGCAGCAGATGATCGAGAGCGGTGCGGTGGTGTTCCGCGGTGATCCGGTGCTGCTCGCCTGGGTGCCGACCGCCGTGATGGGTGTCGCTGCATTGTTTTTGATCGCGAGGACACGATGACCACTCTCGTGAAGCGCACCACGCTCATCGTCCGCAGCATCGAACGCTCCGTCGCTTTTTACCGCGATGTGCTCGGGCTCTCGGTCTGGTACGACGATCGGGTGACGCTCTCCGGGGTCGGTCTCGCCGCCGGCGCGCGTGGCGACGAGACCCACCTTGTGATCATGCAAGCCTCCGATCCCGTGGTCGGTAAGATCGGGTTGCTCGAGTTCACGCGGCCGCGCCTGCCCGATCCGCCGCGTCGCGATCGACTGGGCGTCGGCGACATCATCTTCGTGATGCAGGGCGAGGATGTCGAGGGTGTCCATGACCGCGCGCTGGCCCTCGGCGCCCGCATCCATGCCGCGCCGCACCGCTATGAAGTGCGCGGTGCGGACGGCGCTATGCTGTCGATGATCTCGTTGAGTTTGTGGGATCCGGACGATTACTTCATCGAGTACAACCAGCGGACGATCTCGGGAGGATGAACATGGAGATCGAGCAGGCGACGACACAGCGGCGGGTCTGGGATCTGCCGGTCCGGCTGATGCACTGGGGATTGGCCTTATCGGTGCTCGGTGCTTGGGTCACCCGTGAACTCGAGGGGGACTGGTTTGCCTGGCACACGCGCTTCGGTTACGCGGTGCTGTTGCTCGTGACCACGCGTATCGTCTGGGGCTTCGTCGGCACCCGATATGCGCGTTTCAAGGACTTCGTGCGCGGACCCCGGGCGATCCTCGCGTACCTGCGCGCTGAGCGCAGCGGATCGGCTGCGCCGGTGACCGGTCATAACCCGCTCGGTGCGCTGATGATCCTCGCATTGCTCGGTCTGTTGCTCACCCAGTCGGTCCTCGGCTTGTTCGCCAACGACCAGGTGCTCGAGGCGGGGCCGCTATACGGCTATGTGGAGGGCGCCACGAGCGATCGGCTCACGACCCTCCACAAACAGCTTTTCGACCTGGTCGTCGTGGCCATCGCCGTCCATGTCGGTGCCGCGCTTTTTTATCTTTGGGTGCGGCGCGAGAACCTGATCTTGCCGATGATCACGGGCCGTAAGCCGGGGTCGTTGTTGTCACCCGCGGCGGAGGGGATCAGCCGATCGCGCACGCTGCTGGCGTCCGCGATCCTTGCCGTGCTCGGCGCACTGCTTTGGTGGGTCGTCGCGACCGCGCCGGAGGCGTCGCTGTTCGCGTTCTAGGGGCGGGGCGGTCGAATCAGGCGATGACGGTCTCGATCGAGCCGAGACCCTCGATGCCGCAAGAGATCCGGTCTTGGCGGAGCACGCGGCCGACGCCCGCCGGGGTGCCCGTGTAGATGAGATCACCCGCACGCAGTTCGTAGAGACCCGACAGCGCTGCGATCACATCGGGCACCGCCCAGATGAGGCCGGCGAGATCGGCGTCCTGGCGTACCGCGCCGTTCACGCAGAGCCAGATACGACCCCGCGTCGGGTGACCGACCGCCGACACTGGGTGCAGCGGTCCGAGCGTCGCCGAGTGGTCGAAACCCTTCGCCGCGTCCCAGGGTTTACCCTGGGCTTTCGCTTCGGCTTGCAGGTCGCGACGGGTCCAATCGATGCCGATGCCGTAACCGAAGATGCACGCTGGCGCGGCGGCTGCGGGGATGTCGCGTCCGCCGCCGCCGAGCGCCACCACGAGTTCCACCTCGTGATGGAAATCCGCGGTGGCGGAGGGGTAGGGCACCGCCGTTGTTTCAGGGTGCAACGCATCCGCCGGTTTACCGAAGAAGAACGGCGCCTCGCGTTCCGGGTCGTGGCCCATCTCGCGTGCGTGCGCCGCGTAGTTGCGACCGACGCAGTAGATGCGCCGCACCGGGAACAGCGTATCGCTGCCTGCGATACGGGCCGTCACCGGCGGCGGCGCATCGAAGGCGTAGGCGGTCACTGGTCGCCGAGTTCCTTGAGCAGCGCCGGTGCGTCATACACCTTGCGCAGCGCCTCGCGCATGATGGCCGGGTGCACGGAAACGGCGCGGTTCTTCACGGTGTCGAACCAGAACGATCCCGAGATCGAGTGGATGTTGCCGTCGAAGATCAGTCCGACCACTTCGCCGCGGGCATTGAGCAGCGGGCTTCCGGAGTTGCCGCCGATGATGTCGTTGTTCGAGGTGAGGTTGAACGGCGTCGACAGATCGAGCGTCCCACGCGCCCGCTCCCACGAGGCCGGGACGCTGAACGGCGGCTGGCCGGTGGCGCGTTCGAAGGCGCGTCCGAGGCGGGTGAAAGGCTCCACGGGGCTGCCTTTCTCGACCCAGCCCTGCACCGTGCCGTAGTTGAGCCGTAGCGTGAAAGTGGCATCCGGGTAGACCTCGGTGCCGTAGACCTTGAAGCGCGCGCGGGCGATCTTCTCCTCGGCAGCGGCGGTCGGCGCCTGCACTTCGTCCTCGTATCGCTTGCGCAGCGCACGCGCCGGGCCGTCGATCTCGCGGGCGAGTTTGATCATCGGATCATCCGAGGCGGCGATCGCCGCGGCGCCACCGTTCCACAGCGCCAGGCGCACAGCGGGATCGGCGAGCTTGCTGCCGTCGACGAGCGAGGCGGCGAGGCTGTCCGGTGAATCCTTGGCGAGCAGCTTGCGCACCACCGCGTGGTCGGGACCCAGCCACTCGCGCATGCGTTCGAAGCCGAAGGACATCGTCAACCGCTCCACCTCCGGATAGACGGGGGTCGCGGCCGCGAGCTGCTGCTGGACCCGCGGCAGTTGCGCATCGGTGAACTCCCGCAGGCGCTCGCCGTTCGGCTTCGTGCGCTCCTCGGCGCCGCGTACCAGCGTGCGTGCGACGCGGAACAGACGGCTCTGGAAGCCCGCTCCGCCCTCGAGATAGCCGAGTTCGGTATCGATGTCGCGGGCGCGGGCGTTGGCGGCGGCGATGTCAGCCCAGGGATCGCCGAAGCCAGCGAAGGCAGGATCGGCGGCGACACGGGCGCGCAGCTCCGCTTCCTTCGCGCGCTTGTCATCCATCATGCCTTCGTCGAGCAAGGCGTCGAGCTGCTTGCGACGCACCTTGATGCCGTTCTCAAGACCGAACAGCGTGTCCGCCGTGATGCGTCGCTCGGCATCACCCTTCTTTGCGAACTCGATGTAGCGGCCGCGAAGTTCGCTGCTGCGCAGCAGCGAAGGCGGCAGTTCATCGTTGCGCAGCGCCAGCAGTTGATCGACCGTCAGCAGGCGGTCGGTGGAGCCGGGATGGCCCGAGACGAGCACCAACTCGCCGGCTTTCGGGCCGTCGAAGTTGATGCGCAGCGGCCTCGCCACCGTCACCGGCTTGCCGTTCTCGTAGGCGCGCAGCAGGCCCATGTCGAGGCACCAGCGCGGGAACTGGAAGTTGTCCGGGTCGCCGCCGAAGGCCGCGATGCCCGTCTCGGGTGCGAACACCAGACGCACATCGGTGTAGCGCTTGTAGCGGTAGAGGAACTGCTGGCCGCCGTTGTAGAGCGCGACGCCCTGGCACTTGAGTCCGGTGGTCTTCTCGCAGGCCTGTTCGAGGCCGGTGATGGCACGCTTGCGGGCCTCGTTGGCGGTGCGCTCGTCGAGTCCGCGCGTGGCGGCCTCGACCTTGTCCGTCACGTTCTCCATGCCGACGAGCACATCGGCGACCTGCGTGCGGCAGGCGATCTCTTCACCGCGGTTGCGGGCGACGAAGCCGTCGTCGAGCAGGCTCTTTTCTTTGGAGGAGTTCTCCGAGAGGCAGGCGGTGATGCAGTGGTGGTTGGTGAGGATCAGCCCCTCGGGCGACACGAACGAGGCAGAGCAGCCCGAGAGGCGGACGGAGGCTTCGCGTACCCGGTCGAGCCAGGCGCCATCGACGGTCACCCCGTACTGCTCTTTCACCTTCGCAGTGGGGAAGTTGTCGTAGGTCCACATGCCTTCGTCGGCGTGGGCGGCGGTGGCGGTGAGCAGCGCGGCAGTGAGCGCGACGGCAGTCGAGAGGAGGGCGGCGCGAGGCATCGGAGGCTCCATGGATCCAGGGTTCGATGGGTCTGATTCTAGAGCAGCCGGGCCATTTCTGCTTCGTTCGTCGAGATTCGATGCAACGGCTCGAGTATCGGTGAAAACGCCGAGTTTTGGTGCCTGACCTCTGGGCTGTCCTGCGGTGCAATGGCCGCGCCGGGAAGTGACCGGCGACTATCCAAGGAGACATCCAGATGATCAGACAGACACGCCGGCGCATCGCCGGCCAAGGGATGACGGAGTACATCATCATCGTCGCATTGGTCGCCATCGCGGCCATCGGTGTGTACTCGGCTTTCGGCGACATCGTCCGCGGACAAGCGTCCGTGGCCGCTGTCGCATTGTCGGGCGAGGACAACACCGCCGGCCGTGGACTGGTCGGGGCTGCCCGCGCTCGCGCGAACATCGAGGCACGCCAGCGCACGATGGAGGATTTCGAGGAATGAGGCGGCGTGCGCGCTTCCCACGCGGGCAGGTGCTGGTGTTCCTGCTGCCGTTGCTGGCTGTGCTCGGGGCGGCGGCTTGGTGGGCATTCGAGGCCGGCCAGGCGGTGACAGAGAAGCAACGCCTGCGCGACGCCGCCGAAGCGGCAGCGCTCAGCGGTGCGGTGTGGCAAGCGCGCTCGCTCAATTTCGCAGCGGCAATGAACCGGGCGGTCATCGCTAACGAAGCGGTGATCGCCCAGTCCGTCAGCCTGCGTTCGTGGTCGGACTATATGAACCGCTTGCTGCCGACGGCATCGGCGCTGACCGCCTATGTGCCATACCTCAATGCGGCGACCGCAACCCTGCAGCGTTGGTGGTCCGGGTTTGATTCCGTCCTGCAGCCGTCTTTGCGCGGCCTCGAGGGCCTCTCCAGCGGGGTCAGCCACTCTTTGGCCGCCGCGCAGCGGTTCATGATGTCGGCAACGCTCTTGACGGTGCCACAGATCGTTCGCGACACCGTCGAGTCGACCGATCCGCGGTTTCGATTGACGGAGGGTGGTGAGGCGCAGCTGCTCGCATGGGCGGCCCAATGGCAGAACTTCAGTTCCTTCTATGGCGGTTCATGGCGCTGGCGCCAACAAGATGTCCTGCTGCGTTCGCTCGATGGCTTCACCCACGAGCGCAACTTCACTCTGAGTCCCTTGCTCGGCAGTCGTCTGGTGCGTTTCGAGAAGCGCGCCGGGACCGATCTGCTCGATTTCGAGACCTGGCGTGCGCTCGATACGCTCTCTCTCCACCAGCCGCGCTATGTCATCTTCGGGTCGATGCGCGAGCGTGCCGCGATCGCGTGGGGCGGCGCTGACAACGGCGTCGGCAGCACGCTGCGTGGCCGGCATGGCGACGCGTTGCGGCGAAATCCACGGGCTGCGCGGGCTGCCGAACGGAGCATCAGCCGACAGCGGGGCTATCGCGGTTTGCCGTCGCTCTACGATCTCTCTGCTGCGCAGCGCGCGGAGTCCGCCCCGCCTCGCGTGGTGGTGCGGTTACGGCTGCCCGCCCAGTCGCGGCGTGGTGCCGCCGAACTGCTGGGGTTCGGTTCTGTGCTGCGCGGTGCGGGTGACACGGTCGCGCTGGCCCCAGAGCGGTCCAACGGGTCAGGCGATCTGTTCGCCGAGGCCGCCGCCTCGACGCGGTTCCTCCGCCTCGAACCCCGTCGTGATGGCGCACAGGAGACGCCCAGTCTCTATTCGCCTTACTGGCGCTCGACGCTGGCGCCTCTTTCGATCCCCGATCGCATGCTGCTCGCCACCGTCGATGGCACACCCGTATGGATGGCCGGGGTGCCGCGATGATGTCGCGGCAGTCAGCCCGTGGCCAAGCCTTGACCGAGACGCTGGTGGCGATCCTGCTGCTCGCGCCGCTCTTGATCGCGACGATCGATCTGTGGCAACGACAGACTGCAATCCAGTCCGTCCAGTCCTCCGCCCGTGCCGGCGTATTGGCGGCCCATCATGGCGTTGATATCGACGCTTACGCCGCCCGACCCGACGGGCGGGTCCGCGGATCCGAAGTGACGGTCATCGCTGCGGCGCAACCCTCGGCCGCACGGACCACGGAGGATTGGGCGTTCGGGCTGTTGCTGCCCGCCCAAGTGATCGGCGTCGGGCAGTTCGACCTCGCACGAGACCAGGCCAGGAATGCGCGATCGACGGCGCGTCTCAACGAGGGACCCGCGCTGCAGTGGCTGCGTGCCGGACGGTCACCGACCTTTCAGGCGGAGCTTTCGATCCTCGTCGATGACTGGCAGGCCGACGATGCTGAAACGGTACGGCGCCGGACGGCGGCACTTTCAAGCGCCGGTCGCCTCGCGGCGTGGCGGACTCCTTTGGAAATCATGGCGGCACCGATGCGTCTCTTTGAGCCCGCCGTCGCTCGACTTTGTCTCGGCCGGATAGACCCCGATATCGTGCCGACCGATCGACTGACCGGAAGCCGTCGTGGCATGTCCGATCTGAGGACACAGCCGTGTTGAGGCTGCTTCTCGCCGGCCTACGACTCGGGTGCCTCGTTTTGGCGGCCCACAGCTTGCAGCTCATCAGCGTGGCTGACGCGGGGCTCGAGTCGGATCGGGCAACCCCTAGGCCGCGATGGGTGGTCGATCGGGTGCGGGTCAACGGTGTCCCGCTCGAGACGCGCGCGACGGCTGTCGCGGCGGACCGTGCAGTCCTCACCGAGCGCCTCTCGACACTCTGGGGAAAGACTGCGCACCGTCTCGATATCACAGGCTCGTCAACGCCGTCACCGGCGTCGTTGACGCTGCAACAAGACGCCGAGCGGACGGTGATCGGTCGGCAACGCGGCCGATTGCACGAGGTCATCAGCCTGCGCGATGCCCCCTCGGGCGGCACGAGCATCGTGGTCTCGGTATCCGATCTTTCCCGCCCTGCGGCCAAACTTCCGCGCTTGCCCTTCCGTCCGCCGTACGGTCTTCGCGCCGTCACCGTGATCGAGCAGGAAGCCCCGGGCGGCGCGACGACGATTGTGCTCGACAGCCCAGATGCTCACGAGATCACCGCGTCGCGACTAAGAAAAGCCCTACAGGCGGCTGGCTGGGTCGTTCGTACCGATCCCTCTGCCCGCGCGTTATGGGCCGATCGCCGCGGTGAGCGCCTGGATGCGGTGACGATGCGCAGCGGTCACAGAACACGGGTCATCGTTCAGGTGTCGGTCGATGCGCGCTGACTTTCCGCATAGAGCGCCTCGCAGGCAACTCGGGCAAGCGAGTGTGGAATTCGCGCTGGTGGCAGCGGTTCTCGTGGCTGCAATGCTGCTGCCGTGGGCCCGGGGGTTGTCACCCGCCGAGTGGTTGCTTGGCGCGATCGTCGCGGCTGCCCGCGATTATCCAGCATGGCTTGCGATCCTTTGAACGATTTTTGGAGACGATGACATGGGAAGAAAGATCCTTGATCTGTTGGCTGCATGGTGGTTGCTGCCTGTCGCGTTGGTGTGCGGCCTTGTGGCGTTTCTCGGTTCGCAGCGCCATCTGGCCGAGCGAGCTGCGTCGGTCGAACAGCGTTGGCAGCAGCGATACACCCCGACGAAGGTGATCGTCGCGGCGCGTGATCTGCCGGCAGGTCGGGTGTTGCGGGAGGCTGATCTGGCGCGTCGGGACATGCCCTCCGCCTTCGTGCCAGGTGGCGCATTGCCAGCGGACACGCCGGTGCGCGTTGTCGGGCAGCAATTGGTCTTTGCCCTGAAGGCCGGTGATGCATTGGTCGAGGCCCATCTGGCCGGACGCCGGGGCCCGACCCTGTCGGCGAGGTTGCAGCAAGGGACGCGTGCGGTGACGGTGCCCGTCGACGAGGTGAGCTCACAGGCCGGGCTCGTCCGCCCGGGCGATCGCATCGACCTGATGCTCGCAGAGGAGCGCACCGAGGTCAGCGGTCGCTGTGTGGTGGTACGCCCGTTGCTCGAAGCGGTGACCGTGCTCGCCACAGGGCGATCGCAGCGTGCCTTGCCTGGCGTGGGCTTCGCTCCAGCTGGGGTGTTCGAGGAAGCCGGCTTCGCGGCGGACTACTCGACCATCACCCTCGATGTGACTCCCGAACAGGCCCAGTTGCTGGCAGTCGGACTGCGGATCGGCGAACTGGTGCCGTTGCTACGGCCCGAGGGCGACGAAATGCGTTCGCCGCCGGCGGTGGCGGGGGCGAACGGTCGCACCGCCTGTAACGCAGCGACGCTCGGTGAGCCCGTGACGACGGCGGTTCGACGATCGGTACGCGCGTCGACCGCAAGCCTCGAACTGCTGGTCGGAGGATCCGGAGCGCCCGCCTTGTCCAAGCACTTCTTCGCTGAACCATGAATTTGATCCCAGCGCACACCGAACCCAAGAGATCTCAAGGAGTCCCGATGAACAAAGTTCTGCGGAATATCGCGTTGATGCTGCTCGGCCTGTTTCTCTCGGACGGGATCCGTGCTTCCGACACGCCCGGCGTGCTGCAGGCGCTGCCCGCTTCGATCAACCGTCTTGAGGCGACTCAGGTCCCCTCCGAGATGACGCTATTTGTCGGCGATAGCAGAGTGTTCGATCTGCGAACGGTGCGCGTTGCCGTCGGCAACGGCAAGATCGTGTCCGTCTCGCCGATCGGCGGCCAGCAGCTGGTGTTCATCGGCCAATCCATCGGCAGCACGGTGGTGCAATTCTGGCTGCGCGGGGGCGGTCTCCATCGTATGACCGTGACGGTGGTGGCCAACGATCTTGTCGCCACCTTGTCGGCAGTCAACGAACTGCTTCACGACGCTCGTGGCGTGACGGCGGCGCTGCGCGGATCGCGCGTCGTACTCGAAGGCGATGCAGCCGACTCACGCGCCAGGGAGCGTGCCGCCTCGGTGGCTGCGATGTTCCCCGGAACGGTGGTGGACTTCGTCGCCAAACCGGGATGGGAGGTGATGGTCCATGTCGATGTCCGGATCGTGGAGTTCAGGCGCGGTCGGCTGCGGGAGCTCGGCATCCGTTGGCGCGATGAGACCGACGGCCCGAACGCCGGGGTGATCGGAGACCTGCTCGCCAACGACCGGTTCCGAGTGATACCGCCTGAGTCGGGTATCCCGCCCGAGGCGTTCGACCCGTTGCCGGTGAAGACCGCCGTGCGCGGCTATCTCGGCATCGCAAGCACTTTGGATTCACGGCTTCGGATGCTCGAGCAGGTCGGCGAGGCGACCATCGTGGCAGAGCCCCAATTGAGTTGCCGAAGCGGCGGTGCCGCGCGGTTCGTCGCCGGCGGTGAGATCCCGGTGCCGGTGGTCAACGGCGTCGGTTCAACCGATGTCGAGTATCGGGAGTACGGTGTCATCCTCGACATCAAGCCGGTTGCGGATGCGAGCGGTGCGATCTTTGCACGCGTTGAGACTGAACTCAGTCAGATCGACAGTGCACAGCGTATCAACGGAGTGCCGGGCCTGCTCAAGCGGCGCTCGACCACCGACATCAACCTGCGTAGCGGTGAGACACTCGTCATCGCCGGTCTTGCGAGCCGGCAGCGTAGCGTCGACAACGCCGGACTGCCCGGTCTTGTCCGTATCCCCGGCGTGGGACGCTTGTTCGGTACCCGTGGGCAGCGTGGCGAAGAATCCGAGATCGTGATCTTCCTGACGCCGCGTGTGGCGCGGCAGTCAGAGCCCTCCGCCTCGGGAAGGACCAGTCTCGATGTATCACGCATCGAGGCAGCCGAGGAATCAGATCGCGAGATGCTGCGACGGGCGCAGCAGCGCATCGAAGCCCTGCGTGGCACGGTCCCGGCGGTGGAGCGTGAACCGGAGCGTGCACCGGAGCGTGCGCCGTGAGGGCGCATGACAGGTCCGTACGCGTCGAGGTGCGTGTCGAGCGCTTACCTCCCGGGACGCATCTGGCAGGCCAGGCTGATGACTGCGCGATCCGGTTGCGCGGCGCGGGTGTCGGCGGCCACCACCTGCGCATCGATCTGGCGACCGAGGGGACTTATCGTGTCACGGATCTCGGTGCGTCGGCGGGGACCCGCGTCAATGGTGAGCGGGTTGTGGTCGCGGACAACCTCGGCGAGATCGATGTCATCCGTGTCGGCGATGACGAATTCACCGTGCAGGTCATCGGGCGTCCGCCGAATGCCTCGTCGCCGCCCTCCACCGCTCGTAGTGGTCGAGGTGAGACATCCGCCCGGTTCATCGAGATGGCGAACCAACTCCACCGCCGCCTGCTCGAGCAACTCGATCTGCGTAGGCGTGATGTCGCGACGATGGATGACAGCGCCCTGCGTGCGCTCGCCGGGAGATTGCTTGCGCCGTTGGCTGCAGACGCTGCCTCGCTAGACCCGATCGATGCTGATGATCTGCAGCGATTCGTGCTCGATGAGGCGCTCGGGCTCGGACCCTTGGAGTCCCTGCTGGCGGATGACGATGTGCGCGAGATCATGGTCAACGGACCAGAGAGGATCTTCGTCGAATCCAAGGGTTTGCTGAGGGAGACAAGGCTTCGATTCAGCAGCGAGGCGGCTTTGCGCGGCATCGTGGAGCGCATCGTTACCCCGATCGGTCGGCGCATCGACGACGCATCGCCGATGGTCGACGCTCGTCTGCCCGACGGTTCGCGTGTGAATGTGGTCGTGCCGCCGCTCGCCTTGCGTGGTACCGCCATGACGATCCGCCGTTTCGGACGGCTTCGTCTCGGTCCACAGGAACTCATCGATCGACAGACCTTGAATGCAGCGATGCTTGAGTTTCTACGCACCTGCGTGGCGCATCGACGCAACATGCTGGTCTCCGGTGGGACCGGTTCGGGCAAGACCACGCTGCTCAATGTCCTCTCGAGCTTGATCCCTCGCGAGGAGCGGGTGGTGACGATCGAGGACTCCGCGGAACTCGCTTTCGATCATCCGAACCTCGTCGCACTCGAGACGCGGCCGCCGAACATCGAGGGCCGGGGCGAAGTGTCGGTCCGTGAACTGGTGCGCAATGCCTTACGGATGCGGCCGGATCGGCTCGTGATCGGGGAGTGCCGTGGTGGCGAGACGCTCGACATGCTGCAGGCGATGAACACCGGCCATGATGGTTCGTTGAGCACGGTCCACGCCAACAGCCCCCGCGAGCTGTTGTCACGACTCGAGGTCATGGTCCTGATGTCTGGGGTGGAGTTGCCGGTATCCGCGATCCGCGAGCAGATCGCGAGCTCGGTCCACCTCATCGCGCACCAAGCGCGCTTTGCCTGTGGCACCCGTCGAATCACCCACATCACGGAAGTGACCGGCCTCGTCGCCGGGACCGTCCAGACCCAGGACATCTTCCGGTTCGAGGCGGTCGATGATCGTGGCCGCCAGGGCGGGCAGGGCGGATTCCAAGCGACCGGCCACATCCCGCAGTTCCTCGAGCGCAGCGCACCACGCGGGTCCCGTCCCGACCTGCGCATCTTTCAATGCGGAAGTGCATCACAGGTGGCGCCGTGAGCACCCCGTTCTGGATACCCGCGCTTGCGATCGGCTTGGGTGCGGCGATCGTCGGCTGGGGCGTCGCGCGGACGGCGGCGCGGGCGCTTGGTCATCACCGTCGCCATCTCGCGCATCTCAATCAGGTGCAATTGGTCGAACTGTTCCTGTTCGTCGAGCCTGCTACGTTCCTGCGCATCAACCTGATCGTGCTGCTCATCGCAACAGTCGTGTTCGGTTGGTTGGCGGGCCTGTATGGCGCTGCGCTCGCGATGCTGCTCACCGCCGTGGCGCCACGCGCGCTCTACCTCTGGCTGCGTAAACGAAGATTGCGGGCGCTCGAGAGGCAGTTGCCGGACATCGCCGATTCGCTCGCCAGCAGTCTGCGTGCGGGTCTCGGTCTCGGCCAGGCGATCGCCCGTGTCGCACAACACCAGCCGCCCCCCGCTGCGCAGGAGTTCGCCCTGCTGGTCCGTGAACACCGGCTTGGCATACCTCTTGAGCAGGCGCTCTCCGATCTCGCCGTTCGCAGTGACCTTCGTGACCTGCACATGCTGGTGGCGACGCTCGGCATCGCGCGTGATCTGGGCGGCGGCTTGGCGGACGCGCTCGAACGGTTCGGTGCGTCGATCCGCAGGCGTTTGGTCATGGAAGATCGTATCCGGGCGCTGACTGCGCAAGGCCGACTTCAGGGCATCGTCATGGGTATCCTGCCGATCGCGCTGGGTGCGGTGCTGTTCGTGCTCGAACCGGTGCAGATGCGCAAGCTTTTCACGGAGCCGGTCGGTTGGCTGACCATCGGCGGTGTGGTGCTGCTGGAGTTCGGCGGCTTTCTGTTGCTGCGGCGTATCGTGAGCATCCGGGTATGAGCGGTCTGTGGATCGCCGTCGCCGCTGCGGTCGCCGTCACGATCCTTGCGGCCTTGATCGGCCGACGCTTGCCTGCGTGGTGGATGAACATCGCCGATGGTCGACGCTCCGCCACGCGTGCGGCTGAAGTGCCGAAGCTTCTTCGTCTGCTGTTACCGATCTCCGAGCCGGTCGCGGTCTGGCTCGGGCCGCGGCTGCCCACGACCCTGCGCGAGTCTCTGCAACGACGGCTGCGACTGGCGGGGATCGATGAGGAGGTCCTGCCACAGCAATGGCTGGCCGTCTGCGGCGCGTCGGCGCTCATCGCCGCGGCGGTCGGCGGGGTCGTCGTCTTAAAACCGTGGGTCGTGATCGGCCTGTCTTTGCTCGGCGCCATGATGCCGATGCTCTGGATGCGCGACGCGGTGATCCGCCGCGCCCAGGAAGTTATCCGCGACCTGCCGGTCTATGTCGACATGCTGACGCTCACTTTGGAAGCCGGTGGCGCCTTGAGCGTCGCACTCAAAGTGGCGACCGATCGCGCGCCGGATGGCGTCCTGCGCCGTGCATTCATGCGGGTGCAGGGTGACCTCCGTGCCGGGCGCAGCCGAAGTGAGGCGTTGCTGGCTTTAGGTGAGCGATTGTCGCTGCCGGCGGTCGATCCGCTGGTCGCAGCGCTCGTGCAAGCGGAGTCGAGTGGCGCGAGCCTCGCAACGGTGCTGCGGGCACAGGCCGATCAGCGGTTGCATGAACGTTTCGCGCGGGCCGAGAAACTCGCTTTGGAAGCGCCGGTCAAGATGTTGGGACCGTTGGTCCTGTGCATCTTCCCGTGCACTTTCCTGGTGTTGGCCTTTCCATTGGTGATGCGCTTTCTCGGGGAGGGCTGAGGACATGGCGCCTGTCCAACAGATCCTCTTCGTCGATGGCTGGGCGAGCGCTGTGCGGGTGCGCCGCGCTGTAGGCTGGTTCGCTCGGGCTCGTGGCGTCTGGCCGGATCGGCGATGGCCTGCTTCGCAGGCCTTGTTGCTACCGGGTTGCCGCTCGATACACACCTGCGGCCTCGCGCGGCCGCTCGATGTGGTGTTCACCGACGAGGAAGGTCGCGTCCTCGTCGTCCATCGCGCGGTACCGCCATGGCGCGTCCGGTCGGAGCCCGCGGCTTGCGCGACCTGGGAGTTCGCGGCAGGGGTGTCGGCGCGTCTCGGAATCGTCCGCGGCGGACGATTGAATGTGCGTCGGATGCGCGGTGCCACACTCGTCGAGTTCATGCTCGCTGCCATGCTGGTCGTCTTTCCGATGGTATTCGTCACTTTGGAGCTTGCTCGATTGATCGTGACGAGCCATGCGTTGCAGCACGCCGTCAACGACACCGCGCGCGAGGCGGGATTCGGTGCGCCCTCGGGCGTCGGTCTTCGGCAGTCACTCGCTTATGGGCTGTTGCCGCTCTTCTTACCATCCGATCCCGCCGCTGCGCTCGCGCCACGGCCAGCGGGGCCTGCGGAACTTGAAATTGAACCGGGTGTTGCGGCGTTGGCGGTCGCTTACCGTGAGACGTTCCGGCCTGATCTGCTTGATGTGCGCCTTGAGACACCCGAGGGCGGCATCGCAGACCCCGGCTTTGGCGCCATCGATTGGCCGGAGGGAGGCGGTGCCTGGCGCCTTCGGGTGCGCTACTGCCGAGAACTGATCTTCCCATTGGCCCGTCAATTGATCTCCGGGGTGGCGCGTTGGCGTAACGGGTCGCCGTTCGAGCAGGCGTGTCTCGCCCGGGAGCGTGTTCCTATCGAGGCGTGGGCGATGGTGCTTCGTCCTCGCTGGGAGCCGCGGTCCTTGCCGGGTGATCTCCCAACGCCACAACCACCAGGGCCGCTACCGATACCGTTGCCGACTCCTGATCTACCGCCCTACCCGGTCCCGCCAGCCCCGATCAACCCCCCGATCACCCCCGAGATCACCCCTGAGGTCAGTCTGTGACCTCTGGGCGGTCTATATCGTGCGCGGCGGTCGGCATCGCGATGAGGGTGAGTGGCCCGCTCGCGGCGCGGCGAGCTTTCATCCAAGTGCCAGCACCGTGATCTCCCTCGAGTGCCTCGATCTCCGGCCACACCGCCCGCGGCAAAATGCAGGGCGCCCCGATGGTGCCGTCATAGGCCGCCGCCGCCGGCACCTCGGGCGAGATGCGCCAGGCGTCGATCAGTCGCTGCAGGTCGGAAGCGGTCAGGAACGGTGTATCGCCGAGCATCACAAGCGCCGCGGACGTCGCGCTTTGGGTTTCACTCGCGAAGGTTCCCTCCCCGCGACGCGTCAGCTCCGTGAGGCCGCAGCGCAAGGAATGCGCCATGCCGCACTCCCAATCCACGCAGACGACGACCTCGGGGCGTGGCGGCGCTAACCGCTCGATCACACCCGCACGCACGGCCTCGGCATGGGCGCCGAGCACCACGGTGATCCGGGAGCGTGGTTCTCCACCGTGCTCATCCGGCGGCAGCGCCGCCTGCGCGGTCTCGATGACCCGCTGCAGCATCGGCACGCCGTCGATCAGCGCGAGCTGTTTTGGCGAGCCGAAGCGACGCGATGCGCCGGCGGCGAGCAAGAGGCCGGCGAGGCGGGGTGGGGTCAACTGCCGCCGACCGCTTGGGCTGGGGATGCCGTCGCCGAAGCCGCCACACGCGGCACTTCGTCGAGCACCCAGGCGTGGGTCGCGCGGCGCGCGGGGCAGGGGATCGCGAAGATCGCATCGCCCTTCGCCTTGGCGGCACGCAGCGCGGTCATGTCGAGGCGCCAGCCGCGGGCCTCGAACTCCGCGAGCTTGTCTCGGTACTGCAGGATGACCTTGTCGGCGGGCATCATGAGTTCCTTCGAGCGCGAGCGCGGGGTGAGGGCGGGCTGCACTTCGTTCATCACCTTGATGTCCTGCGAGAGAGTGAGCTTGTTGCGCTCATCGACCTTCTTGTCCAGCCAAAGATTGATACGGCGCTTGAGCCAGCCGCCCAGCAACCCCATCTTGCTCGTCTTGAAGAACGCGACGTTGCGCTGGTTGAGCAAGAACACGCGGGTGCGGTGCTCGTCGATCGGCGCCTCGAACAGATACTGGTGCATCGAGGTCTTGGCCGTGAAGTTGATGTAGGTCCAGATCTGGTTCGGGCCGTAGGCGCCCGAGCCCGCCTCCATCTTGCCGGCGCCCTTGCGGAAGAGGCGCATGACCGGGTGCTTGAGCCCCGGGGCGTCGAAGCTCGCCATGAAGCCGTCGCCCCAAGGGTTGTTCTGCGCCGGGCGCAGTTCCATCATCAGATAGGAATCCTCCCGCTCGCCCTGATAGCCGTGCGTGGTGTGCACATACTCGTTGTGGGCGGGGTCGAGACCGTTCTCCATGGAACGCTCGTAGTGGTAGTCCACATCGAAGGTGACGAGCGTCGAGCGCCACTCGTCCGCACCGTGCTCGGGGATGGGCATGATCGGCGGGCGTTCCGCTTCGGGCAGGTCGCCCAGGAAGGCGAACACGATGCCGTACCGCTCCGCGACCGGATAGGCGTCGACGCGCGCGCGCGGCGGCGGCGGGGTCTTCATGCCGATGGAGGGGATGCGGGTGCAGACGCCCTCGCGATCGTAGCGCCAGCCGTGATACGGGCACTGCACGGTGCCGTCGTCCTTGCATCTGCCTCCCGACAGCGAGGCGCCGCGGTGGATGCAGGTGTCGGAGAGGACGGCGGGTTTGCCCTGCTCGTCGCGGAAGACCACGAAGTCGTGGGCGAGGATGCGGGCCTTCTGCGGGGTCGCGCCCAGATCGACGGCACGGACCACCGGATACCAGAAGTTCATGAACATGCGGATGACCCCTCCTGCCGTTCGGTCGCCGGTGCTGCGCGGCTGCCGTCGTTGCCACTGCATTCTGGCATAGCCGCCCGGCCTGTCCGCACAGTGGGCGCATCCAAATATGGTGCGACAATGTCACGATAATGTGATAATCGCGCCGACCCACAGCGGCGGGAACACGCTGCAGAGGTCAAGCCGTCGGCCGGCGTCCTCATGAGGCGTCGGGTGGCGCGTCTGAATCAACGTCATCTCGGGGGTCAATCAGTGATCAATCCTTCCAACCGTCGCCACGCACTGTGGGTCGCGCCCTTGTCTTTCATGGTGGCGCTGTCCGCCCAGGCGCAGGCACCCGAAGCGGATATCGCGCTCGAGGAAGTCGTGGTCACTGCGCGTAAGCGCGAGGAGAATCTCCAGGATGTGCCGCTCGCGGTCACGGCGTTCCGCGCCGAAGAACTCCAGCGTGTCGGCATCAAGGACATCGAGG
The DNA here is from genome assembly GCA_937920275.1 of uncultured Pseudomonadota bacterium. GTDB lineage: Bacteria > Pseudomonadota > Gammaproteobacteria > Steroidobacterales > Steroidobacteraceae > UBA964. The sequence continues at coordinate 73,444 of CALGVD010000136.1, forward strand.
GGGTGATCGCACGCGACCCCTCACTCGGTTTCGATCGCGGCATCGCCCCCTACGACACCCGGATCGTCATCCGCGGTCTGTCGCCGACCCGCGGTCGTCCCAATGTGGCGACCCTGGTCGATGGCGTCGATGTGTCGAGCGAGGCGATCGGCACCGCCGGTGGGTCGTTGCTGATCAACCCGAGGCTGGTGGACATCGAACGCATCGAGATCGTGAAGGGCCCGCAGAGTGCGCTCTATGGCCGCTCGGCGTTCGCTGGAGCGATCTCGTACATCACCCAGGACCCGGGCGATGTGGTCGGTGGTGAGGTGTCCACCGAGTATGCCGACAACAACCAATACGAAGTGAAGGGCAGCCTGTCCTTGCCGCTGACGGAGACCCTCGGCGTCCGTCTCAACGGGTACAAGTTCGACGATGCAGGTTTCTACAAGTCGACCACTGGGCAGGAGCTCGGCGGCGGTGACGGCATGGGTGGCTCCTTCACCCTGAAGTGGGAGCCGAACGACAGCTACTCGCTGAAGTTCCGCACCGAATACGCCGACGATCATTTTGCGCCGCCGGCACAAGCCTTCGTGCCGTTCAACGGTTCCACCGTGATGTCGCCGTCGGCCTCGAGCTGCCGCACCTATTCGATCCCGAACCCGGCGGGCGGCCCCGCGCTCGTCTCGACCGGTCCGCTGCTCGATGCGTCCTGCCAGTTCCTTGACGCGAATCCCGCGCTGCCGGCGAACACCATCAACCTCGTGCGTCTCTTCGAGACCAGCTCGGGCAACCTCGGCGCCTATGACGACATGACCTTGTTGTCCTTCCGCGGTCAGATGGTCGGCAGCAGAGGGCTGCGGGTGGCCTACAACAAGGACTTCACGCGCTCGACGGACGGCGTGAATGCGCCCGACTTCACCGGCACCGACCGTGAGGTGCTGCGGTTGTCGGCGGTGCAGAACTACAAGACTTCGTTCGGCACGTTCTCCTCGCTCACCGGCTACACCAAGGCTGAAGTCGATACCGATCTCGACTTCGACAAGACCGATCGCGCCAGCGTCCAGCAGACCATCAAGACCGACGGCATCACGGAGCAGTTCAGCCAAGAGCTGCGCTTCACCTCGGACCTCGAGGGCCCGGTGCAGTTCATGGCCGGTGCGCAGTACTGGACCGAACGCGCCGACCAGTTCGACCGCAACATCTCGGTGTTGGGGACCGGCGCGGCCTGCACCTTGCTCGTCGCTGGGCCGCCCGGGACGCCGCCGCGTTGCGCGCAATTCCTCGGCCCGCCGGGCGGTGCCTCATTAACGAGCACCGATGTCTCCCAGTACATGGATGATGTCGACCGGTTGCGCAAAGCGACGCTCGTCAGGCGTCTGGTCGATCATCAATCGTTCTATCTCGAATTCGAGTGGGACCTCACAGACACGCTGTCGCTGATCGGCGAGGCGCGCTATGTCGATGAGGACAACACCGTCCGCGGTCCGGTCACGGCAGGCAACCAGGGTCCCGGCACGGTGATCCTCTGCGGCGCGACCGGCGATTGCCGTAACGCCGCCAACATCCCTTATGCCGTACAGCCGGGCTTTCCGCGCAGCTTCGCGCCACCGCCGCAGATCGGCACCAACCAGTTCGTGCGCAACGATTCCTACACGACGCCGAAGGCGACGCTGCAGTGGCGGCCGGCTGACAACCTCAACCTCTACGGTTCCTATTCCGAAGGTCGCAAGCCCGGCGGTTTCGGGACGCTCACGCTCGCATCCTTCGGGCTGTCGAGCCGGGACGACGTGGAGTATGAATCCGAGAAGATCAAGGTCTACGAACTCGGCGCCAAGTGGCTCTCTGACGATCGCAGCGTCTCGATCAACGGCGCGGCGTTCCTGCAGGACTTCACGGACAAGCAGGTCAGCACCCAGTTGATCATCGGCACCACGCTCGGCAACCGGATCACCAACGCGGGCGGCGGCGAGTTGCAGGGGCTCGAACTCACGGGTCAGTGGCGCGTCACCGACACCCTCACTGCGGGGTTCGGCGTCACGCATTTCCTGAAATATGAGTTCACCGACTACACCACCTTGACGAGCGGTCCGGCTGAGATCGCCCGCGTCGGGAACTGCACACCCGTGACCACCCTGATCACCTCGGGCACCACCAACTCGGCGCAGACGACCTGTAGCGTCGATCGTGCCGGCAAGAAGTTCGAGGACACGCCTGAGACTGCGGCGGCGTTCAATCTGTCGTATCGCAAGCCGATGGGCGACGGCGGCCGCTACTGGTTCGCCGATGCGGATTATTCTTATGTCGGCGAGCGTTTCGTCGAGGACGACAATTCGGTCTGGCTGCAGGCCTACAGCAATGTCAATCTGCGCTTCGGCTTGGGCGGTGATCGTTGGAGCGCCACGCTGTTCATCGACAACGCGACCGACGACGATAAGGTGAAATCGGCCGGCACCACGCCCGCCATAAGTTACGGCGACGTCCGCTCGGCGGTACGCGTGCCACCTGCCGGTACGCTGCCGGCGAACCTGCGTAATCCGCTCTCGCCGTTCAGTCTCGCGATTCCGGGCGGCTACTTCGCGGAGATGCCGAGGCCACGGACCTTCGGCCTGCGCGCCGCCTACAAGTTCTGAACGGGCGGGGTGGCTGTCGAGAGGCGGAACGCCCGCCACAGCAGCCATGCGGCGATCGGGTTGAAGACGGCTGCGACCAGCGCCATGGAAAGACCGATCTTGGCTTCGTCACCGAACACATTGTCGGTGACGAAGCCGACCGCAAACGGCCCAAGGGTGGCCCCGACCAGCACCAATGAGAACTGGTAGAAGGCCCCGAACTGCGCGCGCATGCGGTCGGGCGTGATCGACTGCACGAAGGCGCCAGCGGGTCCCATGGCAGCGCTGCCGAAGAAGAATGTCAGGAAGATCAGCGCGGCGTGGCCGTGAATCGTCGGCATGAGCGGTGCGAGCACGGCGGGGAGCAGCAGACCGATCCCGCAACCGGCCAGCACCCTCAACTTGGCTCTGCTGTCCCCGTTCGCCTCCAGCCGATCGGAAAGCGCTCCCCCGAGGAAGGCGCCGAGCAGGCCGCCGATCAAGGCCACGGTGCCGATGACGAGTGCCGCTTCGCCGATCCCCGCACTGTACTGGCGGCGGTAGAGTTCAGGCGTCCAGATCATCACGGCGAACGCGGTGATCGTGGTGGCGCCGTAGCCGGCGAACACATAGCCATATTCTTTGGCGTGGGCCTTGAAGTGCGCCCAGACCTCGGTGAGCGTCGCCGGAGGCACGCCTTGGGGTCTCGCGGGCTCCCGGACAAAGGCCATGAGCAGTGCGACCGGCAGTCCGAGCAGGCCCACCACCGCCATCACGAGCCGCCATCCCGAGAGTTCGCCGAGGAGCGGCAGTTGGACGCTGCCGAGCGACATCACCCAGCCGATGACGCTGCCGCCGAGCAGATAGGCGAGACCGGTGCCCGCAGTGACGCCGGCGCTGAAGATGCCCACCGCGAGCGCCAGCTTCTGCGGCGGGAAATGACCGGCCAACAACGAGTAGGCGGAGGGCGACAGGGTGGCTTCGCCGACACCGACCCCCACCCGATACGCAAAAAGCTGCAGGTAGGAGCGCGCGGTGCCGGACAGGGCGGTCATCAGACACCACAGGGTGATGCCGATGGTGACGATCCACTTGCGGCTGTAGCGGTCTGCCCAGCGGGCGATGACGAGACCGATCCCGCAATAGAAGATCGCGAATGCGGCGCCGGCGAGCAGGCTGAACGCGGTGTCCGAGATGGCGAGTTCCGCCTTGATCGGTTGGACCAGCAAGGAGAGGATCAGACGGTCGATGAACGAGACGCAGTTGGCGAGGGCGAGTACCCCGACGACATACCAAGCGTGGGCGGGCCGGTAAACGGTGTTCATGATGCCTCGTTCAAAACTTCGGCGACCGTTTCTCGATGAAGGCGCGCGTCCCCTCGGCGAACTCGGACGAGTCGAAACTCGCGTCGTATAGACCTCTCGATTCCGGGGTCTCGGCAAGCGTCCCCGCGGCGATCAGGTCGGAGACGCGTTTGGCTGCGCGCACGGAATTTCGGGCGTTGCCGCTGATCTCGCGCGCCAAGTCCTCCGCGCGCATCGCCAGTCCTTCCGCGGCGACGATGTGGTTGATCAAGCCGAGCGCCAGCGCCTCCTCGGCGCCGATGCGCCGGCCGGTATAGAGGATCTCTTTGGTGCGCGCGGGACCGACGAGGTCCTGCAGGCGTTTGGTGTCGGCGAGGCTGTAGGCGATCCCGAGCCGCGCCGGGGGGATGGCGAAGAACGCATCGGGTGAGGCGAGGCGCAGGTCGCAGGCGAGGGCGAGGCCGCAGCCCCCCCCGGTGCAGGCCCCGCGTATCACGGCGATGGTGGGGATCGGGATCGATTGCCAACCCGCTTGCGCATCGAGCACCGCTTGTTGCATGACCCTCATGGCTTCCCGATCGTCGCGGTTGCGCTGCATCTCGGCGATGTCGGCGCCCGCGCTGAAGGCGGCCTCGCCGGAACCTTGCAGCAATGCCACCCGGATCGCCGGGTCCGCAGCGATCTGCGCCGCGAGTTCGCGCAGCCCGAGCCATTCGGCGCTCGAGAGCGCATTGCGCTTCTCGGGGCGGTGTAGGGTCACCCGTGCGATGGGGGGCGAGAGTTCCGAGAGCAATCCGACCATGCGATCATGGTATCAATACCGTATCGGAAACTGACAACCCGGTTCATCCGGCGAAGGAGCAGCGATGGGAACCTATGCAGACCTGCACGGAAAAGTCGCCATCATCACCGGCGCAGGCCGGCCGAAGGGGCTGGGAGAGGCCATGGCGCGGCGGTTGGCAGCCGAAGGCTGCAAGGTCGTGGTGAGCGACATCGGGGCGGCACGAGGCGCCGAGATGCCCGCCGGCGCGATCGGTAGCAGCGAGGGCATCGACAGCATCGCGGCGGGGATCCGCGCAGACGGTGGCGAGGCGGTCGGGATCGCCTGTGATGTGCTGGAGGAATCGCAGATCGAGGCCTTGATCGACCACACCGTCGCCCGCTACGGCGCACTCGATATCATGGTCAACAACGCCGGCATCGGTTACCTCATGAAGCCGACGGTGGAGCTCACACAAGCCGATTGGGATGCCGTGCTCGGCGTGAACCTGCGCGGGGCGTTCTTTGGCATCAAGCACGCCGCGCAGCGCATGATCGCGCAGGGACATGGCGGTCGCATCATCAACATCGGCAGCCAAGCCTCGAAATCCGGTTTCCCGTTCGCGGCGGCCTATGTCGCCTCCAAGCACGGCATGGTCGGTCTCACCCGTTCGGCGGCCATCGAGCTCGGTCCGCATCGGATCACCGTCAACACGATCTGCCCGAACCATGTCACCACGGGGCTCGGCGCGTGGCAGAACCAGTTCTTCAGCGCCGCGACCGGTCGCAGCGAGGAGCAGTACCTCGCCGACATGCGCAGCCGGATTCCGCTCGGCCGCCCGGGTCTGCAGGACGACATCGCCAAGGCCTGCGCGTTCCTGGCCTCGGGCGAAGCGGCCTATATCACGGGTGAGGCGATGAACGTGTCCGGTGGCGAGGAGTACCACTGACGGATACCCGCGGCGCGGCCTACGGGGCTACGGGCCCGTGTCGCTTGCGACCGGTCAGTCAGGGATCAGGGCGTCGACCAATTGCCGCACATCGTTGAGCGTCTCGAGACGATCGACGAGCGCGATCAGTGCTTCCACTCGTGGCGCAGACAGCGGGCGAAGGCCTGAGACGGCGGCGCGTCGGAATTTTGCGAGATGGGCCTGCTCCGAGAGCGGACGACCGGGGGCGCCGAGGACCGCAGGCAGGTCGATCGCGTGCTGCGAACCATCGCGTAGCCGCAGTTCGACCCGCTGCGGCGCGAGGGCGCTCAACGAGGGGTTGGCGTCACCCCGGACCCGGATGCGTGCGGCGAGCGCGAGGCGCGCGTTGTCCTGCAGTGCGCCGGCGTCGAAATCGCCGACCTCGACGCTGCCGGTCAGCAAAGCCGTGGCGGCGACATAGGGCAGGCATAGGCGCGCATAGGCGGGCGCCATCTCCGGCACGGCAGGTCGGTCGACGAGCTGGCGCACCAACGGGGGCGCGATGACGGAGGCCTCTTCGAGATCCTCGATGCGGAAGCCCAGCCGATCGCGCAGCGTGAGCAAGCCGTCGATGCCCCCATGCGTCGCGCGGCCGCTCGGGAAGGGCTTGTGCGAAAGCTCGGTGATGGCGTGACGAGTCTCGAAGCCTTCGAACTCGGTCGGGTCCCACTCGGGGTCGATCAGCGTGAAATAGCCATGCGGCCCTTCCAGAAAGTCGCGCGGACCGGCGACCCCGCGGGTCGCCAACTCGATCGCGAGCAGCGCTGATCGGGCGTTGAAGCCGATCTGCATCGGTAGCACCGGCGAACCTTCGACATGCGCTTGCATGGTGCCGGAGAGCTGGCTGTAGGTCAGGCCGAGCGCGCTGCGTGCCGTACGCGCGTCCAAGCCGAGGATGTTCGCCATTCCGGCGGTGGCGCCGAGTGCGCCGCACATCGCCGGCCGGAAGAACCGGAGCTTGGAGCGAGCCGCGCGACCGATCGTCGCAGCGACATCGACCGCGGCGGCGCAGCCTGTGATGAGCCGAGCGCCGTCGACACCGCCACGGGCTTCGGCGAAGGCGACCAAGGTCGCGAGCACCACCGCCATCGGATGCACCACGGCGGGTTCATGCACGCAGTCCCATTCCTGGTTATGGATCTGGTAGCCGTTGACGAACGCTGCGGCCTGCGCCGGGACCCGTTCGCCGCTTCCCCAGATGCGCGCCGAATCGCCTGTCCCCCAGAGTCCGGCGACTTCTTTGAGCGTCTCGACCATGGGAACCCGTGACCCCGAGAGCGCTACGCCGAGCGAATCGAGCACGAAGGTGCGTACCGCCTTGAGCGCCGCAGGGGGCAGATGGCCGACCTGCAGCGATGTCGCATGGACGGCGAGACGCTCAGCCAAGTCTTCCCGGTCTTTCATATCAGGGACATCCTAGAGGCTCCACGCCCAGAACTTCCAGTCGAGCACCGGCGTTTCCGTCTCGTCGTCGCCCTTTGCACCGTAGGTCATGGCGCAGATGCGCAGCATCACTCCGCCGCCCGCCGTGTCATCCACGGGTTCGAGATCCGTGACGGTGAACTCCGTGCGTAGCCGGTCCCCCTCGCTGACCGGGGCCAGGTGATCGCAGGATTCCCACGACAGCGGCAGCAGCAGGTTCGGCATCGCGCGCGTGAGCTGCGCGAAACACATCGAGATCGTGTGTCCACCGTAGACGATGCGCTCGCCGAGGTAGGAGATCCGGGCGTCCGTGTGGGCCATCGCCATGTTGAGCGACAGGCGAACGAGCTCCGGCGCTGAGGTGACGGTATCGCGGGCTTCCAGGGCGTAGCGTCGACCGCGTTGCAGATCTGCGGCCCGCATCCCCTGCCATGCACGGGTGATGTCGAGTCGCCATCCGCTCGGCAGGCCCACGCGGGGCGGTCTCATGTCGTCGTCCGCGATACTTCTTCCGATCGCTTCGAGGTCGTCTGCGTGGCCGGTGTCGGCCTGCGGGTCGCGACAGGGGATCATCGGGCATCGCCAGAAACGCAGCACGGTTTCGCCGCGCTGGTTGATCGTCGTGATCTCGAGCGCGACGATACCGGTGGCAGGGCGTCCGGCTTGTGGGCGGTTCTGGCGCAGCGCGACCACGCGCGTGAGGGTGTGCAGCGTGTCCCCAAGGAACACCGGCCGCAGCGGCACGAGTCCGCGGTAGAAAAGATTGGCCTTGACGCGCTGCGAGGCCCAAGTCGACTGTCCGATCGCGATGTGGATCGCGACCAAAGGATGTACAAGCGGCGCATCCAGGCCGGTGACGGCGCGGCTGGCGTGATGGTCGAGCGGTAACCGAAGCCGGTCGCCGCACAGTGCTTGGTGGAACGCGGTATGACCTGCGGTGAGGGTCACCGCCGGCGCATCGAACTCCAGGCCGCGATGGAAATCCTCGAACCAGGGGCCGCCGAGGATGACGGGTTCAGTCGTTGTCGGCGCTGTCATGAGGGTTCTCCCTGGGACTGTGCGTCAGAGCGATGTGGACATCCGGTAGAACATACGCAGCGCGACGATCGCGAGGAAGACCCCGAACACCTGCGATAGAAGTCGGCGTGGCAACCGGTGCGCGAGGCGCGCCCCCCATGGTGCGGTCAACATGGTGCATGGCGCGATGATGGCGAGCGCCGGCAGACTCACCAGTCCGATCGTCAGCGGCGGCAAAGCGGCGGCGGGGACGGCTGACAGGTACCCCAGGGTGCCCGGGAGCGCGATCAACAGGCCGAAAAACGCCGCGGTACCCACGGCTTGGTGGATCGCACCACCCGTGAGCGTCATCGCCGGCACGGACAAGGTGCCACCCCCGATGCCCATCATCGCCGACAGCCCACCGATGACGGCGGCGATGAGGTTGCCCACTGCGCCGCGTGGGGTCGTGTCCGCCAGACGCAGATCAGAGGAGGTCAGCAACATCTTGGCAGCGACCGCCGCAGCCACCATGCCGAACACGCCGGCCAACCACGCATCGGGTGCGCGTGCGGCGAGCAGGCTGCCCGCCAAGGCGCCACAGAGCATGCCGGGTGCCCAAGCCCGTGCGATACCCCAATCGACGCCACCGCGTGCGTGGTGCGCCCGAGAGGAGGCGATCGCGGTGGGGATGATGGTGGCGAGCGAGGTCGCGATGGCGATGTGCATAGACCAATCGGCGGGCACACCGCCCGCGCGCAGGACGACATCGAGCACGGGCACCAGCACGATGCCGCCGCCGACGCCGAGCAGACCTGCCACGACCCCCGCGAACAGCGAACACGCCACGAGCACGAGCAACGACGGCCAGAGTGCTACGAGATCCATCGGGCGCGCAGTGTAGGCCAGAATCGCCCCAGGGCGGTCGCTTTCCATCGGTTGAGGTCGTCCGAACTTGCCTAGGGAGGCCTGCGACCGATAGAGTTCGGCGGTTAAGGGTCGTGCTGGCTCCATCCGGGGTCTTCAGGGGTTCATTTCGAGATGTCTGTCTCTTCATCTGCCGGCTGGGTGGTACACAAGTTCGGTGGATCCAGCGTCGCTGACGCCGCCTGTTTTCAGCGCGTGGCCGACATCCTCGAGTCGCATCCGGCGGGCCGCCTCGGCGTCGTGCTGTCCGCCTGTAAGGGGGTGACCGACGAGTTGCTCGCACTGGTGGCCAAAGCCGAGCGTCAGGATCCGGACTTCGTCGCAGGGCTCGCGCCGTTGCGTGACCGCCATGCCACCATCGCTCGAGAGCTGCTCACGCCCGACGCCGCGGCCGCATGGCTCTCGGACTTCGACCGGGATTCTTCCGACATCGAAGGCATCCTCAAAGCCGTGCGCTTGACCCGCTCGGCCGCGCGCAACATCCACGATGTCGTCTCCGGGTATGGTGAGATCTGGTCGACCCGCTTGTTCCGCGAGTTCTATTCGGGCCGCACAGGCCGCAGTGGCGAGGTCCGTTGGCTCGATGCACGCGAAGTGGTCGTGGTCGAGTCGGGGCCGCTCGGGCCGATGGTGCAGTGGGAGGCGTCGAACGAGCGCATCGCCCTGGCCATCGAGCCCGGATTCGACGGTACGGTGATCATCACCGGGTTCATCGCCAGCGATCCGCGCGGTGTGCAGACCACCCTCGGGCGCAACGGCAGCGATTTCTCCGCCTCGATCTTCGGGGCACTGCTCGATGCCGAGACGATCCACATCTGGACGGATGTCGATGGCGTGCTGTCTGCGGATCCCCGGCGGGTCCCCGACGCAGAGGTCATCGATTCGCTGTCCTATGACGAGGCGATGGAGCTCGCCTATTTCGGTGCCAAGGTCATCCATCCGCAGACCATGGCGCCCGCCGTCGGCCGATCGATCCCGATCTGGATCCGCAACACCTTCGCACCGGACCGCCCTGCGACCCTCATCTGTGCCGATCCGGAATCGGCGCTCCCCGTGAAGGGCATCACGACCATCGAGGACATCGCACTCGTCAATCTCGAGGGTGCGGGGATGATCGGTGTGCCGGGAACCGCGCACCGCTTGTTCGGTGCTCTGCGGGAAGAGGGCATCTCCGTGGTGCTGATCTCGCAGGGCAGCTCCGAGCACTCGATCTGTTGCGCGGTGCCGCGGGTCGAGAGTGATCGCGCCGTCGCGGTGGTCCGGGCGGCTTTCGCACGCGAGCTCGCCGAGGGTCAGATCCACTCGGTCGAGGTCGATGTCGACCTCGCGATCCTCGCTGTCGTCGGCGACGGGATGGCGGGTCTGCCGGGAGTCGCGGCCAAGGTGTTCGGTGCGCTCGGTGCCGCGGCGGTGAACGTACGCGCGATCGCGCAGGGCGCTTCGGAGCGCAACATCTCCGTCGTGGTGCCGTCCAAGGCGGCCACCCGGGCCTTGCGTGCGGTGCACGCGAGCTTCTACCTCTCCGACCATACGATCTCGGTCGGGGTCATCGGGCCCGGGATCGTCGGGCGCGCGCTGCTCGAGCAGATCGCCTCACAGAGCGAGCGTCTGCGCCGCGACCTCAAGCTCGATCTGCGTGTCCGGGGTCTTCTGTCGTCGAAGCGGATGCTGCTGTCCGAGCGGGGTGTGCCGCTTGCGGGTTGGCGCGAAGCGCTCGACGGCGCGGACCATCCCGCGGATCTCGGTCGGTTCGTCGAGCATGTGGCCGCGGAACACCTTCCGCACCATGTCATCATCGACTGCACCGCAAGCGGCGAGGTGGCGGCGCACTACGCCGACTGGCTCGCGGCAGGTATCCATGTGGTGACGCCGAACAAGAAGGCCAACAGCGCGCCGCTCGCCCAGTACCGCGCACTGCACGCCGCGCGGCGCGCGGGCGGTTCCCACTATCTCTACGAGGCGACGGTCGGTGCCGGACTGCCGGTGATCCAGACGCTGCGTGATCTGCGCGAGACCGGTGACGATATCGTCAGCATCGAGGGGATCTTCTCCGGGACGCTCGCGTATCTCTTCAATGTCTATGACGGTCGTCGTGCGTTCAGCGACATCGTCCGCGAGGCCAAGCAGCGCGGCTACACCGAGCCCGACCCGCGGGATGACCTCTCCGGTATGGATGTCGCGCGCAAGTTGATCATCCTTGGTCGCGAGATGGGTCTGACGCTCGAGATGTCGGATGTGAAGGTAGAGAGTCTGGTCCCGGCGGGGCTCGAGCAGGGCAGCGTCCAGGATTTCCTCGATCGGCTCCCCGCCCACGACGCAGTCATGGCGGCGCGCTTCGAGCGCGCAGGCGCCGCCGGCAAGGTGCTGCGTTATGTCGGGCGGTTGACGGCATCGGGCGAGGCGACGGTCGGAGTGGTCGAGTGTGAGGCCCGCCATGCATTCGCCAACATCGCCCTCACCGACAACGTGGTGCGCTTCGCCACCACGCGCTATTCCTCGAACCCGCTCATTGTGCAGGGGCCGGGTGCCGGTCCGGAAGTCACCGCCGGCGGCATCTTCGCCGACCTGTTGCGCTTGTCCGCCTATCTCGGAGCTCGACTATGACCTCAAGCGCCACGGCCTTCGCGCCGGCATCGGTCGGCAATGTCGGCATCGGGTTCGACATCCTCGGCTTCGCTGTGGACGCGCTCGGTGATCGGGTGACGGTCACCCGGGTCGACCGACCCGGCGTCCGCATCCTCTCCTCGGGTGGGGTGGCCGGTGATCTGCCGCTCGAACCCGAACGCAACACAGCGGGGCGCGCCTTGCTCGCGCTCAACGTCGCGGTACGGCCTGCGTTCGGTTTCGACATGCGCATCGAGAAAGGCATCCCTTTAGGGTCTGGCCTCGGCGGCTCTGCAGCCTCCGCGGTCGGCGCGGTGGTCGCCGCCAATGCCTTGCTCGATCGGCCGCTCGAAAAACTGGAGCTGCTGAAATTCGCCATGCAGGGCGAGGCGGTGGCGAGCGGGTCGCTGCATGCCGACAACATCGCGCCATCGCTGTTCGGCGGCTTGGTCCTGACGGTCGGCATCGACAATCCCCGGGTGAAGCGGCTGCCTGTGCCACACGGCATCCAGGCCGTCATCATCCACCCCCACATGTTCCTCTCCACGCGCGAGGCCCGTTCCATCCTCAAGCGTGAGGTCGCCATGGCCGATTTCGTCTGGCAGACGGCGAACCTTGCCGGGTTCATCTCGGGCTGCTACACGGACGACCTCGACCTCATCCGCGAGGGTCTGAACGATGTCGTCATCGAGCCCCAGCGCCGCCAGTTGATCCCGGGCTTTTCGGTGGTGCGTAACGCCGCGCTCGCGGCCGGCGCGCTCGGCTGCTCCATCTCGGGCGCTGGGCCGACCATGTTCGCCTGGGCTTTGAGCGACGCGGCCGAAGCGGTGCGCTCGTCGATGGTCGAGGGCTTCGCCCGTCACGGCGTCGAGGTCGACCACTGGGTGGTGCCGGTCGAGTCCGAGGGTGCGCGCATCATCGCGTCTTGATCGAACCATGATGTTCCAAAGCACCCGCGGCGCCGCAGCGCCGGTCTCGTTCGATGAAGCCTTGATCGGCGGGCTCGCGCCCGATGGCGGGCTTTATGTCCCGATCTCATGGCCTCGATACTCCCCGGCCGATCTCGATGGGTGCGATTCTTTGGCCGAGATCGGCGCGCGTCTCATCGAGCCGTTCGCAGAGGGGGGTGCGCTCGCGGCGCACATAAAAGATATCCTCAACGAGGCGTTCGATTTCCCCGTTCCATCGGTACCCATCGACGGGGTCGATCCGGCGGAGCATCTGCAGGTCCTCGAGCTGTTCCATGGCCCGACCGCGGCCTTCAAGGATTTCGGTGCCCGTTTCCTTGCGGCATCGTTCGCGCGTCTGAGACAGCCTCAAGAGCGGCCTCTTCACATCCTGGTGGCGACCTCGGGTGACACCGGCGGTGCGGTCGCTGCCGCATTCCATCGACGCCCCGGGTTCGAGGTGAGCGTGCTGTTCCCGAAGGGCCTCGTCTCGCCCACCCAGGAAAGGCAGTTGACCTGTTGGGGTGACAACATCCACAGCTACGCCGTCGCGGGCACTTTCGACGACTGCCAGCGCATGGTCAAAGAAGCCTTCCTGGACCGTGACCTCGCGACGCAGTTGCGGCTGTCCTCGGCCAACAGCATCAACCTCGGTCGCTTGCTGCCGCAGGGCGTTTATTACGCAGCCACCAGCATCCGGCACTGGCGCGTCTCTGGTCAGCCGTTGTCGTTCATCATCCCGAGCGGCAACCTCGGCAACGCGGTCGCCTGTGTGTGGGCGCGCCGGATGGGGATGCCGATCGGCGAGATACTGCTGGCGCACAACGCCAATCGCACCGTGCCCGATCTTCTGGAGACCGGCGTGCTCGAGGCGCGTCCCAGTGTCGCGACCCTCGCCTCGGCGATGGATGTCGGGAACCCGTCGAACCTCGAGCGCTTGCGGGACCTGCATCCGGAGATGTCGGCACTGCGCGGCGCGGTCCGAGCGATCAGTGTCGATGACGCGGCGATCCGTAACCGGATCATCCAGGGTGCCGCCCGTTTCGGGCAAGTGTGGTGTCCGCATACCGCGGTTGCCGCCGAAGCGTGGGAGCGGTTGCCGCAAGCCGAACGCCGGGAGCGCAGCTGGTGCATCGTGGCGACGGCGTCACCCGCGAAGTTCCCGGAGATCGTCGAGCCCTTGCTGGGCCGAAAGGTCGCTGTGCCGCCTGCACTGGCGGCCTTGTTCGACCGGACCAGCCATGTCAGCGCGTTGGCGAACGGCTTCGGTGCGTTGCGCGAGGTCTTGATGGCCGGCACCGCGGAGGTCGCAGGATGAACATCGATCTCCTGCCTGACTCCACCGATCTGCGGGCGTTGGTCGCTGCTGCGGTGCTGATCGGGATGCTCTGCGGTGTCCTCGGGGTGTTCGCGTGGCGTTGGTATGGTGGGCACCGGGAACGCCGACTGCGCGCCGCCCGTATCAGCGGCGTCTCGGTCGATCTGGTGCGCGATGTGCTGGTGCCGGATGGGGGCGGGGGTACCTTGCACCTCGACTATCTGCTGCTCACGCCGCAAGGACTCATCATCCTCGACCTCCGGGATATCACCGGGAATGTGTTCGGTTCGGATGCGATGACGGAATGGACGGTGATGGACGAGGCCCGGCGCTTCACTTTCGCAAATCCGCAGAACGGGTTGTATGACCGCATCGCGGCGGTCAAGGCGATCTTCGGTGACGCCGGCGCGCAGGTGCCCGTCGAGGGACGCGTGGTGTTCACTTGCCGCGCATCGTTCCCGAAAGGCTTGCCGCGTTGGACGCTGTCTGAGGAGACTCTCGAGGCCGATCTTGCGCTCGGCGATCGGGGTCAGGCAGAGCGTCTCGTCGAGCCGATGCGCAGTGTGTGGGGGCGTGTGCGCTCGACATTGCAGCCCAGCAACTTCTCAGGTGCGGGCTGACCGCAGACGGGCCTCGCGGCTAGGCGGCGCTCGGCGCGGGCGGCCACGGCAGGCCAAAGAATTCCCGGGCGGTCCGTGTCGTGTGCTGCGCCAGATCCTCGATCGATTCGCCGCGCGCCGTCGCGACGGTGCGGGCCACATGGGGCAGGTACATCGGCTCATTGCGTCGTGATGCCGGCTTCGGGACGAGGTCACGGGGCAACAGATAAGGGCCGTCGGTCTCGATCATCAACCGACCGCGGGGGATATGGCCGACGAGCCCACGCAGGTGCAGACCGCGCCGTTCATCACAGATCCAGCCGGTGATGCCGATGCTGAGGCCGAACGCCAAGCAATCGTCGAGCTCATCGGCGGTGCCGGTGAAACAGTGCAACACGGCAGGCGGCAGTTGGCCGGCATGAGCGCGCAACATCGCCATGAAGTCGCGGTGGGCGTCGCGCGAGTGCAGAAACAGCGGCTTGCCGAGGTCTATGGCGAGCGCAAGCTGTCGTTCGAAGGCGCCGCGCTGTTCCGCCGGCGCGGAGAAGTTCCGGTGATAGTCGAGACCGCATTCACCCACCGCGACGACCTCGGGTGCGCGTGCGAGCATCGCCAACTCGGCGAACGCTGCGGCGTCGAGGTCGATCGCATGATGGGGATGACAGCCGGCCGTGGCACGCAGCACCTGCGGCAGGGCGTCGACGAGCGTCTGGGCGTCCCGGCTGCTGGCGAGCGACGCGCCGGTGACGATCATCTGCTCGACGCCGGCGTCGAGGGCCCGCCGCAGCACGGCCTCACGGTCCGTATCGTAGCTGTCGTGGGAGAGGTTGATGCCGATGTCGACCAGGGCAGGCAAGCACGCTGCCCCGCTCACGATGACCGGATCCCTTCCAGCGCGGTGCAGAGCGCATCGACATCCCCGTCCGGCTGGTCCCAGCAGACGACGAAACGGGCTTCACCCGAGTCGGTGCTGCCCCAGTCGTAGAACGCGAAACCTTGCGCACGCAAGGCGGCGATCCCGTCAGCGCCCGGACGGACGAAGACCTCGTTGGCCTCGACGGGTTGCAGCAGCAGATCGCCCGCTGCACCCGCGAGACGCCGCGCATTCGCGTTCGCGCGTGCCGCGAGCTGCAGCCATAGCCCGTCCTCGAGGTACGCGAGCAACTGGACCGAGAGGAATCGCATCTTCGAGAAGAGGTGCGCGGCGCGTTTACGCCGGAACTCGAAGTCGGCCGCACGATCCGGGTCGAAGAACACGACGGCTTCGGCGGCCATCGCGCCGTTCTTGGTGGCGCCGAAGGACAGCACGTCGATGCCCGCGCGCCAGGTGGCCTCGGCGGGCGAGCAGCCGAGGAAGGCGATTGCGTTGGCGAAACGCGCGCCGTCCATGTGGACGGCAAGCCCGTGCGCATGCGCGAGCGTCGACAGTGCCTGTAGTTCGTGCGGCCGATACACGGTACCGAGTTCGGTCGCCTGCGAGATCGACACCGCACGCGGTTGGACGGTGTGGACGGAGGTCGGGTGATCGGCGATCCCACGCGCGAGTGCGGCGGGGGTCAGTTTCGCGCCATCACCCGGCAGCAACTGCAGGCGTGCGCCGCCGGTCATGAACTCCGGTGCGCCGCATTCATCGCGCACGATGTGCGCCTGTTCGTGGGTGAACACCGAGCCATAGCTCGGCACCAGCGTGGCGAGCGCGAGGGCGTTGGCGGCGGTGCCGGTCGCCACCGGGAAGACGCGGACCTTACGCTCGAACAGCTGATCGAAGCGTTCGGCGAGGCGCTCGGTCCATGGGTCATCACCGTAGGCGCTGCAATAGCCTTGGTTCGCCGCGGCGAGGGCGGCCATGACGGAGGGCGCCACGGGGGCGGTGTTGTCGCTCTTGAAGTATCTGGCCATGCAAGGCAAATGCTACCGCACGCGGCTATGATGCGGCAGGTGGACCAGCAGGCGACAGCAGGTTTCGAGGCGCCCTCCGAGGCGTTGGAGGGTTGGCGATTTCGCAGCAGCCCGCGCGCTCGACGCCTCTCGGCGCGCGTCCATCTGGACGGTCGGGTCGAGATCGTGTTGCCGCGTGGCACCACGACCGTTGCCGTCGAAGCCTTCATCGCCCGTCACCGCCGTTGGATCGACTCGCGGGTCGCCGAGCGCCGCGCACTCGCGCCGGCGCCGTTTCCGCCCAGCCGGATCGACCTGCCGGCTTTCGGGCAACGCTGGCGGCTGCATCTCGCCGGCGGCAGTGGCCCGCCCCGGGCCACGGCCTTGAGCACCGGCCTCTTGAGTTTGCGCGGAGCGGGCGATCGTGAGGCGATGGTCAGCGCGCTGCGCGAGTGGCTACGGGCCCATTGCCGGGAACCGATGGGCGCGCGGCTCGGGGAACTGGCGCAGCAGCATGGCTTTGCCTATTCGGCGGTACACCTTCGTTGCCAGCGCACCCGCTGGGGGTCTTGTTCGCGACGCGGCGTGATCAGTCTCAATGTCTGCGCCGCGTTCCAACCCGCCCCTGTGCTCGATTATCTGCTGCTGCATGAGTTGGCGCACACCCGCCACATGAACCATTCGGTCGCGTACTGGCAGACCGTGGAATCCGTCTGTCCCGGCTGGCGGACGCTCGATCGTGAACTCACCGGCGGCTGGCGCCATGTGCCGAGTTGGCTGTTCAGTTGACCGAGGTGCCGCGCGCGAGGTGAGCCTGCCATCGCCGCCAGACCCGCCAAGCCAACAGCGCCGCAAGCACGGACGCATAGAGCAACGGTTCACGGAGGTCTGCTTTCACCTGCCACCAGTAATGCCACACCGCGAGTACGGCGACGGGATACACGAGCCAGTGCAGCGTCTGCCAGCGTCGACCGAGGCGTCGCATCCATCGGTCTGTGGAGGTCACGGCGAGCGGTAGCAGGCCAAGCAGTGCCGTGGCGCCCACCCAGATGAAAGGCCGCTTGACGAGTTCGCGGCCGAGATCGCGCAGGTCGAGATCGAGTTCGAGCACGATATAGATGATCAGATGCAGGGCCGCGTAGGCGAAGGTCCAGAGGCCCAGCATCCTGCGGATGCGCAACCAGCGGGGATCGCCCGTCAACGCGCGCGCGGGCGACACCATGAGGGTGATCATCACGAGGTTGAGCGCGGTCTTGCCGGTCACATGGGTGAGCTCGCGGATCGGGTTCGGTCCGAGCGATTGCCCCGCGACCCCGAAGGCGCCGGCGATCAGCAGCGCCAACGGAGCGGCAGCGAGCGCGAAGACCCAGATTTTGGGCGGCGGCGGAACGCCGAGCTTGCCCATCTGGCCGGCGTCAGTAGAAGCGGCGCAGGTCGAGACCCCGGTAGAGACCGGCGACCTCGGCGGCATAACCGTTGAACGGCAAGGTATCGATGCGCGGTGCGAGGAAATTCGCACCGATGCGCCGCTCTTTGGCCTGGCTCCAGCGCGGGTGATCGACGGCCGGGTTGACGTTGGCGAAGAAACCGTACTCGTCGGGTGCCATCTGGTTCCAACTGGTGCGAGGCTGGCGCTCGGTGAAGCGGATCCGGACGATCGACTTGATGCTCTTGAAGCCGTATTTCCAAGGCACGATCAGGCGCAGCGGTGCGCCGCTCTGGTTCGGCAGCCACCGTCCGTAGAGCCCGACCACGAGGAGACTGAGCGGATGGACGGCCTCGTCGATACGCAGTCCCTCGACGTAAGGCCAATCGAGGACGCGGCTGCGTTGACCCGGCATCTGTCGCGGGTCGAGCAGCGTGGTGAACTCGACGAACTTGGCCCGCGAAGTGGGGCGGAAGCGCTTGAGGAGATCGCCGAGCGGTATGCCGAGCCACGGCACGATCCGCGACCAGGCTTCGACGCAACGGAACCGGTAGACACGCTCTTCGAGCGCATGCGGCTTGAGGATGTCCTCGAGTGTGAACCGACCGGTGACCTCGGCTTCACCGGCGATCTCGACGCTCCAAGGTCGAGTCTTCAGGCCTTGGGCGTTCTCCAACGGGTCGGTCTTGTCGAGTCCGAACTCGTAGAAATTGTTGTAGGTGGTGATGTCTTCCCAAGAGTTCGGCGCCTCGCGCACCGACCACCGGGCGTTGCGGGTGAACGCGGGCACAGGCCGCGGACCTGTGGCAGCCCCGGTCGATGCAGGTCGTGACGACTGGGCGAGGGCTTCCGGCGGCACCGGTAGACCGGAGGCCACGGCGGAGGCGCAGAGCACGGAGATTATGCGGCGCCGGCTGAAATCGGTCGTCTCGGCCGGGATTTCGCTGGGTTTGATCGGGTTCAGCTTATTGAAATCCATTTAAATCAGCCTCTTAGAGCCAGTACTTGAACTCAACCGGAAGATCCGATGCGAGCGCTCTCAGCCGCGGTGGCGGGTTCACCAAGACCGCTTTGTCCACCAGCCTCAGGTGAGGCAGGTCGGGTCGCGAGTTGCCGTACCCCATGATACGCCGTCCCGGGTGGGCCGCAGCCAAGCGCCGCAACTGACGGGCTTTCTCTTCGTCGCGGACGTTGGGCGACGACAGGCGACCATCGAGCCGCACACCGTCCCAGGCGACTTGGCTGCAGATATGGGCGTCGAAACCCAGCACCGATGCGAGTTCCGGAACATACAGGTCGACCGTGGCGCTCATCAGGACCAGCCGATCGCCGGCGGCCCGATGCTGCGCGATGGCGGCCAGCGCTTCGGGGAACACCCCGCGGGCGAGCAACCGAGGCACCCAGACCGCGGTCCAAGCGCGGATCTCCTCCTGCGAAGCCCCGCCCATCACGCTGCGGATGACACGGCCTTTGAGTTCGCCATGGTCGGCCCGCCGAAGCGCGAAACGCAGCAGGGTCGGCAAGACGCCGAGGTAGCCGAGCAGTCGCCACGGGCGCCGGCAAGCGAAACCGAACACATAACCCGCCAGTGTGTCGCGACGGGTGATCGTGCCGTCGAGGTCGAACACCACCAACTGCGGCAGGAAAGGGCGCGGAGGCGGATCCGGGTCGATCATCCTCGCGGCCCCTGACGGCTCAGCTGGCCGCGATCTGTCGCAGCACGTATTGCAGGATGCCGCCGTGCCGGTAGTACTCGCGTTCCTTCGGCGTATCGATCCGCACCCGGACCTCGAATTCGATCTGCGCTCGACCGTCATCGGGTCGGGCGGTGACCTTCACGAGGCGCGCTGCGCCGTCCTGCAGGTCGCCGAACTCGAACACCTCGCGACCGGTGAGACCGAGCGTCTGGGCATTCTGGCCGTCCACGAACTGGCAGGGCAGCACCCCCATGCCGATGAGGTTCGAGCGGTGTATGCGCTCGAAGCTCTCGGTGATGACCGCCTTCACGCCGAGCAACATCGTGCCCTTCGCAGCCCAGTCGCGGGAGGAGCCGGTGCCGTACTCTTTCCCGGCGATCACGACCAACGCCGTGCCTTCGGCCTGGTAGCGCATCGAGGCATCGTAGATCGACATCTGTTCGCCGCTCGGGATGTGCACCGTCACGCCCCCTTCGGTACCCGGTGCCAACTGGTTACGCAGTCGGATGTTGGCGAAGGTGCCCCGCATCATGACTTCGTGGTTGCCGCGCCGCGCGCCGTAGGAGTTGAAGTCCGCCTTCTGCACGCCGTGTGATTCGAGGTACTTCGCCGCAGGGCTGCCGCGCGCGATGTCGCCGGCCGGGGAGATGTGGTCGGTGGTGACCGAGTCGCCGAGCAGTGCGAGCACCCGAGCGCCCACGATCGGCTTCACGGCCTCGGGCGTGTGGGTCATCCCGTCGAAGTAGGGCGGATTTCGCACATAGGTCGATCGATCGTCCCAGGCGTAGAGTTTGCCTGCCGGAACGGGGATCGACTGCCAATGCGCGTCGCCCGCGAACACATCGCCGTAGCTCGAGCGGAACATGTCCGAGTCGATCGAAGCGCGCACGGTGTCCGCGACCTCCGCCGGGGAGGGCCAGATATCTTTGAGGAACACCGGCTCGCCATCCTTGCCGGTGCCGAGGGGCTCGGTCGAGAGGTCGATATCGGCGGTGCCGGCGAGCGCGTACGCGACGACGAGCGGCGGCGAGGCGAGGAAATTCATCTTCACCTCGGGATGCACACGCCCTTCGAAGTTCCGGTTGCCCGAGAGCACCGCGGCGCCGATGACATCGCCCGCCTTGACGGCGGCGGAGATCTCCGGCTTCAGCGGCCCGGAATTGCCGATGCAGGTCATGCAGCCGTAGCCGGTGACAAAAAAACCGACCGCTTCGTAATCGTCGAGCAGATCGGCCTTCTTAAGATAGTCGGTGACGACGCGTGACCCCGGTGACAGGCTGGTCTTGACCCAGGGCTTCGCCTTGAGGCCTTTCGCCGCTGCGTTGCGGGCGAGCAGCGCCGCGCCGATCATCACCGAGGGATTGGAGGTGTTGGTGCAGCTCGTGATCGCGGCGATCAGCATGGCGCCGTCGCGTACCTCGAACGCGGGTTCGCTGCCCGCTGCGGCGACCGAGCCGGTTCCGGTGGCAGCCGGGTTCTTCTTCCGACGCTCCTCGTCCATCTGGCCGAGGGTCTTGCGATAGACCTGCTTCAGCGCGGTGACAGGCACCCGGTCCTGCGGACGCTTCGGGCCGGCGAGCGATGGGACCACCGTCGAGAGGTCGAGTTCGAGCACATCGGTGTAGTCGGCGGCGGGGGCGCCGTCATGACGCCACAGCCCCTGCGCTTTCGCATAGGCCTCGACCAGTGCGACCTGCTCCGGGGACCGTCCCGAGAGTTCGAGGTAGCGGAGCGTCTCGTCGTCGATCGGGAAGATCCCGCAAGTGCTGCCGTACTCCGGCGCCATGTTGGCGATGGTCGCGCGGTCGGCGAGCGGCAAGCTCGAGAGGCCATCGCCGAAGTACTCGACGAACTTCTCGACCACGCCCTTTTTGCGGAGCATCTCGGTGACGGTCAGCACGAGATCGGTGGCGGTCGCGCCAGCGGGCAGTTGTCCGATCAGGCGGAATCCGACGACCTGAGGGATCAGCATCGAGACCGGTTGGCCGAGCATGGCCGCCTCGGCCTCGATACCGCCGACGCCCCAGCCGAGCACGCCGAGGCCGTTGATCATGGTGGTGTGCGAATCGGTGCCGACCACGGTGTCCGGGTAGGCCTGCGGCCGCGCGCCGTCGCGGTTCTCGAAGACGACGCGGGCGAGGTGCTCGAGATTGACCTGATGGACGATGCCGGTGCTGGGCGGGACGACCTTGAAGTTGCGGAATGCGGTCTGCCCCCAGCGCAGGAACGCGTAGCGCTCGCCGTTGCGCTCGAACTCGATGCGCGTGTTGCGATCGAGGGAATCGGCGGCGCCGTAGTTGTCGACCTGTACCGAGTGGTCGATCACGAGTTCAGCGGGTGCGAGCGGGTTGACGCGTTGCGGATCGCCGCCGAGTTTCACGACCGCTTCGCGCATCGCAGCGAGGTCCACCACGCAGGGTACCCCGGTGAAATCCTGCATGATCACGCGCGCCGGAGTGAAGGAGATCTCGTGCGCGGGTGCGGCTTTGGCATCCCAGTCGAGCAGGGCGTCGATGTCCCGACGCGTGACGTCGACGCCGTTCTCGAGGCGCAGCAGGTTCTCCAGCAGGATCTTGAGCGAGAAGGGCAGGCGTGCGACTTTGTCCTGCGGCAGCGCTGCCAAGCTCCAGATATCGTAGGAATGCTGGCCCACCGTCAGGGTGGTGCGGGCGGAATAGCTGTCGGTCATGTGTCGAACCCCTGTGGAAACGTAAGGCCGTGCAAGATCTGCGCGGCGACGGTGATTATATCGCCTCGATCACCGCACCGCCCAAGCAGCGCTCCCCCGCATACAGCACCACCGATTGGCCGGGGGTCGCCGCGCGTTGTGGCTCGGCGAAATCGATCTCCAGGCGGCCTTCGGGCTGCAGCGAGACCGCGCAGGGTTGGTCCGTCTGGCGGTAGCGGATCTTGGCAGCAGCCGTGAAATCGGCATCGGGCGTCGCCATCAGCCAGTGGGCACCGAGCGTGCGGAGTCTGCGGCTCATGAGCAGGGGATGGTTGTGCTCCTGCACCACGATCAAAGCGTTGCGCGCGGGATCCTTGCGGGCGACATACCACGGCGCCTCTGGAAGGTCGCGCAGGCCGCCGATGCCGAGGCCGCCGCGTTGCCCCAGGGTGTGGAACGGCAGCCCGCGGTGTTGGCCGAGCACGCGGCCGTCCGCGGATTCGATCGGCCCCGGGGTGTCGGGCAGGTGCTGGGCGAGGAATTCGCGGAAGGGACGCTCGCCGATGAAGCAGATGCCGGTGCTGTCTTTCTTGTCATGGACCGGCAGCCCGGCCGCGCGGGCGCGCCGACGCACCTCGCTCTTGTCGATCTCGCCGAGCGGGAAGAGGGCGGCATCGAGCTGTTGCGGCGAGATCGCGTGCAGGAAGTAGGACTGGTCTTTGGCGGCGTCGACGGCTTTGTGCAGCTCCGGGCCGCCCTGGCCGTCGATGCGCCGCGCGTAGTGCCCGGTGGCGAAGCGCTCGGCACCCAAGCGCCTAGCATGGGTCAGACAGACGCCGAACTTGATCTCGCGATTGCACAGCACATCGGGGTTCGGTGTGCGGCCAGCGCGATGCTCGGCGAGGAAGTCCGCGAACACCTGACGGCGATACTCGGCCGCGAAATCCACCTTGTGCAGGGGGATGCCGAGTTCGCGACACACGGCGCGGGCGTCCTGGAAATCCTGTGCGGTGGTGCAGTAGGCGTCATCCTCGTCCCAATTCGACATGAACAGGCCTTCGACCTCGTGACCCTGCTGACGCAGCGATAGCGCTGCGACCGCCGAGTCGACGCCGCCCGAAAGCCCGACGATGATCTTCATGGCGACGGTCCGCGGCCGGGACGATCCGGTGTCACGGTGGCGCTCAGACCCGCTGGCCGCCTGCGGGGAGGCCTGCCTGTCCGATCGCGAGCTCGCTCGCGAGCCCGAGATAGTCGGCGGGACGCAGAGCCGAGAGTCGCGCGCGATCGGCCTCGGGCAGCGGCAGCGATGCGACGAACTCACGGTACAGCGTCTGATCGATGCGTCGACCGCGAGTGAAATCTTTGAGAAGCTCGTAGCCGTCGGCGACACCGGCCGCCCGAAGGACGGTCTGCACCGCCTCACCCAAGACCTCCCAAGCGTCATCGAGATCGGCTGCGATGCGTTGCGGGTCCGGGGCGACCTTGCCGAGGCCGCGCTGCAGCGCGCGCCACGCGATCAGGGAGTGCGCGAGCGCGACGCCGAGGTTGCGCAGCACGGTGGAGTCGGTGAGGTCGCGCTGCCAACGCGACACCGGTAACTTCTCGGCGAAATGGCGCAGCAGCGCGTTGGCGATGCCGAGGTTGCCCTCTGCGTTCTCGAAGTCGATGGGGTTCACCTTGTGCGGCATCGTAGAAGAGCCGACCTCGCCCGCCACCGCTCGCTGACGCAGATAGCCGAGACTGATGTAGCCCCAGGCGTCCCTCGAGAAATCGATGAGCACGACATTGAGGGCGGCCAATGCGTCGCAGTACTCGGCGATCCAGTCGTGCGGTTCGATCTGCGTCGTGGCCGCTGCGTACTCGAGCCCGAGGCCGTTGACGAACCGCCTTGAGATGGCCGGCCAATCCGCCTGTGGAGCGGCGGCGACATGGGCGTTGAAGTTGCCGACGGCACCGTTCCATTTCCCGCGGGCGATGACCGCCGCCCAGCGAGTTTCGGCCCGTTCGAGACGCGCGGCCACATTGGCGAACTCTTTGCCTAGTGTGGTGGGGCTCGCCGTCTGTCCGTGTGTCCGCGAGAGCATCGCGAGCGCGGCGTGGTCGCGGGCGAGACCTTGCAGGTGTTGGAGGACTTGGGCGGTGACCTGCAGCGCTTCCTGTCGGGCTTCGACCAACATGAGCGCGTAGGCAAGGTTGTTGATGTCTTCGGAGGTGCAACCGAAATGGACGAGTTCGAGGGCGGCGGGAGCGGCGCCCGCGGCGGTGAGTTGATCGCGGACGAAGTATTCGACGGCCTTCACATCGTGGTTGGTGCGTTGCTCGAGGGCTTTCACCGCCGCCGCTGCAGACGCTGGGGGGTCGCGGGAGAGACCCGTCGCGACCGCTAGCAGCGCCGGGGACAGCGTTGCGGTGGCTGGCAGTCCGGCAGGCTGCTCTGTGGCGAGTGCCAAGAGCCACGCCGCCTCGATGCGGATGCGATGGCGGATCAGCGCCGATTCGGAGAGATGCACCCGCAGGACATCGGTGCTGCGGGCGTAGCGACCGTCGACCGGCGAGAGGGCGAGAAGGGGGTCGATCTGCATGCGTGGACCGGCTGTCATCCGTGTAATATCGTGATTGTAGCGCACCCGGCATCGCGGGCTTTTACCTCCTCTGATCGGATACCTCCTTGAGCCTCATCACACCTGCCGCCTTGGATCCGATCGCCCTGCGCGATCTCATCCAGCGCCGGGTGAGTCCCGGGCCAGCGCCGCAGCCGCTGCGCGATTGGCGCCGACTCAGCAGCGCGACCTCCCGTCCGATCGATCTCGCCGATCTCTTCGATCGCCCCCCGCTGCCGGCCGCCGTGCTGATGCCGATCATCGATCGTCCACAAGGTCTGAGCGTGCTGCTCACCCGCCGGGCGAGCCATCTGCCGCACCACGCCGGGCAGATCAGTTTTCCGGGTGGCCGGCTGGAGAGCGGCGACGCCGACGCTGCGGCGACCGCGTTGCGTGAGACCGAAGAGGAGATCGGCCTCGATCGCCGTTTCATCTCCGTGGTGGGATACCTGCCCGATCACCTGATCCCGATCTCCGGCTATCGGGTCACGCCGGTGGTCTCGTTCGTCACGCCGGGGTTCGAACTCAAGACCGATCCCCGCGAAGTCGAGGAGGCCTTCGAGGTGCCGCTCGGATTCCTGCTGGACCCTGCAAACCATGTCCCGCGGCAACGGGAGTACTCGGGTGTCTCCGTGGAGTTCATCGACATGCCTTTCGGTCCGCACCACATCTGGGGGGCGACCGCCGGGATGCTGTACACCCTTTACCGCCTGCTTTGCGGCGAAGGATCCGCGGCGTGAGCGAGCCGTTGCAACGACTGCTCGGCGTGATGCGTCGGCTGCGCGATCCGCAGAGCGGCTGCGCGTGGGACCGGGCGCAGACGATGGCGAGCATCATGCCGCACACGCTCGAAGAGGCGCACGAACTGGCCGAGGTGGTCGCCGCGGGCGAGCCGTCGGCGATCCGCGACGAGCTCGGCGATCTGCTGTTCCAAGTGGTGTTCGTCGCGCGCATCGCCGAGGAACGTGGTGAGTTCGATTTCGATGCCGTCGCCACCGCGATCGCCGACAAGCTGGAACGACGCCACCCGCATGTCTTCGGCGAACGGACTGCGTTGTCCGCCGCGCAGCAATCGGACGCATGGGAAGGCCTCAAGGCGGCGGAGCGTGCCGCGGCGGGCGATGCCGGCGTGCTCGCGGGGGTCGCGCTGACGCTGCCGGGGCTGACCCGGGCGAACAAACTCTCGAAGCGTGCCGCCCGAGTCGGTTTCGATTGGCCCGATGTCAGCGGCGTACGCGCGAAGGTCGACGAGGAACTCGGCGAGTTCGAGGCGACATTACGCGATCGGGAGCCTCGGGCCCGGCAAGAGGACGAGCTCGGCGACCTGCTGTTCGCGATCGCGAGCTGGGCGCGGCACCTGGGGCTCGATCCCGAGGCCGCCCTGCGCGGCAGCAACGCGAAGTTCGAACGCCGATTCGCGTGCATGGAGGCTCTTGCCAAGGCGCGTGGTCTCGAGCTTGGCGCCCTCGATCTCGCCGCGTGGGAATCTCTATGGGCGGAGGCGAAGGCAGGCGGCTAGAATATCCCCGTGGATACCCCTAACTCAGCTCTATCGGGCGAATGGCGCCCCGACTCCTGGCAGGCTTTTCCGGCGCGACAGCAGCCGAACTACCGGGACCGAACGGCACTCGATGCTGCGGTGGCGCAGCTCTCCCGATTGCCGCCCGTCGTGGTCTCGTGGGAGGTCGAACGCCTGCTCGCCGAGTTCGCCGCCGCCCAACGCGGCGAAAGGTTCCTGCTGCAGGGTGGAGACTGCGCAGAGAGCTTCGATGACTGCGATTCGAGCAGCATCGCCCAGCGTCTGAAGATATTGCTGCAGATGAGCCTGGTGCTCGTCCACGGCCTCAAACGCCCCATCATCCGCGTCGGCCGCATGGCCGGTCAGTACGCGAAGCCGCGTTCCGCCGATACCGAGACCCGCGACGGTGTGACCTTGCCTTCCTATCGTGGGGATATCGTCAATCGCCCGGAGTTCACGGAGCAGGCCAGAGAGCCCGATCCGACGCTGCTGCTGCGCGGCTACGAGCGTGCGGCGCTCACGCTGAACTTCATCCGGGCGTTGATCGACGGCGGTTTCGCGGATCTGCATCATCCGGAGTACTGGGACCTCGGTTTCGTCGGCCATTCGCCTTTCCGGATCGAGTACGAGCGCATCGTCACCTCGGTCGCCGATGGGCTCGAATTCTTCGAGACCATCAGTGCGAAGGAGGTCCACCAATCTTTGCGCACCGACTTCTACACCAGCCACGAAGCGTTGGTCCTCCACTACGAACAGGCCCAGACCCGCTTCATCGCGCGCCAGAACGCCTGGTACAACCTCTCGACGCACATGCCATGGATCGGTATGCGGACCGCCGAGATCGGTGGGGCGCATGTCGAGTACTGCCGTGGCATCGCCAATCCGGTCGGGGTCAAGATCGGCGCCTCGATGGACAGCGATTGGTTGCAGCGGCTCGTGACCACGCTGAATCCCGAGAACATCCCCGGCAAGCTCGCGCTCATCCACCGCTTCGGCGCGCGGGACATCGAGTCGGCCTTGCCGCGAGCGATCGAAGCGGTGCGCGCCACCGGGCACCAAGTGCTCTGGATCTGCGATCCCATGCACGGCAATACCGAGAGCGCACAGGGCGGCCTCAAGACCCGGCGCTTCGAGAACATCCTGCGGGAGCTCGATTCGGCGTTCCAGGTGCATGACGCGATGGGTTCGAGTCTCGGCGGCGTGCATATCGAGCTCACCGGCGAGGACGTCACCGAATGCACGGGGGGTGCGCGCGGCCTCGCCGATGAGGATCTGCAACGCGCGTATCGCTCCACGGTGGATCCGCGGCTCAACTACGAACAATCTTTGGAACTGGCGATGCTCATCTCCCGGCGCGGTGGCACCCCGCGTCGCAGCACCCGTCGTCCTGCGCGCTGAGGGCGAGCCGCCCCGGGTCAGCTGTCCTGATGGCCCGCGGTCGTGCAGGGGACGGTGCGCGGACAGCCGGAACCCCTCGGGCATATCGTGCTCGCCGGAGCCTCGAGCGCACGCGCAACCCAAGCGATGTTGAGCACATGGCTCACGGTGCGTATCGCCTCCGCGGCCGCTGGCGGGATCGCCGCATGGCCACCCCCGCGCCGACAGGCCTCCGCGACCTCTTCGACGAGCGCCATCGGATCGAGGCCTTGCGCTGCGAAAGCCGGTGCGAGATCGATGCCCACTGAGAGCACGTGAGAGGTCCCCGCGGCATCGCGGTCGCGCAGTGAGTGACAGCAGTAGAGGCGCGGCTCGATGCCGTCGTGCATGACCGAGATCTGCGAGACCGGCGGCATCGGCGCGCGTCCCGGAACCTCATCGCGGAGCAAGCGGAACACCGCCCACTTCGGGCAGGGGTCGGGGACCACGCTCATGTTGCCCCAGGGCAGCGGGATGCCGTTGCCACGGTAGACGGCGCGGAGGTAACCCGGCTCATAGCCATCGAAGAAATGCCAATGCCGGTAGGGTGAAACTGCGGTCATGCGGCGCATCATCACGGCGTTGGTGACCCCGAGGCGCGCGCCGGCCGAGAGTTCATGCTGCTCACGCACCAGGAACCGGCGGAACGGTTGGCGCGGGCAGAGCAGGGCGCCTGCGAACGCGCTGCACTCGAAATCACGCCACGCGAGCAGGACATCCTTCGGAGCCATCGCCGCTGCGCCACGCTGCATCGGTTCCTCGAGCCCGCTGCCGACGGCGCTGTGCGGCGGGACGGCGCCATCGCCGTTGTGAAGGATGCGATGTCCGATGAAGTAGGCCAGCGTGTACTTGAGCCGACCCTCGTGCTCCTGCAACCGGCGGTTGATGATCACGCTGCCCGGGGCTTCGAAACGGGCGCGCAACACCCGTTGGTCGGTCTGGCGGCGTTCGTCCTCGACCCAGCGGACGCTGAGTCCTGCGCCCGCGGCGATCGCCAGTATCTCCTCAAGACCGAGCGGCATGCGCCGTTTGCCGACCGATTCCGCCGCGCGCTCGATGTCGGGAAAGTCGTTCTGCCGGGTCTCCTGCCACACCCGTACCAAGAGGCGCGCGAACTGGGTGCCGCTGGTGCCGGTCTGCGCCAGCAGTTCCGGCAGCGCCGATTGCAGCAGTTCGCGTGAGAACAGGAACCCCGGTTCGAGCGACATCACCGGTAGTCCGCCGCGGGACCGACCGGTGGGTGTGGTTGCCTCGCTGGCGTCCGCCATCGACTCGCGATCGAGGAACCAGTCGGCCGACTTCCCGAACACCGTGGCCAACACCGCGAGCATCGATGCCGAGGGGACCCGCTTGCCGGTCTCCACCATGCTGAGGTAGCTCACGGAAGGGGCGTGCTCGGCGTCCAACTGAACGCAACGCGCCGACAACTCTTCAAGTGTCAGGCCATTGCGTCGCCGCAGGCTGCGCAGACGGGAACCGAGGAAATGCCCTTGTCTCAGCAAACCGGCCATGTGAAATTCACACTGTAAAATTTCGATTGTGAAATTATTACGCCTTTGCAGATAAGCTGCAACGCTATGTCCGCCCTCACTGTCTCCCCGAGTACCGACCCCCGTCCCGCCGACGAGGGGATCCTCACGCCGGATGCCCTCTCGTTCCTCGGGGAACTGGTGCACCGTTTTGCGCCTCGCGTCGAGGCCCTCCTCAGCGATCGTGACGCGCGGCAAGCCCGGCTCGATGCCGGCGAGTTGCCCGACTTCCTGCCCGAGACCCGCGCGGTCCGCAACGGCGACTGGCGGGTCGCCCCGATCCCTGCTGATCTGCTCGATCGGCGGGTGGAGATCACCGGGCCCACCGATCGGAAGATGATCGTCAACGCGCTCAATTCCGGGGCCAAGGTGTTCATGGCGGATTGCGAGGATTCGCTGTCGCCGTCCTGGGACAATGTCGTGCGGGGGCAGGCGAACCTGCGTGACGCGGTGCGTCGGCAGATCGATTTCACCTCGCCCGAGGGCAAAGCGTATCGGCTCGGTGCCCATCCTGCGGTGTTGATCGTCCGGCCGCGCGGCTGGCATCTCGAGGAGAAGCACCTTACGGCGGACGCAGGGGTGTCGCGGGTGCCGGGTGCACTGATCGATTTCGGGCTTTACCTGTTCCACAACCATGCCGAGCTCGCCGCCCGCGGAACGGGCCCGTATCTCTACCTGCCGAAGCTCGAAAGCCACCAGGAGGCGCGGCTCTGGGCGGAGGTGTTCGATTATGCGGAGCGTCGGCTCGGCATCGCGCACGGCACCATCAAGTGCACGGTCTTGATCGAGACGATCCTCGCAGCGTTCGAGATGGACGAGATCCTCTGGGAACTGCGCGACCACATCGTCGGGCTCAACTGCGGCCGTTGGGACTACATCTTCAGCTTCATCAAAAAATTTGCTGCCCGACCGGAGTTCCTGCTTCCCGATCGCCATCAAGTGACGATGACGACGCACTTCCTGCGTTCCTACTCCCAGCTCTGCATCCGCAGCTGTCACCGGCGCGGGGCGTTCGCCATGGGGGGCATGGCGGCACAGATCCCCATCAAGAACGATCCGGTCGCGAACGACGCAGCCCTCGCCAAGGTCCGCGCTGACAAAGAGCGGGAAGCGGGTGACGGTCATGACGGAACTTGGGTGGCGCATCCCGCGCTGGTGCCGATCGCGATGGCGGTGTTCGATCGTCTGATGCCGACCCCGAACCAGATGCATCGTCTGCGCGAGGATGTCGAGGTGAGCGCCGCCGATCTGCTGCGCGTTCCGGAAGGTGTGATCACCGAGGCGGGCCTGCGCAACAACATCAGCGTCGCCCTGCAGTACATGGCGGCTTGGATCTCGGGGAACGGTTGCGTGCCCATCAACAATCTGATGGAGGACGCTGCCACCGCGGAGATCTCGCGTGCCCAGGTGTGGCAGTGGATCCGCCACCCGCGCGGCGTGCTGGACGACGGGCGGAAGGTCACCCTCGAGCTCTTCCGGCTGACGCTCGCACAAGAGCAGGACCGGCTGCGCGACGCCCTCGGCGCTGCCGCCTACGCCACGGGGAACTTCGACGACGCTGCCCGCCTGATCGATCAGATCACCGCAGACGATCGCTTCGAGTCGTTCCTGACCTTGTCCGCCTACCGCGCGCTCGCCTGACGGCGCCGCGCACCGATCTGGCCTCGATACTCCAACCTCCGACGCAGGATGCCGCCATGACCCTTCGCACAGCCGAACAGCTCACCCGCCACTGGAACGAACACCCGCGCTGGAGCGGTGTCCGTCGCGGCTACACCGCCGAGGATGTCGTCCGACTGCGCGGTACGGTGCATATCGAGCACTCTTTGGCACGACTGGGTGCGGACAAACTTTGGAGCCACATGGCGAGCATGCCGTTCGTGAACGCACTCGGTGCATTGACGGGCAACCAGGCGATGCAGCAGGTGCGTGCCGGGCTCAAGGCGATCTACCTCTCGGGATGGCAGGTGGCGGGCGACGCCAACCTCGCAGGCGAGATGTATCCCGACCAGTCGCTGTACCCTGCGAACTCGGTACCGAAAGTGGCCCAGCGCATCAACGCCACCTTGCTGCGCGCCGATCAACTCCACCATGCCGAGGGCGATGCATCGATCGATTGGTTGCAGCCGATCGTCGCCGACGCCGAAGCGGGTTTCGGCGGCGTGTTGAACGCCTTCGAGCTCATGAAGGGCATGATCGAAGCAGGTGCCGCTGGCGTGCATTTCGAGGATCAGCTGTCCTCCGCCAAGAAGTGCGGCCACATGGGCGGCAAGGTTCTGGTCCCTTCCCAGGAAGCGGTCAACAAGCTGATCGCCGCGCGTCTCGCCGCGGATGTCTGCGATACGCCGACGGTGCTGATCGCGCGCACCGATGCCGAGAGCGCGACGCTGCTCACGGCCGATGTCGACGAGCGCGACCGGCCCTTCATCGACACCTCCAAGGCGCGCACCAGCGAGGGGTTCTTCCATGTGCGGGCCGGCCTCGATCAGGCGATCTCGCGCGGTCTCGCCTATGCGCCTTACGCCGACCTGCTCTGGTGCGAGACGGGCACCCCGGATCTTCACGAAGCCAAGCACTTCGCCGAGGCCATCCACCGCGAGTTCCCGGGAAAGCTGCTCGCCTACAACTGCTCGCCGTCGTTCAACTGGAAGAAGAAGCTCGACGACGCCACCATCGCCAAGTTCCAGCGCGAACTCGGTGCGATGGGATACAAGTTCCAGTTCATCACGCTGGCGGGCTTCCACGCGCTCAACTATTCGATGTTCACGCTGGCCAAGGGCTATCGCGAGTCGCAGATGTCCGCCTATGTGGCCTTGCAGGAAGCGGAGTTCGCCTCCGAGAAGGACGGCTACACCGCCACCAAGCACCAACGTGAGGTCGGCGCCGGTTACTTCGACGATGTCACGCAGGTGGTGACCGCCGGACAATCTTCGGTCACGGCGATGAAGGGCTCGACCGAGGAGGAGCAGTTCAACGCCGGTTGATCGCGGCTCGTGTAGAATCCGCGGCCTTCGGTAACGGTCCGGGGCCGCGGTCATGAGATACGAGCACATCAAGCTGCCGGCGCAGGGCGCCCGGATCACTGTCAACGCCGACGGTAGTCTGTTAGTGCCTGACCGGCCGATCATCCCCTTCATCGAAGGCGATGGCATCGGCATCGACATCACCCCGGTGATGCGCAAGGTGGTCGATGCGGCCGTCGAGCGCGCCTATGGCGGTGCACGATGCATCGAGTGGATGGAGGTCTACGCCGGCGAGAAGGCGAACCGGATTTGTGGGACCTGGTTCCCGGACGAGACGCTGCAAGCCCTGCGCGAATTCGTCGTGTCCATCAAAGGCCCGCTCGGTACGCCGGTCGGCGGCGGCATCCGCTCCCTGAATGTCGTGATGCGCCAGACGCTCGATCTCTACGCCTGCGTGCGGCCGATCCGCTACTTCCCGGGCGTCGCCACGCCGATGCAGGACGCCTCGCTCACCGATATGGTGGTGTTCCGCGAGAACACCGAGGACATCTACGCCGGTATCGAGTACGCCGCAGGGTCGCAGGAGGTCCAGCGCCTCATCCACTTCCTGCAGACGGAACTGCATGCGCGAGGCATCCGCTTCCCCGCGAGTTCCGGCATCGGCATCAAGCCGGTGTCGAAGGAGGGCAGCCAACGCCTGATCCGCATGGCGATCCAGTACGCGATCGAGAACGATCGGGTCTCGGTGACGCTGGTGCACAAAGGCAACATCATGAAGTACACCGAGGGCGCCTTCCGCAACTGGGGCTACCAGCTCGCGAAGGACGAGTTCGGTGCCGCAGAGTTCGGCGGCGGCCCGTGGATGAGCTTCCGTAATCCGGTGACCGGCAAGGACATCGTCATCAAGGATGTCATCGCCGACAACTTCCTGCAGCAGGTGCTGTTGCGCCCCGAAGAATACGATGTCATCGCCACGCTCAACCTCAACGGCGACTACATCTCCGATGCCTTGGCGGCCCAGGTGGGCGGCATCGGCATCGCCCCGGGCGGCAACATCGGCCATGGTCTCGCGGTCTTCGAGGCGACCCATGGCACGGCGCCGGGTTTCGCTGGCAAAGATCGCGTGAACCCGGGATCGATCATCCTCTCCGCTGAGATGATGTTGCGGTACATCAAGTGGACCGAGGCGGCCGACCTCATCATCAAGGGTGTCGCGAACACCATCGCAGCCAAGGAATTGACCTACGATCTGGCGCGTCTGCGCGAGGCGATCCGCGCGAGCAAACGCGAACTCGCGTCGCGGCGCAACGTCGAAGAGGCGATGCAGAAGCTGATCCCGGGAGCGACCCTCAAAAGTTGCTCGGGCTTCGGCGACGCCATCATCCGGCACATGGCGGACTGACGGTCGAGCATGACGGTCTTCGACGCGGACTGTCGGCGTTGCCCGCGGCTCGTCGATTGTCGCGAGGCCTCGGCGCGGCGCTTCCCGGGCTATCACGGTGCGCCGGTCGCGGCGTTCGGCGATCCTGCGCCGGAGTGGCTGATCGTCGGGCTCGCCCCGGGACTGCACGGCGCCAATCGCACCGGTCGACCGTTCACCGGTGACCACGCAGGCATCCTGCTCTACGAGACGCTCCACGCCCTCGGTGCATCGACAGCCGCCGTCTCGGAGCATCCAGACGACGGCTTACAGTTGAAGGGCGTGCGGGTCACGAACGCGGTGAAGTGTCTGCCGCCCGCGAACAAACCCCTGCCCGCGGAGATCCGCGCCTGCAACGGTTATCTCGCCGCGGAGCTCGAGACGCTCGCGCCACGGGTCGTGGTGGCGTTGGGGCGCATCGCGCACGATGCCGTGCTCGACGCCGTCGGGCGCCCCCGTTCGAGCTGTCGCTTCGGTCACGGTGCCGAGCATCAGATCGTCCCTTCGCGACCGTCGATCGCGGCGTTCTCGTTGGTGGATTCGTACCACTGCAGCCGGTACAACACCCAGACCCGGCGTTTGACTCCGACGATGTTCCTGGAGGTTCTGGGGCGTGCACAGGCGCTGCTCGGGACCTCGGGGCGCTCGTCCGCTGTGCGATGATCGGCGGGTGAGCACCGAGCCGACCCACGCCACTCCGTTCGACGCGCGGGCGTTCGTCGGCAGCCTTCCGCGCAGACCCGGCGTGTACCGGATGTTCGCCGCCGATGGCGCGATCCTCTATGTCGGCAAGGCCAAGTCGCTGCGCGACCGCGTCGGCAGCTATTTCACGCCCGCCAATGTCATCCCCAAGGTCCAGGCCTTGGTCGGACAGATCGCGGCCATGGAAGTCACGGTGACGCGCTCCGAGACCGAGGCCTTGCTGCTCGAGCACAACCTCATCAAGGCGCATCGTCCGCGGTACAACGTGCTGTTGCGTGACGACAAGACCTTCCCCTATCTTTGGTTGTCGACCGATCATGCGTTCCCGAGACTGGTCGTCTATCGGGGCGCCCGCAACGCCCCGGGGCGCTACTTCGGCCCCTATCCGAATGCGGGCGCGGTGCAGGAGACCTTGCACCACCTGCAGAAGGTCTTCGGTCTGCGCAATTGTCGCGATGGCTATTTCGCGAACCGCAGCCGGCCCTGCCTGCAGCATCAGATCGGTCGGTGTTCCGCGCCCTGTGTGGGTCTCATCGCGGCCGAGGACTACGGGCGTGATGTCGGGTCGGCCGTGCGCGTGCTCGAGGGGCGCAATGCCGATGTCCAACGAGAGCTTGCCGAACACATGGAAGCGGCCTCGCAGCGGCTCGAGTTCGAGAAGGCTGCCGTGCTGCGCGATCAGATCGCGGCGATCCAGGCGCTGCAGGCGCAACAGGTCGTCTCCGCGGACGATGAGCGCGATGCCGACATCTTCGCGGTCGCCGGCGAACCGGGCGAGTACGCGATCGGCGTCATGCCCGTACGGGGTGGTCGCAGCCTCGGAACCACGCATCATTTTCCGCGTGCCGTGTTCGCAGAGCCGGGCGAGGTGCTGTCGTCGTTCCTCATGCAGTACTACGCGGTGCAGGCGTCGCCGCCGGAGGTGTACTCGAGCCTGCAGCTCGACGATGCGGCTGCGCTCTCCGAGGCGCTGAGCGCTCAGGCGGGCCACACGGTACGGGTACGCCGCGCGCAACGAGGGCTTGCCGCGCGGTGGGCGGAGATGACCCGCGATAACGCCGTGCAAGCCTTGCGCATGCGTCTCGCGCGGTCCGACGGATGGGCGGATATGTATGCGGAGCTCGCATTATTGCTCGGTCGAGCATCGCCCCCCGCGCGCATGGAATGTTTCGACATCAGCCACACGCAAGGCGAGGGCACCGTCGCGTCCTGCGTGGTGTTCGGTCTCGAGGGGCCGCTCAAAAAAGAGTACCGCCGGTTCAACATCAGCGGGATCGAACCGGGCGATGACTACGCAGCGCTACGACAGGCGGTGGGACGACGGTACTCGCGCATCCAAGCCGGCGAGGTGCCACCGCCCGACCTGCTGGTCATCGACGGTGGTCCTGCGCAGGTGGGCGGGGTCGCCGAAGTGCTGGCACCACTCGGTTTCGGCGATCTCCCGATGCTGGGCATCTCCAAGGGTCCAGATCGCAGACCGGGTGAGGAACAGCTCCATCTGGGGGGTGCCGCGGCCGGCACCCAGCCGCCGATCATCCCCGGCGCACGATCTGCCGCCCTGAAGCTGTTGCAACGCTTGCGGGATGAGGCACACCGTTTCGCGATCACGGGTCACCGGCGGCGTCGCGCCCGCCGCTTCAACGAGTCTATCCTCGAGACGGTGCCCGGGCTGGGCCCGGCCAAGCGCCGCGCGCTGTTGCGCCAGTTCGGTGGCTTGCAGGGTGTCCTGCGTGCCGCACAGACCGATCTCGAGCAGGCACCGGGGATCGGCCCGGCACTCGCACAAAACCTTTATGATGCGCTGCACCCCGGCGAGTGAACCATGATCTGGAATGTCCCCAACACACTGACCTGGATGCGGATCTTCTCCATTCCGCTCGTCGTGCTGTTGTTCCACCTTCCGTATCATTGGTCCGATCCGGCGGCTGGCGCGCTGTTCGCGATCGCGGGCATCACCGACACGCTTGACGGCTATTTCGCGCGGAAGTACGGCCAGACATCGAAGCTCGGTGCCTTCCTCGACCCGGTGGCCGACAAACTCATCGTCGCCACCGCCTTGGTCTTGCTCGTCAGCAAGGATGCACGCTTGGTGGTGGTGCTGCCGGCCATCGTCATCATCGGCCGTGAGATCGCGATCTCCGCGCTGCGCGAATGGATGGCGGAGCTCGGTGCGCGCCGCAAGGTCGCCGTTTCGAGCCTCGGTAAGGTCAAGACCATCCTGCAGATCGTCGGCCTCTCGATGATGCTCATCCGCTGGGATGTCTGGTTCCTGCCGACGTACCAGGTGGGCGTGGCCTTGACCGTGATCGCTGCGGTCTTCACGCTCATCTCGGGCTGGGAACACCTGCGTGCCGCTTGGCCGGACCTTCGCAGCGGCTCATCTTGAAGTTCGGGTCGTCCGACCCTACAATTGTCGTTCTGTCCCGGGCGGGAATAGCTCAGTTGGTAGAGCACGACCTTGCCAAGGTCGGGGTCGCGAGTTCGAGTCTCGTTTCCCGCTCCAGATTCGTCCGGAAACCCCGGTGGCGACAGCCCCCGGGGTTTTTTTCTTCTACGGGGCGCAAAGCCTTGGGCTGGGTGGCAGAGTGGTCATGCAGCGGCCTGCAAAGCCGTGTACGCCGGTTCGATTCCGACCCCAGCCTCCACTCCCTCGTTCATGACCGGTCGTCAGAGACCGGTCACCCGCGTCCAGGAGCCCTCATGTCCGCCAAGCCTGCATCCTGCTCGCTTATCCTCCTACTGGCCGCTTTCATGGCCGCTGCGGTCGGTTCGCCCCGGGCGTTGGCGGAGGGGGGCTCTTCAGACCTCGAAGCGCAACTCAGGGGGCTGATCGTCGGCTTCAAGGGCACGGTGACGTTGCACGCTCGGCATCTCGAGACCGGCGCCGAGGTCGGCATCGAACCCGATAAGCCCGTGCGCACGGCCAGCACCATCAAGCTTCCGATCGCCTGTGCGGTGGCGGCGCAGGTGGCCGAAGGTCAGGCCCGCTGGGACGAGCGCCTCACGGTCTCCGCCGCGTCCAAGGTGTCAGGATCGGGCGTGCTGTCGGAGTTCAGCGACGGTGAGACCATCTCGCTGCGCGATGCGGTCAGGCTGATGATCGTCGTCAGCGATAACACCGCCACCAACCTCGTCCTCGATCGGATCGGTGCCGACGCGGTGAACGATCACATGGACTCGCTCGATCTGCGACGGACGCGCGCCATGCGCAAGATCCGCGGCGATGGCACGCAGCTCAAGGCAGCCACAGGCTGGAGCCGCGCCGGGCTCGAGCCCGAGAACCAGCGTTTCGGCATCGGCTCATCGACGCCGCGCGAGATGACCCGCCTGCTCGGGATGCTGGCCGACGGAAAAGTGGTCGACGAGGCGGCCTCGCGCGACCTGCTCGACACGCTCGAGCGCCAGCAATACAAGGACGGGATCGGCCGTCAGAGCGGCTCGCTGCGAGTGGCCAGCAAATCAGGTTCGCTCGATGCCTTGCGCAGCGATGTCGGCATCGTCTGGACGCCGCAGGGTCGCATCGCCTTGGCGATCACGGTCGATGACATGCCCGGGATCGACTACTCGCCGGACAACGCCGGCAATCTGATCATCTCCCGATTGTCGCAACGGATCATCGCCGAGCTACGCTGACGCGGGCGGCGACCAGGCGAACACGGCGCTCGTCCGCGTGCCCGTCAGGCGCTCGCTGCGCGGTGGATCGGTCAACTCGAACTGCAGCGTGTGGGCCATGTCCGGGAAGACGGACTGCAGAAAGCGCCCCTCGACCGAGAAATCGCCCGCGATCGAGGGGGCGGGTGTCGACTGGTAGAACGCGAGATCGTTGCCGAGGAGCTCCGCACCTTCGAGGGTGAGCGGCAAGGCTTTTCCGTCCGGGCCGACCCACTTGATCGCGCGTTCGAGTTCGAGCGCCAGTCGGGCCCGTCCGGTGGGGCTCGTCGGATCGGCGCCGGCGTCACCGGTGAGCTTCACCAGCGCGCCAGCGGCGTCGTGGAGATGCAGCGTCGTGGTGAATTCCCATGTGGCCGCGGCGTCGTTGGCGGCCACTCGGGTGAGCGCGACGCGCGAACGGTGCGCGAACGCCGTCTGCGGGCGGCCGGTCAACGCGAGCACCGCGGCGGATGACGCGAGAGCGATGAGTGCTTCGCGGCGGCGGCGGGACCTAGGGCCTTCGGCCGGACGGACGAACGGGCGATCCATCAGGGCGTGGGTGGGGGTGCCGCTGGCGCGATCGGCATGGACGAGGTCTCATCGGCCTTCGGGCCGCCCTTCTTGTCATCGACCTTGAGTTCGGCCAAGGCATCGAGCATCTGGTCGCGTCCGCCGTCGCGGCCGCGGAAGAGTTCGATGCGGCTCGGCACCGCGCGGCGCGGCGTGGCGTTGTTGCGCAGGTCGGCATCCGCGGTCAGATGGCGCGGATCGAACTCGACGCTGACCAACCGCTGCTTCTCGATGAAGAGCTTCGTGACTTCGAGCGCATCGTAGCGCCAGACCTCGGCCGGGATCACGGTCTCCCGGGTCGACCCGTCCGCGAAGGTCAGCTTGAGGGGCAAGGGCGAGACGAGGCCGCCGACATTGCGGAAATCGACGAAGTGGACATGTTCACCCGCCTTGACCGCCCGATCGAGCACGGTGAGTTCCCAGGGCTTGAGTTTCGCGCGGAAGTCGCGGTATTCGTTGCGGTCCTTGTTGGTCGGGACGAAGCGGTCGTTCTCGTCGTAAAAATCTTTGAGTTGCGGTCGGCGCTCGACACGGGTTGTGCGGCCTTCCGCGCGGTCGCGGGCGGCCGTCTCGGAGGGCGGGTATTGACCGTCCCAGGCCTGTCGCTTGAGCGGGAACTCGATGTCAGGGTCCTGGCTCGAGACCTGGTAACTGCGGATCTCGCCGACCTCGATGTCGACATGGTCCGTGCCATAGAACCAGCCGCGCCAGAACCAGTCGAGGTCGACCGCCGAAGCGTCCTCCATGGTGCGGAAGAAATCCGCCGGTGTCGGGCGCTTGAACTTCCAACGCGTCGAATACTCGCGGAATGCGTGGTCGAACAGCTCGCGACCCATCACGAGCTCTCGGAGGACCGCGAGCGCCGCTGCGGGCTTGCTATAGGCATTGGGCCCGAACTGCACGATGGTGTCCGACTGCGTCATGATCGGCACTTGGTTCGTGGAGCGCATGTAGCCCGGGATATCGGCGAGCACATTGGTGTGATCGCCGAACGCAGGGAAACGGGCGTCCCATTCGATCTCGGCGAGATACTCGAGGAAGGTGTTCAGCCCCTCGTCCATCCAGGTCCACTGGCGCTCGTCGCTGTTGACGATCATCGGGAAATAGATGTGCCCGATCTCGTGGATGATCACGCCGATCAAGCCGTACTTGGTGCTGCGGGAATAGGTGATCTTGCCGGTCTTCTCATCCGGTGTCGGACGGTAACCGTTGAAGGTGATCATCGGATATTCCATGCCGCCCCGTTCCCAGCTGTTGACCGAGATCGCGACCGGGTAGGGGTAGGCGAAGGAATAACGCGAGTAGACCTCCATGGTGTGCACCACGGCCTCGGTCGAATATTTCGACCAGATGGGTTCGGCTTCGTTCGGGTAGAACGACATCGCCATGACCAACGGCATGGCCGAGTCCTTCTGGCGGTGGCCCATCGCGTCCCAGATGTATTTGCGTGAGCTCGCCCAGGCGAAGTCGCGGACGTTCGCGGCCTTGAACCGCCAGGTACGCATCGCAGTGGTGCCTTCGGCCTCGTTGGCGAGCGCCTCGGCGGGGGTGACGATGAACACGGGCCGATCCGCCGACTCGGCCTGCTTCAGGCGCGCGCGCTGCGTCGGCGTCAGCACGGCATCGGGGTTCTGCAGCACGCCGGTGGAGGCGACGATGTGGTCGGCAGGCACGGTCAGTTCAACATCGTAGTCGCCGAACTCCAGGGTGAACTCGCCGCGACCCAGGAACTGCTTGTGCTGCCAACCGGTGTAGTCGGTGTAGGCCGCGAGCCTAGGGAACCACTGCGCCAGAAAATACTGGTAGGTGTCGTTCTTCGGGAAGTGCTCGTAACCGCTGCGGGCGCCGACCGGCGCCTCATCGACGATGTTGAAGGCGAAGTCGAAGCTGAACTGGACGGACTGCCCGGGTCGTAACGGCTGCGGCAGGTCGATGCGCAGCATGGTGTCGTTGATGGTGGTCTTCAGGGCCCGTCCCGAGCTGTCGCGGATCGGCCCCATCTCATAGCCGTACTCGCGGTCCTCGAAGGCTTGGTGCCGGCGCATCGCGGCGAAGCTCAGGCTGTCGCCGGTGCCGGCGGAATCACGACGGGTACCTGCATTGGCTGCGACTTCGCTGCGGCGGGCGATCGACTCGTCGCTGAAGATGTTCTGGTCGAGCTGCAGCCAAAGATAGCTGAGCGCATCCGGTGAGCGGTTGGTGTAGGTGATCGTCTGCGTTGCGGTGATGCGGTGCCGCTGCTCGTCGAGGCGGGCCTTGATCCGATAGTCCGCGCGCTGCTGCCAATAGGCCGGTCCCGGCGCGCCTGAGGCGCTGCGGGTGGTGCCCGGGGTCGGCAGCAAGGTCTCCAATTGGGCGAACCGCTGGTCGGGGTTACCGGGCATCCCTTTTCCATTACTGGCGCCATTGTTGGCGCCGTTGTCGGCAGCCGACGCGGCAAGCGCGAGTGAGGCGAGGGCGAGGGCGAGGAGGGTGGGGATCCGGGAGAAGATGCTCATCATCCAGAGTTTAAGGCGATAATCGACCCCATGGCAGTCCTTCGTCGGCGTTTCGTGCGCTATTTTGTCTACGCTGCGGTCGGGCTCGCCGTCGCGGCGATCGCTTACTTCGTCTACCTCGTGTGGGGCGGGGGCGTGGCGCTCTCGGACCGCGCGATGTTGTGGCGCATGTTGCGCGGCGGCGGCATCGAGGCGCCCGCTGAGGCGGTCGTCGCCCGGCAGTTGCGGGTCCCGCCCGGTTATAGCGTCTCGCGTTTTGCGGCCGAGCTGCCGAGTGTGCGCATGATGGCCTCAAGCGCGACGGGCGATGTCATCGTCGCCCAGCCACGCGGCGGGCTCGTCGTACTGCTCGAGCGCGATGCCGACGGAGATGGACGGTCCGACGGTCGTCGCACGCTGTTCTCCGGGCTGGACCGCCCGAACGGTGTCGATCTGCACGACGGATGGCTGTACATCGCCGAGGCGACCCGGATCTCCCGGGTGCGATTCGATGCGGATACCCGCGCCACGAGCGGCGCGTTGCAGCCGCTGGTCGCGGGGCTCGGTGGTGAGGGCAATCATTGGCGCAAGACGGCACGCGTCGGGCCGGATGGACGGCTCTATGTCGGGTCCGGCTCCACCTGCAACGTCTGTCTCGAGACCGACCCACAACGGGCCACGCTCTGGGTCTACGCCGCCGACGGGTCGGCGGGCAGCGAGTACGCGACGGGTCTGCGCAACCCGACCGGGTTCGATTGGGCGCCCTGGGATGACGGATTGCATGCGACCGAGAACGGCCGCGATCTCATGGGGGACGACATCCCGCCCGATGAACTCAACCGCATCGAGCAGGGAGGCTTTTACGGCTGGCCGTTCGTACATGGGATCGACATCGTCGACCCGGAGTTCGGGGCCGGACAAACAGCGCGGATCGCCGAAGCCCGCAAACCGGTGCATGCCTTCCGCGCCCATAACGCACCGCTCGGCATGCGATTCCTGAGGAATCCCGCACACCTTGACCTTGGCGCGCGCGTCGCGTTGGTGGCGCTCCATGGCTCCTGGAACCGCAGCGTGCCCGATGGCTATGCCGTCGTCTCGCTGCATTGGACCGAAGACGGGCGTATCGAAGAGCGCCCGTTCCTCGCGGGTTTCCGTGGCGACACCGGACTCATCGGCCGTCCGGTCGATGTGATCGAGAGTCCCGACGGCGAGGTCTATGTGTCCGACGACTACGCGGGCGTCGTCTATCGTGTCAGTCCGCCGAGGCCGCCGACGCCGAGCGGTTGAGCCGCTCGCCCGGGCATTGGCCAGCGGCGAAGCGTTGGTAGGCCGTGTCCGCCCAGGCATCGCGCCGGGCTGTGAAGGTCTCGCGGAACAGTTCGCAGCGCGCCGCCACGGCGATGGGTTCGGCCTCCATCTGTCCCACGAGGCTCTCGCGTGAGACCCGCTCGTCGGTCATTCGGCTCCCGCCGTCCGCAGGCGTGTCGAACACCATCAGACGCCGTGCGTCCGACGGCTCATCCGACCAAGGCAGCCACGCGATGGCCGGATCATCGATGGCCTTACCGGGGTCGCCCGTCCGGGCGAACTCCGCCCAGAACCGCATCATCTTTGCGCTGAGCGCAAGGCGCTCCTTCTCGTTGCGCTCGTGGAACAGGATGCCGGACTGCGGGCCGACATCGAAGTGCCCAAGCACGAAGGGGATTTCGAGGCCGTGCGAGGCG
Organism: uncultured Pseudomonadota bacterium; assembly: GCA_937920275.1. Lineage (GTDB taxonomy): Bacteria > Pseudomonadota > Gammaproteobacteria > Steroidobacterales > Steroidobacteraceae > UBA964. The sequence continues at coordinate 116,104 of CALGVD010000136.1, forward strand.
CCGAGGATGCGTGAGAGATCGACGACACCATACGCTCGGCCTTGTTCATCCCAATCCCAGCGATAGGCGAACACCGGCGCACCGTGTCGGGAGAGCAGGCTCGCCAGATCATCGACACCGTCGGCTTTCCAAAGGGCCGAGCGATAGCGCGCGAGGCGGTCGTACGCCTCCGGGTCGCGCAGTCCGACCGGCGTACCGGCGACCGTACGCACCAGCCGTGGGTCGAATGCCATGAAGGTCTTGTTCTCGTCGCGGTTGGAGCCGACGATCATGGGGACATCGGTGTGCGTGGCGGGGTCGGCGAGCGAGTCGCGAAGCGCGCCGGCTCGATGCACCACGCCGTCCGCGAACACCGACACGAACGGATCGTAGCCCCCACGGGTGTCGCCACGGATCGCCTCGTAGGCCACCCAAGGATCCGCTTCCCGCAGAAGCGCAGCGGCTTCGACCGGCGTGAGGCGGCGCGCGAGTGCTTCCGCTGCTGCGGCATCGGCGGCTTTGCCCGACGCGACGAGCAGCCGCTGCAAGGCCGCGGTGCTGCCGCCTGGACCCTCCGGGCTCGGGGCTGGCGCGAGCCCATAGGCGTTGCTCTGCACGATCAACTTGTGGAACAGGCCCTTGGCCGACGGCGCTACCGCCAGCACCAGCGTATTGGTCGCACCCGCTGATTGGCCGAACACGGTGACATTGCCCGGATCGCCGCCGAAAGCGGCCGCGTTGCGCTGCACCCAGCGCAAGGCTTCGTGGGTATCGAGATTGCCGAAATTACCGGAACGCTCGAGCGGATCCGAAGTGGAGCCCTCCGGCGGCACGAACCAACCCATCGGCCCGAGGCGATAGTTGATCATCACGACGAGGACATCTTCGCGCGCGGCGAGGGCGCCGCCCTCCCAGACCGAGGCGGCACCGATGGTATTGCCGCCGCCGTGGATCCAGACCATCACGGGGAGCTTCCTGCCGGCCGATTGGGTCGGCGTGAGCTTCGGCGCATAGACATTCAGGTAGAGACAGTCCTCGCTCCCTTGGCGTGATCCCGCGGGGCCGATCCCACCCAGCGGGGATCCGTACTGAAGGCAGGGCTCACCCGGCAGCAATGCACTGCGCGTCCCCGCCCATGCGGTCGGCGGGCGCGGCGCACGCCAGCGAAGGTCACCGACCGGGGGTGCGGCGAAGGGGAGTCCGAGCCAACTATGGCCGCCGAACGGGTTGGCGTAGCCGAGCACGGCGCCCGTATCGAGCGTGCGCAGTGTGTCAGGGTCCCCGGGTGCGCGGTCTTCGCGGGACGGCGGATTGCTGCAAGCCGAGAGGGTCAGGAGCGCCAACAAGGCAGCGGCGACAGACCACGGGTGGCGCGGAAGGCTTGGCATCGTCACGTGGGGATCCCTCGATCGATAAAAACCAACGATAAAGATGGTGCCCCGGGCCGGAATCGAACCAGCACGGCCGTTAGGCCGACGGATTTTAAGTCCGTTGCGTCTACCAGTTTCGCCACCGGGGCTCAGCCGCCTACCGACCATTCCGGCCGGTCAGCGTATCACTCCTTGTCCGTGTTCAGGCGTACCCCAGCGACCGTATTCTCGGCGACCCGCAGCGCGATATCGGGGGTCCGGCCGCGCTTTTTGATGAGGACATCCTCGCCATCGTCGACCTCGACATGGAATCGCTTGCTGTCGAGCTGCGCCTTGAGCGCATCGCGGATCGCGCGTGCGACGGCGTTTTCGCCGGTGCCCTTGACGATCGCTACCGTGACTTCCTGGTGGGCTTCGCCTTTGGGGGTGAGGTGCAGGACCACTCGGCCATCGCTGTCGGCACCACCGCTGCATTCGAGCCGCCACTTGTTCGAGTAGTCCGAGAGGTCGGGCACGATGGCATCGATGCCGGCCCCTGCCACTTTCGCGACCGCGCCGATGCCTGCACCGGCCACCGCGACGGCGCCGGTCGTGACGACGGCCGCGGCACAGCCGCTGAGCGCGACCAGGGCGGCGAGGGTCGCAAGGATCTTGACGGCACGGAAGGGCGCAACAGGGCCGGTCGAAAGAGGGTGGGTCATGGTGGGCATTCCTAATTCAAAGGGGGGCAAAACCCTATGTTACGCTTCGCACCTCAGAACCGGTATCCGCCTGTTCCGCCCTCGACGGCCCGATAACAAAGTGCTTGAAGTCATCGATCTGACCCTTTGTCGCGGTGCACGCCCAGTCCTCGCCGGGCTGCACTTCGCCGTCGCACCAAGCCGCTGCCTTCAAGTACTCGGCGCCAACGGCAGCGGCAAGACCACATTGCTCCGAGCCCTGTGCGGGCTGCTTGAGATCGAGGGTGGGACGCTGCGATGGAAGGGCAGCACGGTTGAACCACGATCGCCCGAGTTCCAGAGAGACCTCGTCTATCTCGGGCATGATCCCCCGCTCAAGGGTGACCTCAGCGTCGCCGAGAACCTGCGGTTCGCGGCTGTGATGCGCGGGGTATCCCGTGTACGACGGGGCGAGGCGGTGTCCGCCGCATTGCTTGCCGCCGACGCGTCCCGTTTCGCTGACCGTCTCGCCCGCAGCCTGTCGGCTGGGCAGCGACGCCGGGTGGCGCTCGCATTGCTGTGCCTCGCGCCTGCGCCGATCTGGTTGCTCGATGAGCCGGTGACGCACCTCGATGCGACAGGCTTGGCCTTGGTCACCCGCTTGATCGAGGGGCATCTGCAGGGGGGCGGTCTCGTGATCGCCGCCACCCATCAAGACCTCGGCTTGCCGTCGCAGGCACGCGACGAACTTGTGCTGTCTCGCAGGGCGGCATGAGCGCCTGGGCCGGCGTGCTGTGGCGCGATCTGCGGCTCGCTTTGCGTCGGCCTGGGCAAGTGGTGCATCCACTCGCGTTCTTCGCGGTCGTCGCGCTGCTGTTCACCCTCGGCTATACCCCTGAACTTGGCAAGTTGCGGCAGATCGCGCCCGGGGTGCTCTGGGTGGGGGCGCTGCTGGCCTCCCAATTGTCCTTGGACGGGCTGTTCCGAGAGGACGCCGAGGACGGGACGCTCGAGCAGATGGTGTTGTCCGGCCAGCCCCTGGCCGCCTTGGTGCTCGGCAAGACGGCCGCCCATTGGGTGATCACCGGCTTGCCGCTCACCCTGATGGCGCCGGTGGTGGGCTTCGCCTTGGGGGTCCCCGTGGCGGCGATGCCCGGCATCCTCTGCGCCTTGGCCTTGGGCACGGTAAGCTTGAGCCTGATCGGTGCGATGGGCGCATCGCTGACCCTCGGGGTCCGCCGGGGCGGGGTGCTGCTCTCTTTGCTGACGCTCCCGCTCGCAGTGCCGGTTTTGATTTTTGGCGCGCGTGCGACGGAACTCGCCATCGCCGGGGAAGGTCTCATCGGAGTCCTTTATCTGCTCGGGTCGCTCGCCGTGCTGGCCCTGACTCTCGCGCCACTGGCGGCTGCCGCCGCGGTGCGCATCGGACTGGAGTGACTTCGACGCATGGACTGGACCTGGTTTCATCGCCTCGCCTCGCCGCCCCACATCTACCGAGTGGCCGGTACCCTGACGCCGTGGTTTGCATGGCCCGCGGGTCTGCTCATCGTGTCGGCGCTGTATGCCGGCCTTTTTCTGGCCCCGCCCGACTACCAGCAGGGCGAGGGCTTCAGGATGATCTACGTCCATGCCCCCTCGGCCTGGCTGTCGGTGATGATCTACGGGGTGATGGCGACCGCTGCGGCCGTGGGTCTGATCTGGCGGATGAAAGTCGCGCATGCCGCCGCGGCGAGCTGCGCCGCGATCGGCGCCTCTTTCACATTCGTCTCCCTCGTCACCGGGATGCTCTGGGGCAAGCCGATGTGGGGGACCTATTGGGTCTGGGACCCGCGTCTGACCGCGCAGCTCGTATTGCTCATCCTCTATCTCGGATACATGGCCCTGCGCTCCGGCATCGACGATCTCGGTCGTGCCGATCGTGCGAGCGCCGTCCTCGCGATCATCGGTGTGGTCAATCTGCCGATCATCCGCTATTCGGTCGAGTGGTGGAACTCGATCCACCAAGCGCCCTCGGTCATGAAGATGGAGCGGCCCTCGATGCCGTTCGATATGCTTGCGCCGCTGTTGATGATGCTGCTCGGATTCACTCTTCTGTTCGCAGCGGTCATGCTGGTGCGCATGAGGGCTGAGGTGCTGCGGCGCGAGCGTGGGGCGTCCTGGGTCAAGGAGGTGGTGTCTTGAGGGATTTCTTCGCCATGGGCGGCTATGCTGCTTTTCTTTGGCCTGCTTACGCCGTGACGTTCGCCGTCGTGGCGTGGAACATCATCGCGGCACGGCGCGCCCACCAGCAGGCGCTCGCCGAGGCGCGTCGCCGTTTCTCGGCGGATGCTGACGGTGACGCACCATGACCCCTCGGCGGCGGCGGATCGCGCTGGTGGTCGGCATCCTCGCCGGCGTGTCGTTGGCGGCGTTGCTGGCGGCCCGCGCGTTCCAGGACAACGTCATGTTCTTCTTCGACCCGAGCCAGGTGGCTGCCGGGTCAGCGCCGCTCGATAAGCGCTTCCGTCTGGGTGGCATGGTGCGGCCGGGAACGGTCGCTCGGACCGCGGGGAGCTTGGAGATGCAGTTCGTGGTCACGGATTTCCAGCGCGATGTGCCGGTCCGATATTCGGGGGTGGTCCCGGACCTGTTCCGCGAGAACCAAGGCGTCGTCGCGCACGGCAAGCTCGGCAGCGACGGCATCTTCGTCGCCGACGAGATCCTCGCCAAGCATGACGAGAATTACATGCCGCCTGAGGTCGCGCGTGCCATCAAGGAAAAACATGGCGGCGTCATGCCGGTGAACCCTGACATCCGCAACGGTCCGCGCACATGATCCCAGAACTCGGTCATTTCATGCTGGTGCTCGCGTTGGCGGCCGCCGTCGCACAGGCATTCTTCGGGATCGCAGGCCCTGCACTCGGGCGTCAGGCATGGATCGATGTCACCCGCTCGGCGGTGATCGCACAGTTCGTGCTCGTCAGCCTTTCGCTCGCCGCGCTCGTCTACGCGTTCGTCCAGAACGATTTCTCGGTCGAGTACGTCGCCGCCAACTCCAACACGGCGCTGCCCGTCGGCTACCGGATCGCTGCCGTCTGGGGCGCCCACGAGGGCTCGCTGCTGCTCTGGGCGTGGATCATGGTCGCGTGGACTTTGGCGGTGGCGCTGCTGTCGCGCAATCTGCCGCCGGAATTCGCGGCCCGCGTGCTGGGGGTCCTCGGGCTCATCGCCATCGGCTTCCTGTTGTTCACGCTCGCGACCTCCAACCCCTTCGCGCGCCTCGATCCTGCTGCACCTGACGGGCGTGATCTCAATCCGCTACTCCAAGATCCGGCGCTGGCCATGCACCCACCGCTGCTCTACGCCGGGTACGTCGGGCTGTCGGTCGCGTTCGCTTTCGCCTGCGCGGCCATGATCGAAGGACGCCTCGACGCCGCATGGGCGCGGTGGGCGAGGCCCTGGACTACGGTCGCCTGGGCGCTGCTCACGGTCGGGATCGCGCTCGGCTCGTGGTGGGCGTACTACGAACTGGGGTGGGGCGGCTATTGGTTCTGGGATCCGGTCGAGAACGCGTCGTTCATGCCCTGGCTTGTGGCGACCGCGCTGATCCACTCCCTCGCGGTGACCGAGAAGCGCGGACTCTTCAAGAGTTGGACGCTGTTGCTCGCGATCCTCGGGTTCTCTTTGTCGTTGCTCGGCACCTTCCTCGTCCGATCAGGCGTGTTGGTGTCGGTGCATTCCTTCGCAGCCGATCCGGAGCGTGGTCTCTTCATCCTTGCGTTCCTCGTGATCATCATCGGTGGCGCGCTCGCCTTGTATGCGTGGCGGGCGCCGCTCCTGCGTAGCGAGGCGGGATTCGAACTGACCGCACGCGAGTCGTTCCTGCTCTTCAACAACATCCTGCTGATGGTCGCTGCGGCGGCGGTGTTCGCCGGCACGATGGCGCCCCTGATCTCCGACGCGCTCGGGCTCGGCACGCTATCGGTCGGACGGCAGTATTACGACCCGGTGTTCCTGTTGCCGACCCTGCCGCTGCTGGCCTTTGCGGCTGTGGGTCTGCATTCCGGTTGGAAGAAGGGACGGCTCGGACAACGCAAACGAGAGATCCTCGGCACGCTCGTGCTCGGCGTGTTGATCGCGCTGGCGCTGGTGTTCGGCGCCTGGGAGGGCGCGAAGGTACTGACGCCGGTGGGCTTCGCTCTGGGTGCTTGGCTGATGTTGTCGGCCTTCGTCGACCCGATCGACCGCTGGCGTCGCAAGTTGGCGCTACCGCCCGCCATCCTCGGCATGGCGCTCGCCCACGCCTCGCTCGGCGTCTTCGTCATCTCCATCACGGCTGTCGAGTCCTACACCCTCGAGCGCGATCTCGCACTCGGCATCGGCGAATCCGGGAAGCTCGGTGACTACGAGTACCGGTTGGTGAGTCTCGAGGGGAAGGAAGGGCCGAACTACGACGCGTTGCGTGGCGAGATCATCGTCACCGAGGGTGGCCGTCAGGTCGCGGTGCTGCATCCCGAGAAGCGTAATTATTGGATCCAGCAACAACAGATGACCGAGGCTGGTATCGACATGCATTGGACGCGCGACATCTTCGCCGCCCTCGGTGAGGACCTCGGCGCCGGGCGTTGGAGCGTGCGGGCGCAGGTCCGTCCGCTCATCAACTACGTCTGGCTTGCCGCGTTGTTGATGGCCATCGGCGGCATCATCGCGGCCTGTGATCGTCGTTACCGCAAGGGTGACGAAGAAGTGCCATGAACCGGTTCCTCCTGCCAGCCGGCTTGTTCGGGTTGTTGGTCGTGCTGTTGTTCGTCGGCATCCAGCGATCCTCGCAGAAGGGGATCATCCCCTCGGCGTTGCTCGGTAAGCCGGGGCCTGAGTTCCGTTTACCGTCGCTTGATGGGTCGGCTGATTTCGAGTCGGCCTCGATGCGAGGTCGTTGGCACCTGCTGAATGTCTGGGGCACGTGGTGCCCGCAGTGCCGGGTCGAGCACGACATGCTCCTAGAGATCGCCCGAAGCGGCGAAATCGCCATCATCGGCCTCAATTGGAAGGATGAAGATGTCCTTGCGCAGCGATGGCTTGCGGAGCTTGGCGACCCCTATGACGCCGTGCCGGTCGATCGGGATGGTCAAGTGGCGGTCGAGTGGGGTGTCTATGGCGCCCCCGAAACTTTTTTGATCGATGATCAGGGCATCGTCCGTCACCGCCATGTCGGTGCGATGACCCCCGAGGTCTGGGCGCGGGAATTCCTTTCGCGGATGCCGACACGGCAGGGGGCGCCCGATGAGCCTGTTCTGGTGCCTGTACCGGGCGCCGCGGTGGAGGGGTGACAGTCGTGAGACCTCTGACGTGAGTCATCTAATCAAAGCAGCCGCGACCGCGATCCTGTGGGGAGTCTGGGCGGTCAGCGCGTTCCATGCACCGATGGCCCAAGCCATCGATCCGATCGAGTTGGAAGATCCCGCCTTGCAGCAGCGCTATCGGGACCTGAGCCATGAACTGCGTTGCATGCAGTGTCAGAACCAGTCCATCGCCGACTCGCCGGTCGGACTCGCGGGTGATCTGCGGCGCGAGGTGCGCGAGCTTCTGTTGCGCGGTCTCAGCGACGATCAGGTGCGCGACCACCTCCGCGCCCGATACGGTGATTTCATCCTGTTCCGGCCGGACTTCAACGCGCGAACCGCCTGGCTTTGGCTCGCGCCGTTGGCCTTGCTGCTGCTCGGCCTCGGCGTGGCGTGGCGTGTGTTGCGGCAACGCGGGGCGATGGTGTCCAAGGATGATTCAATTATTGAGGAGTCCCGCCGATGACGGTCTTCCTGTCCATCGCGATCGCGATCGCGTTTGCGGTCCTCACGGCGGCGTATCTGTCGAGACCCTTGTGGCGCGACGGTCGCGGTTCACGGACGGCAGGTATCGTCACTGCGCTGGCTTTGCTCGGCGGATCGGCTGCGTTCTATGCCTGGTCGAGCCGTTGGGATTGGTCACAGGCAGAGTCCCCATCGACCGCCAACGCGATGGTCGGCAGGCTCGCGCGGCGCCTCGAGCGGCAGCCTGACGATGTCGAGGGCTGGCTGACGCTCGGCCGCTCACATAACGCGATCGGTCAGCATCCGCTCGCCATCCGTGCGTTCCAACGGGCCGACCGCTTGCAGGGTGGACGCAACGCCGAGGCGGTGCTCGGGATCGCAGAAGCGATGATGTTGCAGAACGACAATGTGATGGACGACAGGATAGGGCGGCTTTTTGAGCGTGCGCTCGAGCTTGATCCGAAGTCCGGTCGAGTCTTGTTCTTCGCGGCGGTCGCTGCCCAGAACCGTCAGGAGTTCGAGCTTGCGATCGAACGGTTCGAACGGCTGCTGACGCTCGACACCCCGCCGGAGGTGCGCAGCATCATCGAGACGCAGGTCGCGACGTTGCGCGGCGGCGCGACGGAACCGGCTGTTGCCGCCGCTCCGCCGGGTGCACCCAGCATCAACGTCGAGGTCTCGATCGCACCCTCGATGGCGGCGCGCATGACCCCCGGCGCGACCTTGTTCGTGTTCGTGCGAACACCGGGCCGGCCCGGACCGCCGCTCGCGGCGAAGCGGTTGCCGGCTGTGCTGCCCGCCACCGTGTTGATCACGCCGCAAGACAGCATGTTGCCGGGCGTGGTGTTCGCCTCGGGGGATGAGGTCGAGGTCTCTGCCAAGATCTCCGCCGATGGCAGTGCCACGCCCAAGACCGGGGAGCCTATCGGGCGCCTGACCTACACCGTGGGGCGTGACCTCACCCGCCCGCTCGTCATCGATGGCCTGACACCGTGACGGCAGACCGTCCCGCGGATGAGGCGCCGTGGCGTCTCGGCGGGCTGTTGCGTCAAGGCGAGGGCGGGGCGGTGCTCTCTGCGGGCGCAGCGTATTTCTTCCTGCTGTGCGGCTACTACATGCTGCGCAGTCTGCGTGAAGCGTTCGCCCTTGAGGTTGGTCGGGAGTCCATCGCCACGCTGTTTTATGTCGCCTCGGCGGTGATGGCGTTCGTATTGCCGATCTACTGGTTCGTGGTCGCGCGCTTGCCGCGGCGGTTGATGTTCCCGGTCATCTATTCGGCTGTGGCGGTGCTGTTCGCCGGCCTCGCGATCGCGATGTCCGCCCAGCCTGACTCCCGCCTATTACCTGCGGTCTATTGGGTCGCGGTCACCTCGTTGAACCTGTTCATCGTGTCGGTGTTCTGGAGCGTGATGGTCGATGCTTGGCGTTCGGTCGCGGCTCGTCGTGTGTTCGGCTTCATCGCCGCCGGGGGCAGTGCCGGCGCGATCGCGGGACCCTTCTTGACGGCCGTGTTCGTCGAGCGGTCGGGTACGACCGTCATCATCCTCGTGGCGGTCGGTTTCTTGCTGACCGCTGCAGTGTTCGGCCATCGTGCCCAGGCCGCCGAGGCGCGCAGTGAGGGGCAGGATCCGGCGGCACGGCTTGCGTTGCCGGTCGGCGGTCGCGCGACGGATGATCTCAAGCGCCTGTTGACCTCGCCCTATCTATTGGCCATCGCTGGCATCGTGGTCCTCGGGCAGGTGATCGGCGGTTTCATGTATCAGGAGCAGGCGAAGTTCGTCGAGGGCGCCTTTTTCGGGCTCGAAAGCCGTGCTGCGTTGTTCGCGAAGATCGACCTCGCGACGAGCGTACTCTCGCTCTTCTTCCAGGCGGTGGTGGTCGGTTGGTTGGCGTCGCGCGGCGGGCTGCGCGCCGCGCTTGGCGCAGTGCCGGTGATCCTCGTGGGGTCCTTCCTGCTGCTGGCGTTGGCGCCGATCGGTGCGGTCCTGATCGCCACCCAAGTATTACGCCGTGCGGTCGACTACGGACTTTTCAAGCCGACGCGCGAGATGCTGTTCACCGTGCTCAACCCCGAAAGTAAATTCAAGAGCAAGAGCCTTATCGACACGCTGCTGCAGCGCGGCGGCGACAGTCTCTCGCAGTTGATCTATCCGCTGGTCGCAGGATTCGGTCTGGCGGGTATCGCCTGGGTGCTGGCCGGTGTCAGTCTTGCGATGCTGGTGATCGCGCTGTGGCTCGCAGCGGTGTTCGCCCGCCGCGAAGACGCGAACGGACTCCGATGACCGAGCCTGCTGAGGTGGCGGTCACCGAGCCGTCGGCGCGAGGTCCGTTGCCCGTGGCGCGCATCGGCACCGATGGTCGACGGCGCATCGACCTGCGCGCGTTGTTTCATCTCGCGGCGCCTCTGATGTTGACCAACGCGATCCAGGCCGCGTTGAACCTCACCGACACCTGGTTCATCGGTCGTCTGTCGACCGAGGCGGTCGCCGCGATCGGGACGATCTACTGGTTGATGACCGCCGTGATCCTCGCGCTCGGGGGCGTCGGTCTCGCCGTCCAGACCTTCGTCTCGCAAGCCGATGGCGGCGGACGTCGGGTGCGCGCGGCCCAGAGCGCCTGGGGCGGCGTCTGGGCGGCACTGGTCTGCATCCCGCTCTTCTGGGTGGCCTCGGTGATGGGCGCTCCCTTGCTCGCCTTGTTCGATCTGCAGGCGAGCACCGCCGCCCTGGCCGTCGAGTATTGGGAGCCTCGTATGCAAGGGGCGGTGCTCGGCGCGATCACTTGGGCGTTCCTCGGGTTCTTCAACGGTATCGGTGCGACGCGCGTGACCTTATGGGTCACGGTCGTCACCTTGGTGGCCAATGTGCCGGCCAATCAGTACCTGATGTTCGAGCTGGGGCTTGGGATGTCAGGCGCCGCTTGGGGTACCAACATCGCGCAGGCCTGCGGAGCGTTGGTGGCACTCATGTTCTTCTTGGCCGGGCCGATCGCCCGAAGATATCGCACCCGCGTCGCCTGGCGTCCGCAACCTGCCTTGATCGCGAGACAACTCAGGGTGGGTCTGCCGATCGGCGTCATGTACGGCGCGGATGTGCTCGGCGTGGCGCTGATGCAGTTGATGGTCACGCAGGTCGGCAACGCCGGTGCTGCCGCGACGCAAGTGGTGATGATGTTGACCTCGATCGCCTACATGCCGACGCTAGGTCTTGCCTCAGCCGGCACCACGGTCGTCGGGCAGGCGATCGGCGCAGGCGATCCCGATTGGGCGGCGCGTCTCGGTAACTTCATCATCCGCTGCTGCGCCGGTCTGATGTTCGGGGTGGCCTTGCTGTTGTTGGTCCTTGCGCCGTGGCTGTTGCCCACTTTCGTCGGGAGTGGAGATGCAGATTCCGTGGAGGCGATCCGCATCGCTTTGATCCTGCTCTGGCCTGCGGCCGCGTACCAATTCTTCGATGGGCTCTATTTCGGCTCCAGTTTCGCCCTGCGCGCCGCCGGCGACACGAGCGTCCCGGCCGCCGCCTCGCTGATGCTCTCTTGGGTGGTGTTCGTGCCGCTCGCACACACGCTGGTGTTCGATGAACAGACGGCGTGGGTGCCCGGGTTGCCGCAGGCGGGTCTTGGCGCGCTCGGCGGATGGCTCGCGTTGACCGCCTATGTGGTGGTGCTCGGCGGCGTGATGTACCTGCGCTGGCGCAGCGGCCGATGGCGCCGCATCAATCTTTGGACGCGTTGAGCCGCCATCGCTGCAACATCCAGAAGCCGCCGAGCATGCCGCCGAGATGGGCGAAATGCGCGATACCCGAGGCGGTCCCGCTCACCCCGAGGTACAGCTCCAGCGCACCGAACAGCAGCACGAACAGCCAGGCGGGCATCGGTATCGGTGGGATCAACAGCAAGATCCTCCGCTTCGGGAACATCATCGCGAAGCCGAGCAGCAGGCCGAAGAGGCCGCCGGAGGCGCCGACCGTCGCTTGGGTCGAGCCTGTCGCTGCCGTGACCGAGAGCTGCACCAAGGCCGCGCTCAGCACGCTGGCGATCCAGAACCGCAGGAACGCCTTCGACCCCCACCAAGCCTCGAGTTCCCGACCGAAGCTCACCAAGCCGATCATGTTGAATGCGAGGTGCCAGAGTCCGCCGTGCAGGAACGAGTAGGTCAGCAATTGCCAAGCTTGAAAACCCGACCCGATCGGCCACAACGCGAAGACCTCGATCACGGCCGGTTGCCAGACCCCGAGCACGAAGCCCGCAAGGCAGGCGACAAATAGACCGCGGACCGCGGGACCGAGCGATCGGAACATCGGGAGGCCTCAGCTTTGCTGGTGTGACGGGCGGACGACGATCACGTCGAGGACAACCAGTCGAAGAGGCGCCGCGCGAAACGGATCTTCTGCTCTTTGCCGGCCACCACATGGGCGAGATCGTCCCAGGTCTCGCCGATCGCGTGAGGGATGCCGTGCTCGATGGGCAGCGTGGTACGGGGGCTCGTGACTTGGTCGAGCGCGGCGTGGAGCACCAGCGTCGGACAGCGCACCTGACCCAATCGGCTGCGCGAGTCGAAGCCGACACAGGCATCGATCAGACGGGAATGGGCGGGATATCGGCCGTTCAGTTCTTTCCAACCGCCCTCGGGTCCGAGCAGTTTGGTGTGGTTGGCGTTGTAGTACTCGGGCGTGAACGACAACAGCGTCACCGCCTTCTGGAAGGCCTCGAAGCCCGCGTCACGATGCAGCCAGCGGAACATCTCCAGTTGGTCTCGCAGGAACGGGTCCATCTCGCACCAAGCGCCGGTGTTGAGCATGCTGCGCGCGAGATCAGGGCGCTTGATCGCCATCTCCTGTGCGATGCACGCCCCCATGCCGACCAGCCCCACCAGATGCACCCGGGTGAGTCCGAGATGGTCCAAGAGGCCGATCGCATCATCGGCATGGAGCGCCATCGTCGACGGGACGCTCAGGTCATCGCCCGAGTCGCGGATACCCCGATAGTCGAACAGGACCACCTGCCAACGATCGGTGAGCCCGCGCGCCAGGTGATGATGGTTCTCGTGGCAGAAAGTGCCCCATCCGCCCATGCAGAGCACCGGCTCGCCGCTGCCCAAGACTTCGTAGTACATGTCGTGGCCGTTGATGTGTGCGAGGGGCATGGGATCTCCGTGTGGTGTCGAGGCAGGTCAGGCTGCGCCCAAACCGAAGCGGTGCATCTTCACCGTGTCGATGGGGATGGTGGTCGCCTTGAGTTCGGTGAAGAAATCGAGGCTGCTCTGCGGACCATCGCGGCCGATGCCGGAGTCCTTGAAGCCGCCGAACGGCGCACGCAGTTCGCGCATCATCGGTGTGTTCACCCAGATGGTGCCGGCGCGGATCTCGCGCGAGCAGCGCATCACCGTGGTCAGATCCTCTGACCAGACATAGGCGACGAGCCCGAACATCGAGTCGTTGGCGAGTTGGATCACCTCATCCAAGGTGTCGAACACGATGAATGTGGCGAAGGGGCCGAAGATCTCCTCTTGGCAGATCCGTGCCGCATTGTTCGGCGCCAACACCGCAGTGGGTTCGATGAACCAGCCGCGTGAGGGTGTGTCCGTGCGCCGACCGCCGGTCAGAAGGGTCGCGCCGTCGGCGCCTGCGGTGTCCACATAGGACAGGACGCGATCCATATGGGCACGGAAGGCGAGCGGCCCGATCTCGGTGTCGGGCTGCAGCGGATCACCGACGCGGATGCGCCGGCTACGCGCGACGAAGCGTTCGATGAACGCGTCTGCGATGCCTCGTTGCAGAAAGATCCGTGATCCGGCGAGGCACTGTTGACCGTTGTTGCCGTAGATCCCCGCGAGGGCGCCGTCCAAGGCGCGCCCGACATCGGCGGTGTCGAAGATGATGTTGGCGGACTTGCCACCGAGTTCGAGCGCGACGGGTTTCAGGTTGCGCCCGGCGGTGGCGGCGATGACCCGTCCGGTCGCGGTACCGCCCGTGAACCCCACCATGTCGATCCCGGGATGCGACACCAAGGCATCCCCGGTCACTGCGCCGCGCCCGTTCACGAGATTGACCACGCCCGCAGGCAAGCCGGCCTCGTGCAGCACTTCGACCATCCGCCGGACCGAAAGCGGGGTGTATTCCGAGGGTTTGAGCACACAGGTGTTGCCCCAGGCGATGCACGAGGCGATGCGCATCGAGGACAGCGCGAGCGGTGCGTTCCAGGGTGCGACGCACGCTGCGACACCCTTGGGTTCGCGGGTGACATAGGTCAAGTACCCCGCGGTCTGCGTATAGGTCTCCCCGTGCGCGGTACTGGCGGCTTCGGCAAAGAATTCAAAGTTCCGCGCCATCCTTTGGACCTGGTTCCTCACGCTGAGCAGCGGCAGTCCGACGCTGGTGCACTCGAGCCAGGTCAATTCCTCCGCATTGCGACGCAGGTGGTCCCTGATCGAGTACAGGATGTCTTTGCGGGCGTTGATGTCGAGCCGCGGCCAAGGACCGCGGTCGAAGGCGAGACGGGCCGCCTGCACCGCGGAATCCACCTCTGCCGCGTCAGCCTCGCGGAGCGTGCTGAGTGGCTGTTCGGTGGTCGGATCGATGATCTCGATGTCATGACCGGGCGACTGGGCAGACACGGACACCCCATCGATCAGGCTCGTGACCCGCGGCGCGATCGGGTACGGGTGCGGAGCGTGGTTTGCGGTCACTGCAGACTCCATGGTGGTGGGGGGGTGGGGGTGGTGGTGGGGGGCGCTCAGGCGTTGGCAGACGACGAGCCCGCGTGTCATCATGAAACTATAACGAGTGCTGGACCTTCATGACAGACCTACGCCGATTCCTCGAACTCCATCGCGACGCGGTCTGGGAACTACCCGGCGCCGTGTCCCCGGTCCATGAGCTTACCGCGTTGCAACATGCCTTGGATGCGGCGGGGCGCGCGCCCGTGCTCATCGCCCGCGATGTGGCGGCTTTGGATGGTCGTCGCTCGCGGTTTCCGGTGGTCACGAACCTCACCGCGAGCCGCGAGCTCACCGCCCGCGCGGTCGGCCTCGCCGATCCCCGTCAAGCCGCGCGGTTCTTTGCGACGCGCAGCCGGGCGGCCATCGAGCCGGTGACGGTGTCCCGCGCCGAGGCACCGGTCCAGCAGGTGGTGCTTCGCGATGCCGCGGCCGACCTCTACACGCTGCCGGTACTGACGCAACACGAAGGCGAACCGGGTCCGTATCTCACCGCCGCCCATGCCACGACTTTTGACCCAGACAGCGGTATCGACAACACCGCGATACAACGATGTTGGGTGAAGGGGCCGCAGGAGATGACCTGGTTCCCGTACCCGGCCTCACACAACGCGCGCAATCTGCGCAAATTCCGGGAGCGGGGCGAACGATGTCCCGTCGTCTTTTGGATCGGCCACCATCCGGCAGTGCTGCTCGGGACCCAGGCCAAACTCCGGTATCCGGAGAGCCACTGGTCGGCCGCCGGCGGCGTGATCGGCGCGCCGCTGCGCTTGGTCGCTTCGGTGCTGCATGGTGATCGCTTGCGGGTCCCAGCGGATGCAGAGATCGTGCTCGAAGGCTGGGCTGATCCTGCGCGGCTCGTGAGCGACGGACCGTTCAGCGAGTACACCGGTTTCTTGGGCGGCGTCGTGCAGGCGCCTGCGGTCAGCATCGAATGCATCACCTTCCGCCACGATGCGCTCTACCACGACTACGGATCGGGGCTCGCCGACATGCTGGTCCCGGACAATCTCGTCATGGAAGGCAAACTCTACGAGCTGGTACGGCAGGTCGCACCCTCGATCATCAATGTCCATGTGCCGACCGCCGGGCGGCGGTTCCATGCGGTGTTGCAGCTCGATGACCCGGCGCCCGGTGAGGCGCGCGATGCGTTGATGGCGGCCTTGGCCTATCGGCGGGTGAAGACCGTCGTCGCAGTCGGCCCGGAGGTCGATATCTTCCAACCCCAGTCGCTCGAGTGGGCCATCGCAAGCCGGGTGCAGTGGTCCCGCGACGCGATCATCGTCGAGGGTCTGTCGGGGTCGAGTCTTGATCCGTCGCTCGACCCGCCCGGGCCCACGACTTCGAAGATGGGCCTCGATGCCACCCGGCGCAGCCCCGGCACATCGGTTGCGACGGTCCCCGAGTCCGCACGGTTGCGCGCGGCGGCTTGGTTGGGCGGCGCGGATCCTCGCGCATGGCCGGCCTGTTGAGCTTTTAAGGTCGTCGCAGGCTCGAGCTTGGGCGTCCTGTCCCCGTTAAAAATAGATCTGAGGTGAACTGAGATGTTGCAGACGCAGGATTTTTTCACCGCGCTCGAAGCGGCCCGACAACCGATGCATGGCGGTGGTCATCCGTTCAGCCGCGCGTGGAGCGCCGGGGAACTCGATCGCACCCGCCTCGGTGATTGGGCGATACAGCACTTCCACTACATCGACCCCATCCCGCAGCAGTTCGCGCAGTTGTTCGCTCGCTTGCCGGATCTCGATGCCCGCCAGCACTTGCTCGAGAACCTGCTCGGTGAAGAGATGCCGTCGTGCCCTGGCAAGCGCCACCCCGATCTGTTGCGCAAGTTCGCGCGCGCCTGCGGCGTGGACGATGCGCGGATTTTGGGCGCCGAAGCGGCCGGCGAGATCCTACCGACCACCCGCGCGATGCGCGCGTGGATCTGGGAGCTCGCGGGCATCCGGCACATCGCCGAGTCCTGTGCGGGGATCATGGTGGCGCTCGAGGGGCAGCTGCCGACCCTGTACCCCGGGTATCTGGCTGCGATGCGCCGCATGGGCTTCAGCGACGATGAGCTCGAGTTCTTCATCGTGCACATCGAGGGCGACACCGAGCATGCGCATGTGGGCCTCGAGCTGACCGCGCGCTATGCGACCACCCCGGCGCTGCAGCAGCAAGCGATCGCCGCCGTGCGCGCCTCCGCGGCGATGCGCTATTCGATGCTCGACGGTATCCTCGCTGGCGTCTCGAGCCGTGTCGCAGCCTGAACGCAGCGGCGACGGGTCTGCACCGGGCCGGGGTCCCGTGGTGTTCGTCACCGGTGCCGCCGGTGGACTCGGGCGCGTACTGGTTTCGAGGTTGCATTCCCGCGGGCATCGGGTGATCGCGACCGATATCGCCCTTGCCGATCTTCCCTGCGCCGGCCCGGTCACGGCGATGCAGCTCGATGTGACCGATTCCGCCGCGGTCGAGGCCTGTGTCTCGCGCACGATTGAACAGTTCGGTCGCATCGACCATGTCGTACACCTCGCGGGTCGTGCCGGCCGCGGCCCCGTCGGAGAGGTGTCCGCCTCCGAATGGGACGCACTGTTGGCGGTCAACCTCGGGTCCGCATTCCAAGTGGCGCGTGCGGTCCATGCGGCGCTTGCGGCGAGCCGCGGGTCGTTGGTCTTCACCGCCTCCAGCAACGCATTCAATGGCGGCAGCGAGCTCTCCGGCCCCGCGTACGCGGCGGCCAAGGCTGGCATCGTCAACCTCGGCCGCTACTTGGCGGCCGAGTGGGCGCCGCAACGGATACGCGTCAACACTGTCGCCCCAGGTCCGATCGAGACGCCGATGGTGACGGGCGGTCGCCTGAGCCAGACGGAGTTGGCGAAGGTGCAGGCGAGCGTGCCGCTTGGCCGTATGGGTGAGCCTCGCCATGTGGCACACGCGATCGAGTATCTGCTGCATCCGGATGCCGAATTCGTCACCGGGACGGTGATGCATGTGTCCGGCGGACTGGTGATGGGGTGACGGGGGTGACGGGGATGACGGGAGTGACCGCGACGCCACGCTATCACCGGGTCTATGTGACGGTGCGGGCGTGGGTGCAGGATGGCAGCTACCCTCCCGGTGGGCAACTGCCGACCGAGCCTGAACTCGGCCGTATCTTTGGCGTCTCAAGGATCACGATACGCAAAGCGATCGCTGCGCTGGAAGGTGAGGGTTGGCTGCAGCGTAGACAGGGACGGGGGACCTTCGCACGATCGCCGGGTGTGGGTCCGGCGGTCGCGATCGATCTGGGGGCGGTCACCGGCCAGGTGTCGGAGCTCGCTGCGCGGACCCTCGTCACCCGCTATAGCGCGGCGGAGGTCGACCCGGACCAAGAGACTCTCGCGGCGCTGCGACTGCTGCCGGGTGAGCGGGTGCGGCGCGCGACGCATGTCCGCGAGCTCGATGGCGCGCCGCTCGGCCTGATCACGACCTTCGTACCGCTCGACATCGCGACGCGGCTCGGCGCCTCAAGTGAGCGCGATCAACCCATGTTCGTGCTGCTGCAGGCCGCGGGTGTCCCGATCAAGAGTGCGGAGCAGTATCTCGGGGCGACTCTCGCCGGCCTCGAAGCCGCGGAGGCGTTGGCGGTGGAGGTCGGCGCGCCGTTGCTCCGCTTGGTACGCGTCGTGATGGAGGCCTCCGGACGACCTGTGGAGCGCGTGGTCGCCCTCTATCGTGCCGATCGCTACCAATATCACCTGCACCTGGAAGCCGAGCCGATGCAGCGAGCGCCCGTAGCGTAGCCGCGGCGCCCGGTTCCGACGCCCCGTAGTGCCTGACAGCCCATAATCCTATCGTCCTGACCCCGACCGACCGAGAGGAAACGTCCATGTCCGAGATGCGGCCCGAATTCGATCTGCTGATCAAGAATGTCAGCGTGGTCCGTCCCCAAAAAGAGGGCCTCTTGCAGGCCGATATCGCCGTGAAGGACGGACGCATCGTGAAGGTGGCGCCCGGCATCGATGCGGGCACCGCCGCACAGGTGTTCGACGGCAAGCAGCGCCTCGCGTTCCCCGGGCTGGTCGATGCACACATGCACACCGGCATCTACGGGCCGCTCGCCCAAGACGCGCGCAGCGAGAGCTTGGCGGCGGCGCAGGGCGGTGTGACGTCCAGCCTCAACTACATGCGGACGGGTGGTTATTACATGGAGCGCGGCGGCCCCTATGCGGAGGTCTACCCGGAGGTCCTCGCACAGTCGGATGGCAATTTTTGGGTGGACTACGCCTACCATCTCGCGCCGCTCGACCGCACCCACATCAGCGAGATCGACTCGCTGATCGACGATTTCGGCGTAACTTCGTTCAAGATCTTCATGTTCTACGGCGGTTATGGCCTGCATGGTGCATCGAACTCGCAGCGCGAGTTCCTCATGATCGGCGAGGATGAGAAGTACGACATCGCGCACTTCGAGTTCGTGATGCGCGGCGTGCATCGCGCGATGCTCCGCCGCCCGCAGCTGCGCGACTCGATCTCCCTGAGCCTGCACTGCGAGCTCGCGGACATCCTCAACGCCTACACCAAGATGGTGCAGGGCGGCGCAAAGACGACCGACCTCGACACCTACCTCACCGGCGATACGCATGACCCGGCCTGCGTGGATTGCGGGCCGCTCACGGGATTACGCGCCTACAGCGCCGCACGCCCACCGCATTCCGAGGGTCTCGCGATCACCATCGCCGCCTATCTCGCCAACGAGACGAACTGCGCGAACATCAACCTGCTGCATCTGACCTCGCGCAAGGCGGTCGAGGCGGCGCTCACGATGGCGAAGGCTTTCCCGCATGTCGATTTCCGCCGTGAGGTCACCATCGCGCATCTGTGCCTCGACTACGACACCAAGGTCGGTCACCTTGCGAAGGTCAATCCGCCGATCCGTTCGCGCGACGATGTCGAGTTCCTCTGGGAAGCGTTGCTCGAGGGCAAGCTCGATTGGGTCTGTTCCGACCACGCGTGTTGCCGATTGGAGGACAAGATCGGCAAGGGCGGCAAGGATGACATCTTCGTCGCCAAGTCCGGCTTCGGCGGCACCGAGTTCCTGTTGCCCGCACTCATCACCGAGGGGCGCCCGCGCGGGCTGAGTTGGAACCGGATCGCCGAACTCACCTCCTGGAACCCGGCGCGACGGTTCGGGCTCAAGGCCAAGGGCGACATCGCTCCGGGTTTCGATGCGGACATCGCATTGGTCGACCCGACCCGCAGCTTCATGGCCAGCAGCAAAGCGTCCGACTCCGATCAGGGGTACTCGGTCTTTGAAGGCACTGAGATGTCGGCCAGCGTCGCCAGCACTTTCCTGCGCGGCCGGTTGATCTATGACCAGGGTAAGCCGGTCGGTCAGCCGAGCGGGCGCTATCTTCACCGCCCGTATGCCTAGGCGCGGAAGCGCGCCATCGCTTGCGGTATCATCAAATCCCCGACGACACGATCACACGAGGAAACCAATCATGACCATCCAGACCGGCGACAAGATGCCCGTGGGCGCCTTCAAGACCCCGACGGCCGAAGGCATCAAAGAGATCAAGTCCGACGAACTCTTCGCCGGTAAGACCGTCGTGCTGTTCTCGGTGCCGGGCGCCTTCACGCCGACCTGTGACGCGCGTCATCTGCCGGGTTTCGTGCAGCACGCCGCCGCCTTCAAGGCCAAGGGCGTCGATGTCGTCGCGTGCACCGCCGTCAACGATGCCTTTGTCCTCGGCGCCTGGAGCAAAGCCGGTAATGCGGGCGATGCCGTCACGATGCTCGCCGACGGCAACGGTGATTATGTCCGCGCGCTCGGTCTGACGCTCGATGGCCGTGGGTTCGGCATGGGTGAGCGCGGCCAGCGCTTCGCGCTCGTCGTGAAGGACGGCGTCGCCGTTCAGGTCCTGATCGAAGCGCCGGGCAAGTTCGAGGTGTCCTCCGCCGAACACGTCCTCTCGGTGCTCTGACCGCGGATGCCTGTCACCAACCATCGCATCACTTTCGCCCGCAGCCCGCGGGGGCTACCGACTCCCGCGGACTTCGGGGCGGATGAGACGCCGATCCCGGTTCCCGGCCCTGGGCAGTTCCTGTCGCGGACGGTCTACCTGTCGCTCGACCCGTACTACCGCAATGTGATGAAGAACAGCCCGATCTACGCCGAGCGGCTCGCGCCGGGCGATGTGATGATCGGTGAGACGGTCGCTCAGGTGATCGAGTCGCACCACCCCGGGTTTGCCGTCGGCGACTTTGTCGCCGTACGAAACGGCTGGCAGCAGTTTGCGTTATCGACAGGCGAGGGCGTCCGGCGGCTCGATGCGGCGGTCGCTCCCCTCTCCACCGCCCTCGGCGTGCTCGGGATGCCCGGGCTCACCGGCTGGGCGGGTATGGTCCATCTCGCGGAGCCGCTGCCCGGACAGACCGCCGTGGTATCGGCCTGCACGGGTCCCGTAGGCAGCACCGCGGGGCAGGTGGCCCGGCAGATGGGCGCGCGCGTGGTCGGTATCGCCGGCTCCGCCGAGAAGTGTGACTACGCGGTCCGTGACCTCGGCTTCGCGGCCTGTGTGAACTACAAAGACGGCGATCTTGCCGCCAACCTCAAAGACGCCTGCCCCCGCGGGATCGATGTCTATTTCGACAATGTGGGCGGGGAGACCCTCGCCGCGGTGTTCCGCAATTTGGCGCTCGGCGCCCGGGTGGTCCTCTGCGGGATGATCGAGGCCTATAGCCTGGATCAGCCACCACCCGGTCCGTTCCTCGGTCCGGTGGTCGGCGCCCGTGCGAGTCTCAAAGGGCTCGTGGTCTATGACCATCTGCACCATTTCGCCGAGATGAACCGCGTCGTCTCCGGTTGGATCCGCGAGGGCAGCTTCCGCTACCGCGAGGATGTCACCGAAGGGCTCGCCTCTGCGCCGGAGGCGTTCTGTCGTCTGATGCGCGGCGGCAACTTCGGCAAGGCGCTGGTGAAGGTCGCCCCCGAGACCCGCTGATCGGCCTCGGCCTGTCTACCGCCTGACGGGTCGTCCTGAGCGTCCGTGACAACTCAGCCGAGCAGGCGGTCGAGCTCCGGGACGATCTGGAACAGGTCGCCGACGAGGCCGATATCGGCGACCTCGAAGATCGGAGCTTCCGGGTCCTTGTTGATCGCGACGATGGTCTTGGCGTCCTTGATCCCGGTGAGGTGCTGGATGGCACCTGAGATCCCGAAGGCGAGATAGAGGTCCGGCGAGATGATCTTGCCGGTCTGTCCGACCTGCATTTCATTGGCCGCGTAGCCGGCATCCACCGCCGCGCGAGAGGCACCGACCGCAGCGCCCATCTTGTCGGCGAGTTTGAAGAGGATCCCGAAGTTGTCGGCACTGGCGAGCGCCCGTCCTCCGGAGACGACCTTGGCAGCCGTCTGCAGGTCAGGCCGATCGGAGCGCGCCGACGACACCGAGATGAAACGGGTATGGGTGGCCGGCTCGGCGGCGACGGTGACGGCCTCGATGGGCGCGGGCGCAACCGAAACGCCAGCGGCCTCGAAGGAGGCGATACGGACCGTGGCGATGATCTTCGACCCCTCAGCCGCCGCGACGGTCGTGATGGCGTTGCTGGCGTAGATCGGGCGACGGAAGCGTGTGGCGCTCTCTACTGCCATCAGGTCAGAGACCTGTGGTGCATCGAGCAAGGCCGCGACGCGCGGCATCAGGTCTTTGCCGAAGGTGGTGGAGGGCCCGAAGACATGCGTATAGGCCGCAGCAAGCTCCGCCAATTGCGGGGCGATGGCGGCCGCCAGCGCATTGCTGTGGATCGCGTGGGTGACCGTGACCACGCGATCGACGCCGGCCACGGTGGCGGCATCCGCGGCCACAGCGGTCGGATCTGCCGCGAACACGGCAATCGTGATCTCGGCATCGGGGATACCCCGCGCGCAGGTGACGCATTTGGCGATGGCGGGGTTGAGACGGGAGCCGTCGTGTTCGCCCACGATGAGGATGCGGTTCATGCGAGCCCCTTGCGACGCAGCGCGTCGATGAGTTCTTGTGTGTCTTTGACCATGACGCCCTTGGCGCGGACCGGGGGCGGTTCGAACTTGACGGGTTTGAGCCGTTCGACAGGCGTCACGCCGAGCGCGCCGGGATCGAGCGTGTCGAGCGGCTTCTTCTTGGCCTTCATGATGTCGGGCAACTTCACATACCGCGGTTCATTGAGCCGCAGGTCGGTGGTGATGACGGCGGGGAGGTCGACCTCGATGGTCTCGAGGCCTGCGTCGACCTCGCGCGTGACCCGGGCGACATCACCGTTGATCTCGACCTTGGAGGCGAAAGTCGCCTGCGGCCGACCCCAGAGCGCCGCCAACATCTGTCCGGTCTGGCTGCAGTCGTCATCGATGGCCTGCTTGCCGAGGATCGCGAGCAGCGGCGTCTCCCGCTCGCAGAGGGCGCGGAAGATGCGCGCCGCATCGAGGGGCTCGATGACCGCATCGGTCTGCACCAGGATCGCGCGATCGGCACCCATCGCGAGCGCCGTGCGCAGTTGCTGCTGGCAGTCGGCCGTCCCGATGGAGACGGCCAGCACTTCCTCCACGATCCCTTTTTCTTTGAGACGCAGCGCCTCTTCGAGGGCGATCTCGTCGAAGGGGTTGATGCTCATCTTCACGCCGTCCGTGATGACACCGGAACCATCCGGCTTGACCCGGATGCGGACGTTGTAATCGACGACGCGCTTGATCGCTACGAGAATGCGTTTCATCTGGGTCTCGGCAGGTTGGAAGCCCCTAGTCTACAGCCCCGACGCGCCCGGGTTAAGCCTTGTATGGCGGGCTGCGGGTCGTGCCGCGGGCGCCTGTCAGCGCATGGCGGTACGGCGTTGCGCCTGTACCCCGTGGTGCGGGGGTTCGCTCTGTTGTTCGATGAAGGTCTCACGGATCTTCTGCGCGGTGTCGCGCAACTTCGGCAGGAACCGTTCCACGGCGAGCTTGAGGGGGACGGCCGTGCCGCTGAAGCGGATGGTGACCGCCGCGAGTACCCGGTCATCGGCCATGATGGGCACGGCGATGCTGATCTCGTCGGACACGCGGCGCGGGCGGACCGCCGATGCGTAGCCCTGCATGCGCGTGTCGTTGAGCATCTTCATGATCTCGGGTCGGTTGCGCGCGGGCGCATCTTCCTCCCGGTTGGAACGGGCGAGGATGTCGAGCAACGAGTCGCGGTGCGTCGGCGTTGAAAAAGCGAGGTAGACGCGGCCGGAGGACGAGGCGAGCAGCGGCACGCGGAATCCCGCCGGACAACGCTCGACCGCCAAGGGGCTTCTGTGGTCGGTCGATTCGCGGACCATCATCGAGGTTCCGGAGAGCGAGGCGACCGCGACCGGCCAGATGATGTCCTTGCCCAATTCGTGGATGTAGGGCCGTGCGATCTGCGTCACCCACGCCTCATCGTCGTAGCCGTCCGACAGGCCACGCACCATGATGGTGAGGCGATATCGATCGTCGTTCGCATCGCGGTACACGAAGCCGGCATGGCTCAGGGTTTCCAGGATGCGATAGGTCGTGGTGCGCGGCAGCCGGATCTCCTGCGCGACTTCGGACACCGTGGCGCCGTTGCGCAGGTTCAGCACGGTCAGCGCGTCGAGACCGCGGATGAGCGCCCGGATCGGTCGTGTGGATTCCATCCCGTCAGAACTCCATAACGATGATTTCATTGGAATTTCACAAGTCTAGGGCAGCGGACCCCGCCTGTCCACAGGGCGGTCGGCTATCCGCTGTGCGGTTTTACAGCGGCCCAAGGACGCCACGGAATGCCCATAATGCGGGTTGCCCGCAACCCGTCCAGTCGCGCGGTGGTTTTAGCGGAGGAGCGTGAGGACCGCATGATGCGCAGCATCCGCAACGGTCTCGGTTGGGTAGTCGCCACGCTGCTGCTCGTTCTGGTGGGTTTGGCGTTGGCGGCTTGGGTGGCGGACCCCGCCGTACCGCGCAACCTCCTGTTCGGGCAGTCACTGTCCGAGCCGATGCGGGTGCAGGACTCGCAGCCCCAAGAAGCGCTGGCTGGGCGATCACTCGAGAACATCGCGATCGGCGCGCCGGTGACCCTCGATCCGCGGGGGATCGCGGCCGCTGAGCTCTACGCCACGACGATGCAGACGGTCGCCCTTTTGGTCTATCACAAGGGTGCGCTGCGCTACGAACGATACTGGAGCGGCGCAGACGCGACGACCCGCACCAATCCCAACTCGATGCACAAGGGGGTGCTCGGTCTCTTGGTGGGTGCCGCCATCGCCGATGGGCACATCGACTCCGTGGATGCGCCCGCATCCCGTTGGATCGAGCCCTGGCGTAGCACCGCACATCGCGACATCACGGTGCGGGAGTTGCTGCAGATGTCGAGCGGCTTGGAGGTTCCCGTGTTCGGGACCTGGCAGGCCTCGCGGCTGCTGCTCGGTTCCGACCTCGAGCGCAGCGTGCTCGACTTGGGTGTAGAAGCCCCGCACGGCAGCCTGTTCCAGTACAACAACGCCAGCGCCCAAGCGCTCGTGATGGTCCTGGAGCGTGCGACCGACCAGCGCTACGCAAAGTATCTCTCCGAGCGCCTCTGGCAGCGCCTCGGTAACGCAGAGGCGAGTCTGTGGATGGACCGTCCCGGTGGGCAGCCCCGCGGTTTCTGCTGTCTCTTTGCGACAGCGCGTGATTGGCTGCGCGTCGGCCGTCTGTTCCTCGATGGCGGTAGGGTGGGCGAGGATCAGGTGGTGCCTGCGGCATGGCTCGAGGCGATGACGACACCGTCCCTGCGCAATCCGAACTTCGGCATGCAGGTGTGGCTCGGCTCACCGCCGACCACGGAACGGGTGTACAACCGGCACACCATCAAAGCCCGTCACTCGGCACCCTTCGCCGCAGAGGACGTCATCTTCATCGACGGCTACGGAGGTCAGCGCGTGTATATCGTCCCGTCGCGGGAACTCGTCATCGTGCGTACGGGCGTGTCGTCCGCCGATTGGGACGATGCGCTGCTCGTCAACACGCTGCTGCGCGCGGTGCGGCGTTGACCCCTCAGCCGCCGGCGGGACACTGGCGCTCGGTCGAGGGACTGCTTTCCATCGGGATCCTCGCGTTGGTGGTCGCGCAGTTGTATCAGTCCACCCAGGTCGCCACCACGCCGCGCGGGACGGTGGCACGCGAAGCCCTGCAGTCTCTGCATGGCTCGCTCGGGCTGACGCTGCTGCTTTTTCTGCTGTTACGCCTGTGTCTTTGGCTGTGGCTGCCGCGAGCTGCGCGTCCCGCCTCGGTGCCGGTGGCCGCCGACGCGCTCGCGCGCCGTTGCATCCTTGCGCTGTATCTAGGGTTGTTGTTGCTGTGCCTGCTCGGACCATTATTCGCTTGGTCCGAGGGACACTCGGTGTCGTGGTTCGGGATGGTCACCCTGCCGCCGATGCTGACGGCGAGTTACCACGCGTCGGTCGTCCTCGGCTATCTGCACAGCGCGGCCTCGTTCCTGTTGTTGGCGTTGTCGGCGCTCGCCGTCGGCGTCTCGCTGTGGCAGTGGGCCCGCTACCGCATCGGCCCTTGGAGGATCTTGCCCGCCTTCCCGTGGTCGACCGGCGATGTCGCAGATCGCGCGTCGGCGGGTTCGGGTGTGGGTGTGGGTGCGCCCTGGAACGTCGCGCACGGCCTATTGTTCGCCACGCTCGTGGGAGTGGGGGCGCTGATGCCTTATCGGGTGTTCGGTGTCGTGCCGTTCACAACGGATGCGCAGAGCGTGCCTTCGGGCCCACCGCCGGCGATCGACCCTTACGCGGGAGTCGGTGTACCGATGCGGCTGTCGGGGCGCGTCCAGCAGGAGTTCATGAACTGCCGGTTCTGTCACACCCTCGAGCAAGACGAAGCGCATGGTGTCGGACCGAACCTGCATCGGGTCTTCGGCCGCCGGGCGGCGAGCGCCACCGGGTTCTATTATTCACCCGCGCTGATCGCAGCAGGGCTGGACGGCATGAGTTGGGACGAGGGCTCGATCGACCGTTTGCTCGCGGATCCGGATGGATTCCTCGAGGGTCGGCACCGGATGCGTTATGCGCCGATCGACGACCCGCAGACGCGCGAGGCGGTGATCGCCGCCCTCAGGTCGGCGACGCGATAGCCGCAGCCGAATCTCCGGCGATCTTGCCGAGGGTCAGTGCGGTGCAGAGGCCGGCCCCGGGCAGGTAGCCGGTCACCTCGGGGCCGGAGATGCCGCGCGCGGCGCCACCCCCTGCGAAAACATTGGGTAATGCCCGTCCGTCCGCCCGCAGGACGCGCGCCGCAGCGTCGATCGACAGTCCGCCCTGCGTATGGAACAAGGCTCCGGTGACACGGACCGCAAAGTAGGGCGGGGCGAGCGGGGCGAGACCCTCGAAGCTGCGGCCGAGACGGTCGGCGCAGCCACTTTGTCGTGCCGCGTCGATCTCGGCATTGGCCGCGCGCAGGCTGCCTTCCGGCAGGCGGCAGAGCCGCTCGAGCCCGCTCCAGTCGTCGGCCTGTCGCAGCGCGCCGATCTCGAGCAGTTGACGCTGCTCGACCGAGTGCGCGAGGCAGGCCTCATGACGACGGGCGTCGAACACGACCCACGCGATGCCGCCCGGTTGCGCGAGCACCGGCACACACATGCCGGAGATGTTCGCGAGTTCATGGGTGAAGCGGACCCCCTCCGCGTTCACCAGGAAGCCCCCCTCGATCATCAGCGGGTGGGGCACCACGACCTGTTGCGGGTCAGCGAGTGTCCCGAGTCCCTGATAGGCCGTCATGTCCGCTACGGCACCCCCGAGCGCAGCGCCGAGCCGGATGCCATCGCCCTGATTACCCTCGTGACCGAAATACTTGGCGTTGGCCATCTCCGGGATGTTCTCGGCCACCATGGCGTGGTCCGCCCCGAAACCGCAGGTGGCGATCACGACGGCCTCGCAGCCGATCTCCTCGAACTCGCCGTTCGGGCGAGCGATGCGAAGGCCCAGCACACGATCGTCCGCATCGGCATACAGGTCCACCACCCGCGCCGAGGTCATGACCTCTGCACCCGCACGAGCGCAGGCGTTCAAGAGCAAGGTGAGGAGCTCCTCGCCGTTCCGGCCCGGGGGGATGTGCAGACGCGGTTTCGAGTGGCCGAGGCCTGTCCATTTGAAGTCGAGCAGCATCGGCACCTGATGGGTCGCGAGCCAGTCGATGGTCGGGCCGGATCGGTCGCCGATGACCCGCGCGAGCGCGGCGTCGGCACGACCCTCGGTCTTCGCCAGGATATCGGCGACGAAGCGGTCGGCGGAGTCGTCGACGCCGGCGGCATCCTGAGAGGCGCTGCCGGCGGCGCATGCGGCACCCAGCGACATCGAGGTGCTACCCCAAGGACGCTCATCGCGCTCGAAGACGAGCACTTCGACGCCTGCATCCCGCACGGCGAGCGCCGCAGACAATCCGCAGGCCCCCGCGCCGATGACCGCCACGGGGATGCTGAACTCGAACTGCGGAATCTTGTCGCGGATGATGCCCATGCGGAGACAACCTTGGACGGTGCTGTGGCCGTTTAAGGAGGGCGAGTCTAGCACCGCCCGCGATGGCGCTCGGCTACACTCTTGGGGGTCCATTGACCGTTGGAGCGCGCAGATGTCCGAAGCCATCCACCTGTTACCCGGCGCCGTAGACGGCGCCATCGTCGCCCTGCGTGGTCTCCTCGGCGATGATCGCGTGGTCACCGACCGTACTGAACTCGAGTTCCATTCACAGGATGTCTACCGGGCGGGTCTGCTGCCGGCGGCCATCATCCGCCCCCAAGACACCGAAGAACTCTCGCGGGCGTTGCGTCTCATCGCCCCCGCGAAATTGCCGATCATCCCGCGCGGTGGCGGGATGTCCTACACCGACGGTTATCTGCCGAGCCGCCCGGATTCGATCATGGTCGACCTGCTTGCGATGTCGCGGGTGCAGCTCATCGACGCCGAGGATTGTTTCGTCACGGTCGAATGCGGCGCGACCTGGAAAGACCTGTTCGAGGCCTTGGCGCCGCACGGCGTGCGAACCCCGTATTACGGTCCTTTGTCGGGACTGCGTTCGACGATCGGCGGTGCCTTGTCGCAAGGCAGCATCTTTCTGGGGTCCGGGCGGTACGGCCCGGTGGCCGAGAGCGTCATCGGCCTCGATGTGGTGCTCGCGGACGGCCGGGTGCTCGGGGTGGGCAGCCACGCCATCGCAAACGGCAAGCCCTTTTTCCGGCAGTTCGGCCCCGACACACTCGGGATGTTCCTCGGCGATTGTGGTGCCCTCGGCATCAAGACCCGTGCGACGTTCCGGCTCATACGGCCACAGCCTGAATCGAGGTTCCTGTCCTTCAGCTTCCGCGAACCCGCCGCCTTGTTCGCGGCGATGGCGGAGGTCGCGCGCGCCGACATCGTCTCGGAGCAGTTCGGGTTCGATCCCGGGCTGCAGGCGGTACGCATGAAGCGCAGCAGTCTGGCTGAGGATGCCAAGGCTCTGGGCGCGGTGATGCGCGGTTCGGGCGGCGTGATCAAGGGCCTGAAAGAGGGCGCAAAGGTCGTGATGGCCGGCCGCAGTTTTCTGGAGGAGGGGACCTTCTCGGTCCATCTCTCGATCGACGGACGCGATGCGGTCGATGCGGACGCGAAGGCGCTGGTGGCACGCAAGATCATGGCTCGGGCGGGTACCGAGGTCGAGAACACGGTGCCCAAGGTGATGCGGGCGAACCCGTTCGCGGAGGTCAACAGCATGCTCGGGCCGAACGGCGAGCGTTGGGTGCCCGTGCACGGCACGGTGTCGTTCTCAGGCACCCCCGGCATGTACGAGGCCTGCGAGCAGGTGTTCGAGCGTCACGAGGTCGCCATGCGCCGACACGCCATCGAGCGTGGCTATCTGTTCTGCACGGTCGGCGGCGCAGGCACGCTGCTCGAACCGGTGCTCTATTGGCCGGACGCCCGGCAGGCCTTTCACGAGCGAGTGCTCGACGCGGGCTATCTGTCGCGCTTGCCCACCTACGCAGCGGATCCGCAGGCAGCGGAGGCGGTCGCGACGCTGCGCGCGGACCTCGCGACGGCATTCATGCAGCAAGGTGCGGTCAGTTTCCAGATCGGCAAGTTCTACCGATATCAGGAGGGCTTGGCGCCGAGCGCTGCCGGATTGCTGGCGGATCTCAAGCGTCTGGTCGATCCAGACGGACGGATGAACCCCGGCGCGCTGGGTCTTTGACCCGGCCCCCAATCACCACGGACCCAGTCACATCTCGGGAGGTTTCTATGGCCAAGATCATCGTCCTTTTCAACCTCAAGCCCGGCATCAGTGTCGCGGACTACGAGGCCTTCGCCCGTGACACCGACCTGCCGATCGTCAACGCGCTGCCCTCGGTACGCAAGTTCGAGGTGCTGAGATCGCAGGGCTTGTTGGGTGGCGGCACGGCACCCTACCAGTATGTCGAGATCCTGGATCTGCACAGTCTCGAAGCCCTTGGCGCGGACGTCGCGACCGAGATGATGCAGAAAGTCGCCGCCACGTTTCAGTCGATGGCCCAAGACCCCCAGTTCATCATCACCGAATCGCTCTGACGCCGCCGCTCGACGGAGTGCGGTGCTTCAGCCCGATGCGATGACCTCGATCCGCTCGGCGGCGGCGCCGACGACCAGACCCGCGTAGAGGCCAGCGTGAGGGTCATCGCCCGCGCGTAGCGTGGGCGGCGTCCGCCAGGGCAGTGTCGCTCCCGTGAGCGCCGTTGCACTCAGGCCCACCATCGCGATCCCGGGCGGCAGATCGCCAGGACGGCAAGGCCGCGGTGTCGCGCTTGCGGGATACTCATCGAGTTCGAGGGCATAGCTCGATGACAGCGCTACCAAAGAGAGCGGTGTGCGGGTGTCCGGCGGAAGATCATGGGCTGCATTGAGCACGGCCACGACCGAGCCGAAGCGCGGTGAGACCGTCAGCCCGAGCGTGTCCCGATAGAAGGCCTGCATCTGTTCCAGATCCGGTCCACCGAGCACCACGATGAAGCTTCGATCGACCGGCGTTCGGGCAGGCGTCTTGATGAGGCTGCCACCCTCAGGCGGAAGGCGCGTGAAGTAGTTGAGTTCGCCTGCCGGGCCGAGCGCTTGCAGGGCGACGATCCGTGGGTTCGAGTCGAGGGCCTGCGGCGCGCCGATGACGCGAAATGGCGACCCCGGCTGCGAGAACCGCTCGGCGAGATCGATCGGGTCTGCGCAGAGGATCTCGTTGGCGTTCCAGCCGTGGTGCAACAGCGGGGCAAACCCCGCATAGGCGGGGCGCTCCACCAATCGCAACACGCACTGCGTCTCGGCCGCCGCCCGCAGTTCGACCCATCGGCTGCCGATCGTCGCGGGCGCGTCCCAGCTTTCGGCCAAACGGTCCGTCACACGCCCTTCGGCGGTGGTGTGGTAGCCGAGCCAGTCGCAGTAGGCGGTTGCGACGGGCGCGATGCCGGGGACGGACAGGGTGACCGATGACAGGACGCTGTGACGCACGATTGAAAGACGGGTCGCCGCCGCCTTGGAGGCGGCCGCGGTTCAGCGCCAGTCGTCGGCGACTTTGTGTTCGTCGATCAGCGTGCGCAGAAAGATACGACCGTCACGGATCCACTGCCAGACGCGCGAGCGTTGGCGACAGGCCTCATCGACTTGGATCATCTCGTAGAAGCGGGTCGCGGGTTCGTCTTTACGGCGCCACTGCAGCAACACGGTGAGGTGGTCTGGATCGAGGGCGTCTTCGGCCGCCCAGCCGTCGATCGGACCGTCCTCGAACCACAGCCGACCGTCCCGGTAGCGCCCCTTGAATTCCCGAGTCTCGATCCGGCCATCCGCCCACCGGTATTCATTGCTCTGGTGGTAGTCGAAGTCTGACCCCGGCGTCAAACGGCAGGTGAGCTTCGAGGCGTGCTCGTCCACCTGCTTGCCATGGTAGTCGTAGCATCGATAGACGCCTTCCCAGATCCCTTCCTGCCGAGCCAAGAGTGGCATGTGTGCTGCAAGTTCGGTCATCTCAAGTTCTCCTGTGCGGGGTTCGGCAGAGTTTCGTTCCGTACCGACGGCACGCTATCACTACGCCATGGCTGCGCAAGTGCGCAGGGCGCCGGGTTCACGCTATCCTTGCGGGCTGCCCGTCCTGCGGGCGTCAGACTTTGGAATCCGCCCATGAACCCCGATACACCTGTCCGCACCAGCGACAGCCTGCGTAATGTGCGCTACGAGATCCGCGGCAAACTCGCCCGTCGCGCTCAGGAACTCGCCCGCAAGGGTTACGAGATCATCTCGCTCAACATCGGCAACCCCGCACTGTTCGGGTTCCGCACGCCGGAGACGATGCGGCTCGCCATGATCGAGAACTTCCAGGAGAGCGAAGGATACTGCCACCAGAAGGGTATCTTCCCGGCCCGTGAGGCGGTGGTGATGCAGCAGCAGGCGCGCGGTGTCACCGGCGTCAGCGCCGAGGAGGTCTTCATCGGCAACGGCGTCAGCGAACTCATCGACCTCGCGCTGCGTGCGCTGCTCAATGACGGCGACGAGGTGCTCGTGCCGAGTCCGGATTACCCGCTGTGGACGGCCGCCGTGAACCTCAATCGTGGGCGTGCGATCCACTATCCCTGCCGACCCGAGAACGGCTTCGTGCCGGACCCCGCCGAGATCGAGGCATTGGTGACGCCCCGCACCCGCGCGATCGTCATCGTGAACCCCAACAACCCCACCGGCGCCGTCTACCCGCGGTCGGTGCTGGCGGCGATCGCGCGTCTCGCGGAGCAGCGCGGCCTCGTCGTGATGAGCGACGAGATCTACGACCAGGTGCTCTACGACAATGCCGAGTTCGTGCCGATGGCGACGCTCGTGCATGACGCGGTGTGCGTCACGATGTCAGGTCTGTCGAAGGTCTACCGCGCCTGCGGATACCGGGTCGGTTGGGCGGTCATCTCCGGGCGCATGCGCGCCGCCCAAGATTTTCTCGAGGCGATGGAACTGCTTGCCTCGCTGCGCCTGTGCAGCAATGTCCCCGGGCAATGGGCGGTGCAGACCGCGCTCGGTGGCCATCAAAGCATCCGCGAGTTGACCTCACCGGGCGGACGGCTCTATGAATCCCGTCGCGCCATCGTAGAGGCCGCGCGTGCCAACCCGCTGCTGACCGTCAGCCAGCCACAAGGGGCGCTATACGCATTCGTCCGGGTCGACTCCGATCGTCTGCCGGGGTTCGATGATCAGGCGTTTGCGCTCGAACTCCTCGAGCGCAAGCATGTTTTGGTGGCGCCCGGCGTCAGCTTCAACGTTCCGTACCGCGACCATTTCCGTGTCACCAACCTGCCGGACGCCGCCACTCTCGCCGCGGTGTTCACGCGCATGGGCGAGTTGTTGGGAGAAATGGCCGATCGTCCCCCGCTGTCTCGGTAGGCCGTCGGGCGAGAGGCTTCATGGCGGTGCGCGATCGACCGCCCTCGATCAACCGCCCTCGGTCAACGGCCCTCGATCGAGAGCCGGTGACGACCGATCGGATCGGGCGGCCCGAACACGCCAAGCCGTGGCACCCATGCGGGATCCCGGGCGCGGACGGACCCCTCGAGCGTCCAGGTGGGAGCCGTCTCGAGGGAAAGGGTCGCTTTGAGGTCGAGCGGACCGCCGGTATCGACCACCGTACCGACGGATGGGCGGTCAGCACCGAGCGTCAGCCGCAGTCCGCCGAGGTCCCAGCGTTCGGGTCCCTGCCACGCCAAGCTTTCGCCCTCGAGTGTGCCGCGCAGATCGACCCAACGACCACCCTGCCAAGTGCCCTCGAAAAGTTCGACGCGTAGCCGCCCCTCCGTGCGGGCGAGTCCTGCGTTCAAGCCTGATGGCCAGATCGGCAGGGTGCGCATCGTTCCGAAGTCCAAGCGGCCGCTCAGCGCGGACAGGGTGAGGCTGTGGCGCGTCGCGTTGAGATCGCCCTGCAAGTGATCGTCCCGCAGCGACCAGATCATCTGTGCCGACAGCCGCCCACCGAGCAGCGCGGACGGCCGGAGTTGCCAGGCCAGGCTACCGACGAGGGCTTCTTGGACGACGAGTCGGCTGCAGCGTCCCTGCCAAAGCGTCCCTGTCGCGGCGGCGCAGCGGATCGGGTCGGGCAGGGCGCGCAATGCGAGCGATGCGGGGAACCAGACGAGCCCACCGATGAGCGATCCGAGCGTACACAACAGGAGCGGCACCGCCGCCCGCCCTCCGATCACGGTGCGCGCAGCACGAGCGCGGCATCGACGCGCCCGGGACCGGTACGCACGATGTTCGCCGAAGTGACCGTGATGCCGTGGTTACGCGCCAGTGTGCCGAGCATCGATACCAAGGTCTCGAAGGCGGCATCGCGCAGCGCGAGTTCGACCTGTTCAGGCGCCGGTGCGCTAGAGGGTGATGCGACGAGGCTGCCTTGCAGACCCGAGCGCTCGAGCGAGCGGAAAACCGTCTGGGACAGCGTCGACGCTGCGTCGACCGCCAAGTCTTCGCCAGCGGCGATCCGGGCGCCGATCACGCGATTGGCCCGATCGGCAAGGTCCGCCGATGCCGCCACGGCGATGCGGCGTTCGGCCAGCTGCTCACGGATCGTCCAATCGAGCATCAACAGCGCCAAGGGTACGAGCACCAGAGCGCCGACCTGCAGCGCCCGCCGATCGCGCGCGCCGAGTTCATCGAACCGATCGTGGAGCGTCTGAAGCATGGCACCTGGCATCATCGTGTCCTCGCGCCTGAGCGCCATGTCGCGACGATGGCGCTCGGGTCTGCGGCGGTGGTGACGACTCGTCCAGCGTCCTCGGCTTCGCTCCAGCCGGCGGCGGCGAGCGTCGAGGTCGCGGTCGTGAGCGCGCCTGTGTCATCCGCCGCCAAGCGGGCGCGCAAGCCACCCTCCACGCTCGTCAAGGCGACCACCTGCAACGAGGCGGACACCGCCTTGGCTTCGGTCAGTTGCGCCAACTCGACCAGAAACGGCGCCGTGTCCGGGTCGACCGACCGGGTCGACCAGGCCTCGAGTCGGGCGCGAAGCAGGCTGCGTGCGACATCGGGATCCGCGACATCGGGCTTCAGAGGGCGGGCAGCCTCGAGCAGTGCCGCATCGGTTTTGACGGACGCTTGGTGCAAGCGCCAAGCCTCGAGCGCATGGCCCGCAGACTGAAGCAGCACTGCCGCAGCGGCGAGGCGCAGCGGCCAACGCCATCGCCCGCGTAGTCCCTCAGCAGCCGCACGCTTCGGGGCGTACTCGGCCTGCAGAAGATTGACGCCTTGGGCGTACTCGGGGGCGAAGGCGGCCAGCGCCCCCTCATCGAGGGTCTGCCACTGCAGCGGTGCGATCTGTGCCTGCAGCGCAGCGACCGCGGCGGCATATCTCGAACGATCGGTCTCGTCGGCGTGGACCACCACACCCAAGGTGCCCTTTGAGCGTTCGCCCAGCGCTGCGAGCAGTCCCGGCACCAAAGAATCGTGTGCATCGTCGGGACCGGTACCGCCCGTCGGCAACGTCAACGGACCTTCGCCCGGTGCCCGCCAATGCGCATCATCCCCGTCCAGCCAAAGCATGAGATCGCCCGGCTTCTCGCGAAGTCCATCGGCGGCGCTGATCATCGACTGCGGCTCGACGCCGACGGTCCGCAACAGCGCGAGCCAAGCCTCGAGGCGGGGACGAGCGATGACGCGCACAGGCCAGCGGCCGTCCGCCATCCTCGGGCCGAGTGCGCAGTGCTGTGTCTCGATCTCGCAGGCGACCTGCTCCTCGAGCGCAAACGGCAGGCTGGCACGCAACTTGGACACCGCAGCGTCTGGAAGGGTCAGGGAGACGGCGAGGACATCCGTCGCCGGGAGCACGGCGAGCACACGCTTTCCAGACGCGCGCATCGCGGCATCGGCGAGGGTGATCCGCCCGAGCGCACGGGCACCGCTCGCCGGACTGTAATGGACCGTCTCCACCGGATCGTCGGCTGAGAGGGATCGCAGGCGCAGCAGGATGGTATCGGTCATTCGGCGAACTGACGGCTCATGACGCGCACCCGTGAGGGCCCCTCGGCCACGGTGGTGGCACGCAGCAAACTATACAAGGTGAACCCGTTGCTGCCCACGACCGTGTCGACATCGAGCCTGAAGTGACTTGAGCGGTCGCTGAGCCCGACACTGCCGCCCAAGGCGTCGAACCGTTCGGCGCCGAGCGTCGTACGCAACGCATCGAGGCTCGGGAAACAATCGCGCTCGCGACCTCGTCGCAGCGCCTCTGGGGCATCGCGCCATTGGCGCTCGCCGCTCAGTGCATCGAGCAGCTCCGCGCTGGCCGTACAGACATTGATCGCAGCATCGCGCGGCAAGGCGGCGACGAAGGGCGCGAGCTTGGCGTAGCGGGCGGCGCCGAAGTCGACGAGCGCGAGCAACTCGGTGGCTGATGTGATCGGGCGGTTCGGCGTCCGATAGGACGGCAGGGCGCTCGAGTACACGGCGTCCTCCGCACCGCCTGGCAAGGCCTGATCGTCCGCATCGATCCAGTCCGCCATGCGTTCGGCCCATTCCGGTTCGAGTTCGAGACCGATGAGCAAGCGGCGCAGCACCTCGAGCGCTTGAGGGTCTGCCCGTCCATCCGCTTGGACAAGACTGTTCAAGTTGAACCGTCCCTGCAGATCGGACAATCGCGCGCTGACCCGCACGCCCTCGATCGGTTCCAGCGGTCCGATCGGGTTCCGCCATCGCTGGGCGTCGTGGATCGCTGCGGTACCGGAGGCGAGCTCTTCCACCAAGATCTGCGCAGCGATGGCCTCGGCACCGCCGGCGAGCTGCAGGGCTTGATCCTGCGCGAAGCCGCCCTGCGCTCGACGCAGACCCAGCCCGGTGTCGAAGGCGATGGCGCCGGCGATCGCGGTGGCGAGTGCGACGATGATCAGAGCCACCAGCAAGGCGATGCCGCGGACGCGCTTCATCCACCGACCTCGATCACGCGGCGGATCATCCCGAGCGTGTCATCCTCGAAGGTGACCTCCACCGCGCGTGGGCGTAGCCGCCCCGCTGTAGCGGCGGCGTCTTGGTCGAAGGATCCCGGCCATTCACCGAGCCACTCACCGGTCGGGGCGAGGAAGCGGAAACGCAGTTCACGCACGCCGCTTCGCATGACCCGACGCCGCACGGGTGTCGTCTGCGTCCGATCGGCGGCCGCCCACGCCCGCCGTACGAGCGCGCCGTCCTCCAGTCGCCACTCGACCCGTTGCAGGGCGGGCCCCGCCGCGGCAAGCACCGGCGCACCGAGGACGCGGGTGATGAAGACACCGCCCGAGGTCCGCGCATCGGCGAGCACTGCGGGTTCGAGACCGCGACCGAGGGACTCTCGGACCGGCCGCGGGGCGGCTTGTGCGAAGTCGAGCGTCATCACCCGCATCGCCCGTTGCAGGTCGTCGATCGCCTGTTGCTGGGCCTGTACCCGTCCGCGCTGCGTGATCACTTGGCCGAGCGCCGCATAGCCGAGCGCGAACATGATGGCCGAGACGAACACCGCCACCAGCAGTTCGATCAAGGTGAAGCCGCGTGATCTCATGGCGGACTGCGCTGCGCACTGTCCCACAGGCGATCGAGCAGCGGGTCGGCGCTCACCGCAGTGCCTCGTGCGCCCGCGATCGTCACGAGCCACCCGGCTTGCGCGGAAACCGCCGAGGTCCTGCCCGGGGTCGTCGGATCGTTCCCGCGCACACGCACGGTGATCTGCAGGACGCCCTCGATCGGGGTGCGCACGACTTCCTCCTGCCATGCCCAGCGCGAGCCACCCATCTCGATCTCGCCTTCGCGGCGGCCGACGCCCGGGAACTCGGGCTCAAGACGGGTCTCGGTGAGGCGGTTCATCGCCACGAACCCCGCGATCATCCGTTCGCGGATGCGCTCTGCGGCCCGCGCTGAACTCGCCAAGGCGCTCAACATCGCGGCGCTGCCGAGGGCGACGATGATGAGCGCGACCAGCACCTCGACCAAGGTGAAGCCCCGGCCAGCGTTGCGCATGCCGTTCATCGGCGGACCTGCTCGCGTTCGAGCCCGCCGTCGGCTGCGGGACGGATGATCTCCGTCAGCGGGTCGCCCTCGCGACGCAACCGCAGCTCGAAGGCGTTGAACTCGCCTCGCGCA
Organism: uncultured Pseudomonadota bacterium; assembly: GCA_937920275.1. Classification (GTDB taxonomy): domain Bacteria; phylum Pseudomonadota; class Gammaproteobacteria; order Steroidobacterales; family Steroidobacteraceae; genus UBA964. The sequence continues at coordinate 153,692 of CALGVD010000136.1, forward strand.
TCGACGCCGAGTTGGGGCGGCTCGAGCGCATCACGACGCTTCGGCAATACGATCGACCGTCCGTCGATCCGCACTTCCGCAGAGACGCCCGTCGGCCAGCGGCGCGCGCGCAGGGCATCATCCTGCGCGGGTTGCCACTCCCGACGGCGGCTGTCCCAGGCGAGGAATTCATAGCCGTCGGGTTGCATGCGCAGTCCGTATTCACGCACCTCGAGCTCGGCCCGATCGGCGGCGAGCGCGATCCGAGCCGAGAGCCGATCAGCCTCGTCGCTCAAGCGTCGGTCATTGCCGAGCAAGCCGAAGGAGAACAGCACGCCGCCGCTGACGACACCGATGATCGCGAGCACGACGAGGATCTCGACCAGGGTGAACCCGGTCGCGGGACCGAGGGCGGGGCGACGGTCAGTCGCCAAGGTTCCAGTTGCCGATGTTGTCCCGGTCGGACTCGGGCGAACCCTCTTGACCATCGGGCCCCATCGACCAGAGATCGTACTCGCCGCCCCGCTGCGCCGGGACGCGATATCGATATTCATTGCCCCAAGGATCGCGCGAGACCCGTGCGAGATAGCCGCCCGGCTTCCAATTGCGGATCGATGGGTCGGCCGGTTGGGTGACGAGGGCGGTGAGGCCTTGCTCGGTGGTGGGCAGCCGCGCGGTGTCCAAGCGGTACATCGCGATCGCGGTCTCAAGGGACTGGATGTCGCCACGCGCCTTGGTGAGGCGCGCATCATCCACGCGACCCATGACGCGCGGCACGATGAACGCGGCCAAGAGCGCCAAGATGACGACGACGACGAGGATCTCGATGAGCGTGAAGCCGCGGGGGCGGCGGCGGAGGTCGGTCACGGCGGACTCCGGAGCGAAGGAAACGATCCGGATGATAGCAAAGGCGATCGGGTATCCCGCGCCGCGGTTCAACGGGCGCGGCAGGCGACCCCGGGCAGCGGATGCAA
>CALGVD010000137.1 GCA_937920275.1 uncultured Pseudomonadota bacterium
AGCAATCGGTTGGTGTCCCAGAACGCGACGATGACCGTCGTGATGATCATCAGCAACGCGAGGAACCCGAACAGCAGGCCGACGGCCGCCCAGATGAGGATCACGGCCAGCCGCCGCAGCTCCCCGGAGAGTTCGGTGGTGAGCAGCTCGATGCGGACTTGCAGCAACGAGATCAGCTGGGTGACGAGCTGGCGCAGGGAGTCGAACATGTGCGGGAGGGGACGACGGACTCAGCGACGGCTGAGCAAGACGCCTAGGATCAGCCCGACGCCCGCCGCGATACCGACCGACTGCCAGGGATTGCGACGGACATACTTCTCGGCGTCGTCGGCCGCGTCTTTGGCGCGATCGAGCAGTTCCTGCTCGAGGCCGGAGAGCCGCTCGCGCGCGCCGCGCACGGACTCCGCGGCACGCTCGCGCGCCTCGGCCGCACGCTCGCCGACCAGACCGGAGGTCTCGCGCAGCAGGGATTCCGCGTCTTCCACGACCCGTCGCAGGTCATCCAAGATACGGTCGGAGTCGGGGGTGGTGTGCATGCTGTCCTCCATGACGACGGAAGAGTCGTCAAAACCTTTTGACCATCCTAGCCTGTGGGGGTTCCCGCCGTCAGGACATCCGCATTCGCCCGCCGCCACGCCGTCTCGTCGGCGCGCGCGAGCGCATCGAGGTCGGCCGGCTCGGCAGCCGGGTCGTCGACCCACTCACGCAACAGCGTACCGCCGTTGATGACATCGATCGCGAGACGCGTCGTCTCGTACTCGTAGGGGAAATCCCGCCAGAGTGGATAATCAGGCCGCAGCCGCCGCAAGGCCTTGAAGGCCAGCGCCTGCAGGCGCCAAGGGCGGAACGCCGCAGGGTCGTAGGCCGGGTCGTCCGTGTGTACCTGCACGCCCGCGCAGAGCTCGCCCGCGTGTTTGTGGAAGGTGGGCTCGAACCAGCAGGGGCGCAACCGGCAACCGGCCAGCCATCCAGGGGCGAGCCGCGCCATCTCGCCGAGCAGCACCTTGGCATCGAGGCCGGGCGCACCGAAGAGTTCGAGCGGCCGGGTCGTGCCGCGGCCCTCAGAGAGGGTCGTACCCTCGAGCATCACCGTACCCGCATAGGCGCGCGCCATATAGACATTCGGCGCGTTCGGGCTGGGGTTGACCCAGCTGCGCTCGCCGAGCGGCCAACCAAAGCCTGGGGCGGCGTGCGGGTCCCAGCCCTGCATCGGTACCACCACCAGTTCGACATCGATGCGGCACTCGCGCATGAACCAGCGCGCCATCTCGCCCATCGTCAGCCCGTGCCGCATCGGCATCGGACCCGCGCCGACGAAGCTCTCCCAACCCGGCCGCAGCGCAAGGCCTTCCACCTCCCGACCGGCCGGGTTCGGACGGTCGAGCACCCACACCGCCTTGCCGAGGCGGCCGCAGGCCTCGAGGACATAGCGCAGCGTGGTGATGAAGGTGTAGATGCGGCAGCCGAGGTCCTGCAGGTCGACGAGCAGCACATCGCAATGCTCCAACATCGCGTCGGTGGGACGGCGCACCGACCCGTACAGGCTGAACACGGGGATGCCGAGCGCAGGGTCGAGGAAATCCTCGGACTCGACCATGTTGTCCTGCTTGTCGCCGCGCAAGCCGTGCTGCGGACCGAAGGCCGCCGTCACCCGCAGCCCGGGCGTGGCGGCCAAGGCATCCAAAGAATGACGCCCGTCGGCGGTCAGGGACGCCGGGTGCGCGAGCAGACCGAGGCGTCGTCCGGCGAGCGGCGCGCGCAACGCTGGATCGGCGAGCAGCCGATCGATGCCGAAGAGGATCCCGCCCCTCAGAACAGGTCCTCCGGGACGCTGATCGCGCCGATGAAGCCGGCGCGATCGTGGAACTCCGGCAGCGCCCTGGGATGGGCGAGCGACCAGTAGCTGAGCCCGAGGTGGGTCTCGAGCACCACTGTGATGCCGGCCTGCCAGGTGAGCGCCGAGTCCTTGCGCCACAGGGGACGCAGCGCCGCATGCGGCACCGTGGCGAGCAGACGGGTCGCGCCCTCGCCCGGCAGGATCCGCACCTCGGGGGTCTGCCCGGTCCAATCGTGGTTGCGGGCACCTGCCCGGTAGCCGTCGAACGCATAGGCCGCCCAATCGCCGGACGGGGAGAAATTGAACTCGAGGTAGGACGGATCGCCCGGCACCCCGAGGAAGAGTTCGCCACAGGTCCGCTTCCAAAGAAGATCCTGCGCTGCGGGGGTCTCGCTGCGCGGCGCCAGCACCAATCGCCCTGCCGGCACCCCCAGCGTGTACTCGAGCAGCAGCCCGCCCGGCGACCATCGCGTCACGACCTCGATGTGCCATCCCGCAGGCACCGGTTCGCTGCGGTGCGCCGTCAGCACATGCCGCAGCGGCTTCTCGGCGGTCATGGACCGCTCGGCGGGGAGCAGGGGCTCATCATGGTGCGCAAATGATAGGCGAACAGTGGGAGAATGGGCATCCACCTGTGATGCCAGCGCCGCATGAACGCCCTCGCCTCTGAACTGCCGTTGTTCGCCCCGCCGGAAAGCGCTGCGCCGCGCATCCGCGAGATCCCGTACAACTACACCTCTTTTTCGGACCGCGAGATCGTCATCCGCCTGCTCGGGGCCGATGCCTGGACGATGCTCGATGAACTGCGCGGCGAACGACGCACCGGCCGCTCGGCGCGCATGCTCTATGAAGTCCTCGGCGACATCTGGGCGGTACAGCGCAACCCCTATCTCGAGGATGACCTGCTCGACAACCCGCGCCGCCGTCGGCTCCTCATCGAAGCGCTCGGACACCGGCTCGGCGAGATCGACAAGCGTCGCGACCCCGACCTCAGCGCGACCGAGCGCGAGCGCGACCGCAAGGTCGGTGAACTGCTCGCTGCGGCACGCCGCGCGGTGGTCGATTTCGACGAGGGCTTCGATCGCACCCGTCGGCTGCGCGACCAGGCGCAGCGCCGGTTGCGTCGCCACACCCGCAGCGATGCCATCGCCTTCGACGCTTTCGCGCGCGTCTCGCATGTCACCGACGCCACCGATTGGCGCGTGGAGTACCCGTTCGTCGTCATCAGCCCCGACGCTGAAGACGAGATCCCGGGGATCGTGCGCGCCTGCATCGAACTCGGGTTGACCATCGTCCCGCGCGGCGGCGGCACCGGCTACACGGGCGGCGCGATCCCGCTGACGCCGTTGTCGGCGGTCATCAACACCGAGAAGCTCGAGCGGGTCTCCGAGGTCGAGCATGTCGTGCTGCCGGGCGGCGCGGGCGATGGTCTCACCGGTCGCGCCGTGCCCACCGTCTTCTCGGAGGCGGGCGTCGTGACCAAGCGCGTGGCCGATGCCGCGGAGCGGGCAGGCTTCGTGTTCGCGGTCGACCCCACCTCCATGGACGCCTGCTGCATCGGCGGCAACATCGCCATGAACGCGGGCGGCAAAAAAGCGGTGCTGTGGGGCACGGCGGTCGACAACCTCGCCTGGTGGCGCATGGTCGACCCGCAGGGCGACTGGCTCGAGGTCGAGCGCATCGGCCACAACCTCGGCAAGCTGCACGACGCGCCGGAGGTCACCTGGCGCCTCACCTGGAAGGACGGTCGTTCCCCGGCGGCGAGTGCGCGCGTGCTGCGCACCGAGACGCTGGTGATGGCGGGCTCAGCGTTCCGCAAGGCCGGTCTCGGCAAGGATGTCACGGACAAATTCCTGGGCGGCCTTCCCGGCGTGCAGAAAGAAGGCTGCGATGGCCTCATCACCGCCGCGCGCTGGGTGGTGCATCACATGCCGCGGCACATGCGCACGGTCTGCCTCGAATTCTTCGGCGAAGCGCGCGAGGCGATCCCCTCGATCGTCGAGATCATCGGCCGCCTCGACGCCGCAGACCGTGCCGACGGCGTCAAGCTCGCGGGTCTCGAGCATCTCGATGAGCGCTACCTCAAGGCGGTCGGCTACGTCACCAAGAGCAAGCGCGGCGCGTTGCCCAAGATGGTGTTGATCGGCGACATCGTCGGCGAAGACGACGCCGCCGTGGCGCGGGCCACCAGCGAGACCGTCCGCATCGCCAACGCCCGCGGCGGCGAGGGCTTCATCGCCGTCGGTGCCGACGCACGCAGGAAGTTCTGGCTCGACCGCGCACGCACCGCCGCGATCGCCAAACACACCAACGCCTTCAAGATCAACGAAGATGTGGTGATCCCGCTGCCGCGTCTCGGCGACTACACCGACGCCATCGAACGCATCAACATCGAGCTCTCGATCGCCAACAAGCTGCGCCTCGCCGACGCGCTCGAGGAGTTCCTGCGCGGTCCGCTCAAGCCCGGCAAGACCGGGGATGCCGAGCTCGACGCGCTGTCGCGCGAGGAGATCCTGGGCGACCGCCCGGCCAAGGCGCTGCGCCTCGTCGCGACGGTGCGCGACCATTGGTCCGACCTGCTCCACCGGCTCGACGATCCGGCGCTCTTCGCGCGACTGCAAGACCGCTCGCTGCGGGTGTCCTGGAAGCGCGAACTGCGCGATCCGCTCGCTGCGCTGTTCGCCGGCGACGGCTTTGCGCCGATCCGCGCCGAAGCCGCTGCCATCCACCAACGCGTGCTCAAGGGCCGCGTCTGGGTGGCGCTGCACATGCACGCGGGCGATGGCAATGTGCACACCAACATCCCGGTCAATTCCGACGACTATCTGATGCTGCAGGAGGCGAACGCCGCGGTGGCACGCATCATGCGCATCGCCCGCGAACTCGGCGGCGTGATCTCCGGCGAACACGGCATCGGCATCACCAAGCTCGAGTTCCTCACCGAGGACGAGACCGCCGAACTGCGCGCCTACAAATCGCGCATCGACCCCGACGGCCGCTTCAACAAGGGCAAGCTGCTGCCGGGTGGCGATCTCACCCGCGCCTACACGCCGAGCTTCAACCTGCTCGGACACGAGTCGCTGATCATGCAGCAGTCCGACATCAGCTCGATCTCAGGCGCGATCAAAGACTGCCTGCGCTGCGGCAAGTGCAAGCCCGTCTGCGCGACCCATGTGCCGCGCGCCAATCTTTTCTATAGCCCGCGCAACAAGATCCTCGCGACCTCGCTGCTGATCGAGGCCTTCCTCTACGAGGAGCAGACCCGTCGCGGCGTGTCGATCCGCCATTGGGAAGAGTTCGGCGATGTCGCCGACCACTGCACCGTGTGCCACAAGTGCGAAAAACCCTGCCCGGTCGACATCGACTTCGGCGAGGTCACCATGGCGATGCGCGACCTGCTGCGCCGCATGGGCAAGAAGCGTTTCAATGCAGGCAGCGCAGCCTCGATGGCGTTCCTGAACGCCACGAACCCCGAGACCATCAAGGTCCTGCGCAAGGGCCTCATCGAGTGGGGCTTCAAGGCCCAGCGGCTCGGGCACCAGGTCCTCAAGGGTTTCACGAAGCCGCAGATCAAGGCGCCGCCCGCCACCACCGGCAAGGCGCCGATCCGCGAACAGGTGGTGCACTTCGTGAACCGCCGCATGCCCTCAGGCGTCCCCAAGAAGACCGCGCGCGCCCTCCTCGACATCGAGGACAAGGACTATGTGCCGGTGATCCGCGACCCGAAGGCGACCACGCCCGAAGCGGAGGCCGTGTTCTATTTCCCGGGCTGCGGCTCGGAGCGCCTCTTCTCGCAGGTGGGTCTCGCAACGCAGGCGATGCTATGGAACGTGGGGGTGCAGACCGTGCTGCCACCCGGATATCTTTGCTGCGGCTATCCGCAACGCGGTTCGGGCGACTTCGCCAAGGCCGACAAGCTGATCACCGACAACCGCGTGCTGTTCCACCGGGTCGCCAACACGCTCAACTACCTCGACATCAAGACCGTGGTGGTGAGCTGTGGCACCTGCTACGACCAGCTGCAGGGCTATGAATTCGACAAGATCTTCCCCGGCTGCCGGATCGTCGACATCCACGAATACCTCATGGAGAAGGGGGTGCGGATCGAGGGCGTGACCGGCACGCGCTATGTCTACCACGACCCCTGCCACTCGCCGATGAAGCAGCATGAGCCGCTGAAGGTGGTGAACACCCTCATGAACTCCGCCGCCAACGGCACGATCGCCAACAACGAGCGCTGCTGCGGCGAGTCCGGCACCTTCGCCGTCACGCGCCCCGACATCGCCACGCAGGTGCGCTTCCGGAAGGCCGAAGAGATGCAGAAAGGCGCGGCCGCGGTGCGCGCCGACGGCTTCACCGGGCCGGTGAAGGTGCTGACGTCCTGTCCGTCCTGCCTGCAGGGCCTCAAACGCTACGGGGACGAGACCGAGACGGACGCCGACTACATCGTGGTCGAGATCGCACGCCATGTGCTCGGCGAGCACTGGATGCGCGACTACGTCGCGCGCGCCAACGACGGCGGCATCGAGCGGGTGCTGGTGTAGCGCATTTTTGGACGAACGCGACGGATCTGCGCATTGCCGGAGGAAGGCGAGGTTGATTATATGCATTACATATGCATATCATCCCCGCGAGTGTCGAGTTCGATCCGGTCAAGGCGGCGCGTAACCTGCTGCGGCATGGCATCTCGTTCGGTGATGCCGAATCGGCGTTGCGCGACCCGAAGGCTTTGACCCGTGAGGATCCGGATGCAATCAGCGAGCCCCGGTTCGTCACGCTGGGAGCGGACGCACTCGGCCGGGTGCTGGTCGTCGTCCATACGCCGCGGGGCGACCGGGTCCGGATCATCTCGGCGAGGAAGGCCAGTCGCGGCGAAGCAGGGAGATACCATGCGGAAGAACTATGATTTCAACGGTGCGCGGCGCGGCGCGGTCCTCGCGGGCCCTGGCAAGACCCGGATCACCATCATGCTGGACGACGACATCCTCGCCCACTTCCGCTCGCGCGGCGACCTTGCGGGCACCGGGTACCAGACGCTCATCAACGAGGCCCTGCGGCAGCATCTGCCCCCAGGCAAGGCATCGACACGCGACCAACGGCCGCTGACGGCCGGCGAACTGCGCCGGATCCTGCGCGAGGAACTGAAGGCGTCGTGACAGCCCCCCTCACCCCGCCTTGCGGAAGGTGAGGTTGATGCGCAGGGGACCGGCCTGCGCGGCCTCGGCGACGAGTGGTGGCCCCACACCGTGGTAGCCGCGGCGCGCGGCGCCGCCCCAGACGAGCACATCGCCCGGCTCCAGCCGCACTTTCAGCGGCGTACCGGCGCGACGCGCGCCATACCAGAAGAACATCGCAGCGGCGCCGAGCGTCACGGAGACGATGGGCTGCGTGAAGTCGCGCTCGTCCGCATCCCGGTGTGCGCCCATGCGCGCACCGGGGACATAGCGGTTGACGAGGCAGGCGTCGGGGTCGAAGCCGGGCCAGCCGGCTGCGGCCGCCGCGCGCTGTGCGAGATCACGCAGCAGCGCGGGCATCGCGGGCCAGGGGTGCCCGGTCAAAGGATCGCAGGGCTCGTAGCGGTAACCGCGCGCGTCGCTCACCCAGCCGAGCGCACCGCAGTTGGTCATGGCGGCGGACATGGGCTTGCCGCCTGGGGTTTTGAGGTGCCGAAACGACGCGGCGGCCGAGATGGACTCGACCGCCGCGACGAGGTCCTCGGTGGGCCCCGTGAAGCCGTGCAGCAGCACGACCTCCGGGGCCACCGGCGTGCACTTCACCGGATCAGAACGCGAAGGTCACCCGTCCGTAGACGAAGCGACCCGAACGGCCGAAGGGCGCGAGGTTCGAGAACGAGGTCGCACCCGTCGAGTTGAGGCCCGGCGGCAGCCCATCCGGGTACTCATCGAGGATGTTGTCGGCGCCGATCGCGAACTTCATGTGGTCGCCGAAGGCGAAGCGACCTTCGAGGTCGACCAGCGTCTTCGGCGTCATGAGGAAGTCAGGCGCGGAGACCGTCGGCGCGTTCTGCGGCGCGAGCACCTCGCCGTAGCGCGTGGCGCGGGCGGTGAGGCCGAAGTTCCCGAGCGACCAGTTGACCGACAGCGCGTACTTGTCCTTCGGCGTGCCCTCTTCGAAGGTCAGGCGGTTGCTGCGACCGAACAGGATCGGCGCCGGGTTGAGTGCCGAGAGCTGCGAGGTCTCCGGCACCTTGGTGACCGTGGTCTCGTTGAAGTTGGCGGTGGCGGTGATATCGAAACGACCCGCGCTGTCGGTGATGACGGGGTAGTTGAACACCACATCCACGCCCTTCGTCACGGTGTCCACACCGTTGATGAAGAAGCGGCCGCCACCGATGCCGATGAAGCCCTGCGAGGTGAGGAAGTTGCGCACCGCTGCCGAGGTGAGGTTCTCGGAGAGCACGATACGGTTGTCGAGTTCGATGCGGTAGGCATCGATCGTCAACGAGGCCCGATCGAACTGGAACACGGCACCGACCGAGAAGTTGGTGGCGTCTTCGGAGTCGAGCGGCTTCGCGCCGAGCGCAGCGGCCACCGGGTCCGTCGCCGGGAAGGTGGTGATGTCGAACGGCACACCGCTGATGAAGTTCGTCGAGGTGGTCGCGAAGTACTGCTGCTGCAGCGCCGGGGCGCGGAAGCCGGTCGAGAACGAACCGCGCAGCGCGAAGCCGTCTGCGAAGTCGTAGCGACCCGAGAGCTTGCCGGAGACATTGCTGCCGAAGTCCGAGTAGTCTTCGACGCGCAGTGCCGCCGAAGCCAGCAGCTTCTCGGTGAGGTTCGCTTCGAGGTCGATGTACGCACCGAGCGCGTTGCGGCTCTCATCGACGACGTTCGACGGGCGGAAGCCCGGGAACACCTGGGAACCCGAGGGGGTGGCGCAACCGCCCGCCGCCGTATCAGCCGCCGTCGGGTTGGTGCAGCCCGGGCTGCCGAGCGGCAGACGCGCGCCGCCGTTGCGGTAGGAGTCCGGCTCACCGGCGGTGATGCTGTAGGACTCGCGACGCGCCTCGACGCCGAGCGCGACGTTGAGCGGCGAAGCAAGGCCCGAGACCTCGATGCCGCGCACACCCGAGAAGTTGAACACGAGCTGGTCGTAGTCGTAGCCGCCCGCATCGAAGGAGGTCTTGCTGGTGGGGCCGAGCGAACGGTTCAGGGTATCGACGATGGTGAATTCCATGTCGTTGAGGCCATAGCCGAGCGAGGCGTCCATGTCCCAGCTGCCGAGCGTCCAACGCGTACCGAAGGTCGCCGCGTAGTCGGTGACATCCGGGGCGATCTTCGGCAGGAAGCCGTCGGGGTAGATCGAGGGGATGTTACGGCCAGAGGGATCGTTGGCGAGACGCTGGAAGCCCGCCGACAAGGCCGAGCGGTCCTGGTAGCTCGCCCAGGCGTAGAACTCGGCGTTGTCGTTGATGTCGTAGCCCGCGTTGACGAACAGTGTGGTCTGCTTCATCTCCGGCTCGCCGTACCACTGGCTGAAGCGGTTGAAGGTGGCCTCGCGAGGATCGAAGGTGGTGGGCGTGGGACGTGCGTACTGCGCACGGGCATCCCAACCGCCGCGCTCGGTACGCTCCTGGTCCTTGTATTCCGCAGCGACGGTGATGAAGCCGCTGTCGCCCAAGGCGAAGCCCTTCCAGCCGGAGACCGTGAGCGTCTCGCCATCCGAGCGCGAACGCTCGAGGACCGCCGGAGCGGACCAAGTCGCACCCGCCGGAGGCTGACGGGTCAGGGTCTTGTAGGTGGAATCGCGCCAGCCGTAGCTCACGCCGAGTTCGCCGCCCGAGCTGTCCTCACGCAGGCGCAGGTTGATGACGCCGGCGATGGCGTCCGAACCGTACTGCGCCGAGGCGCCGTCGCGCAGCACTTCGATGGCGCGCACGGCGGTGTTCGGGATGGTGTTGAGATCGACCGCGGAGGAGCCGCGACCGACGGTGCCGTTGACGTTGACGAGCGCGGCGCTGTGGCGGCGCTTGCCGTTGATGAGCACCAGCGTCTGGTCAGGGCCCAAGCCGCGCAGCGTCGCGGGGCGCACGGTGTCCGTGCCGTCGGCGAGACCGGGGCGCGGGAAGTTGAAGGACGGCAACGAGACCGACAGGGCCTGGTTGAGCTCGGTGACGCCGAGGTTCTGCAGCGCCGAGGCGGGGACCACATCGACGGGCACCGCGGTGTCGAGCGCCGAACGGTTGGCGACGCGGGTGCCGGTGATCACGACCTGATCGAGTTCCTCAGCGGCAGGCGTGGCGGCCTCTTGGGCGACAGCGGCCTGCGAAAGCGCGGCGGCCACGAAAACGGCAACGATGCTGTTGCGCATATACAACTCCTTCAAAAAGGTCAGGGTTCGGACTTCTGTGAGAGTAACCGGTTTTAGCCCCGAAACTCAACCGATTCCTATCTGCCGGTTGAGCATGGGCTTATGCAGAAAAGCAACAATTCCCGTCGCACAGCGAACTTGGGCCGGACTTGAAAAAAGTCGGTCAAACATGACTTTCGGCATCTCTACGGCATCGCTGGGCAGGGGCAGACTCAAACCATGTCTCGCACCTTCCATGCCTTCCCCACGACGCCCTGCGACGAGTGCCTCGGTAACACCGAAAAGCACCTGCAGACGGATGCGGGCTTGGCGCTCTATTGCGAGCACGAGGCCGCGCTCGCCCTCTGCGAGCACAACCGGTGGCGCGTGATCTCCCCGCTCACTTTCGACGAAGCGGCCGCTGTCCTCGAAGCCTGCGTCACCGCCCGCAAGATCACCGAGATCGATGACAGCGAGATCGAAGACGCGCGGATGCGTGCCTCTGATTTCCAGCCCTGGCAGCCGCCGCGCATCCAGACCCAGCGCCCCGCAGCAGCCGGTCGCCGAGCCAACGCCGCCAGCCGCTGAGCGCCGCCATTCAGCCCCATAAGGCTGTAATCTCCGGGTCGTATGCTCTTCGACCTCGAAACCCAGAATGTCCCCGCCGCCACCCGCAAGCAGCTGAACCTGCAGGCGGCCGGGCTGATCTTCACGATCCTCGCCGTGGCCGCCCTGCAGTTGCCGTGGCGACTCGAGAATTGGACAGCGCTCGAATGGGGCGGGGTCGGGGCATTGGTCTCCTTCGCCGCCGCGTTCGGCGCCACGGTGCTCATGATCGAGTACGGCGCCAATTCGATCGAGCGCATCCTGCTGATCCTGCTGCAGATCACCATCGTCGTGATCGCCTTCGACCGCTTCAGGAACTACCCCGGTCTCGTCTATACGGTGCCCGCGTTGTTGATCGTGGTCGCGACGCAGTTCGCGACCCTGTTCCGCGATTGGGTGGCGACGCTGCTGATCGTCATCTCGAGCCTCGCGTTCTGGGGCGTGAGCCTCATCACCATGCCCTGGCCGGGCGCGCTGTTGCCGACGCTGGTGCTGATCGCGTTCCAAGGCTATGCCGTGAGCATCATCGCCTCGCGTGTCGAGGTCGACCGGGCGCGCGGCGAACTCGCGCGCAGCAACGCCGAACTCGTCTCGATGCAGTCGTTCGTCGCCGAGACCGTGCGCGACCGCGAACGGCTACGCATCGCGCGCGACCTGCATGATGTCACCGGTCACAAGTTGACCGCGCTCAAGATCAACCTGCAGATCATGCAGCAGCGGGTCAAGGAAAACGCCGAGCTGCGGGATTTCGTCGACCGTTCCGCGCAGATCGCCGATGACCTGCTCTCCGACACCCGGGTGATCGTCCGCCAGATCAGCGGTGCCGAGGGCCTCGCGCTCGGCGAGTCGCTCACCAAGCTCGCGAGCCTCCTGCCCGACGGCATGATCACCGTGGAGCTCGAGGACGGGCTGCGCGTCCAGAGCGGCGAGGTCGCGCGGCTGCTGCTGCGCGCCGGACAGGAAGGCACCTCGAACGCCCTGCGTCACGGGGGTGCGAACCGGATCCAGCTCAGCCTGCGGCGGATCGCCGACCGCTTCGTGATGCGCATCATCGACAACGGTCGCGGCCTGCGCGGCAAGCCGGCGGGCTTCGGACGCAGCCAGCTCGCGGCGCGCGTCAAAGAATTGAATGGGGAGTATCGGCTGATCGACCACGCGGCGACGGGCGGCACCGGCTGCGAACTCGAGATCACCCTGCCCGACAACGCGGCGCTGAACGCCTGACCTGAAACCCCCGATCTGCCCGGAAATGCAGCGTGCCCCGCGGCGGCGGACGGGGCAACATCGGTCCATGGGAATGCGACGCACATCGGCAGGCCGGGGCATGGTTGATATCATGCTATCATCAACCACCATGGCCCAACTCATCGTCCGCGACCTCGAAGAGGACCTGAAGGTCCGGCTGCGCGAGCGCGCCCATGCGCGCGGCCACAGCATGGAAGAGGAAGCCCGCCGGATCCTGCGCGGCGCGCTGATGCAACCCTCGCCCGCCCCGGCGGGCGGGCTCGGTGCGCGCATCGCAGCGCGGTTCCGCGGCATCGGACTCGCAGCGGACGAGTCGCTACCGGAGCTGCGCGGCGAAACGGTGCGCAGCGCGGAGTTCGGCACGGCGCCGATGCGGCGGCGGCGATGATCATCCTCGACACCAACGTGGTCTCGGCGCTGATGCGGCGTGAGCCGGACGCTGCGGTGCTGCGTTGGCTGGACGGGCAGCCGGCGGAATCTCTGTGGCTCACCAGCGTCACGGTGCTCGAGGTGCTGCTCGGCATCGCCCTGCTTCCGATCGGGCGGCGGCAGCAAGCGCTGCTCGCCGCGTTCGAGGGCTTGGTCGCGGAGGATCTCGGCGGCCGGGTGCTCGACTTCGATCGCTCCGCCGCCGCGCAGGCGGCGTCGCTCGCAGCGGAACGGCAGCGCGCCGGGCGTCCGATCGACCTGCGGGACACCCAGATCGCGGGCATCGCACTCGCGCGCCGCGGCGCGGTGGCGACGCGCAACACGCGGCATTTCGGCGATCTCAGCGTGCCGGTGGTGGATCCGTGGACCGCTACAACAACCCCGCCGCGATGGCGCGGATGACGGCCTGCGTGCGGTCGCGCGACTCGAGCTTGGTCATCAGATCGCTCATGTAGTTCTTGACCGTGCCCTCCACGAGACCGAGCACCTGCGCGATCTCTTTGTTGGTGAGGCCGGTCGCGGCGAGGCGCAGCACGCCCTTCTCACGCTCGGTCAGGGAGATGTCGAACGCCACGGCATCGCCTTGGCGATCGCTCGCCCGCGTCGCACGACGCATGGTTTGGGTGACCACCGGGCTGAACCACTGGCCGCCGACCGCCACCGCCTCGATGGCGGCGAGCAGGTCCTCGGGCGTCGCCCCCTTGAGCAGGAAGCCTTGCGCACCGGCCGCCAGGGCCTCATCGAGCAGGTTCGCCTCATCGAAGGTCGTGAGCAGAATCACCGGGATCGGACGGACCCAGCTGCCGAGCCGCCGGACCACATCAAAGCCGTTGAAGCCCGGCATGCGGATGTCCGAGACCACGACATCCACCGGATTGCGCCGCATCTCGGCGATCAACTCGGTCGGCTGCGTGGTGGCGTACTCCACCCACAGCATCGGCATCGTGTCGAGGAGCGTCCTTAACCCTTCCAGCACGATCGACTGGTCATCGACCAGCGCCACGCGGATGCGATCGCTCAACCGGTGCGGGTCCAACTGGCTTTGACCTTCTTGGACGGTGCGACCAAGCCGACGGAGTTGCCGTTGGCGACGACATCGATTCCCTGCCCGGCGGTCGGCACCACACGCAGCGTGCCGCCGGCGTTGATGACCTGCGCCGTGGCATAGCTGCCATCCTCGGACGATACCGTCACGAGGTAGTGACCGCCGGCAGCCGCGTCGAACAGCGGCGCCACCGAGCCGTAGGAGACGAACAGTTCCTTGCCGCCGGTGTTGACGACGCGGCCGCGCAACCGCGCCGCATCGACGTTGTCGATCACCGCATCATCCGCGTCCAATTCCTTGAAGCGCGCCTTGTCCGCCTCGATGCGCTGGGCGCGCAGCTCGGCGATGTAGGCGCGCTCGGCGGTGAAGTTCTGCACCTTGAAGGTCGGCGTCAGCACGACCATGGTGTCGGGCTCGGCGGTGAGCTCGAAGCGCGCCACGAAGGACTCGGCCTTGCCCATGCGCTCGTCGAGCTTCACGACCTGCTCCTCGTTCTTGAAGAGCCGCTCCTCGACGAGGCCCAGCTGCTTCTCGGCCTTGCCGAGACGCTCATCCTGCACATCCATGCGGTCGGCCTGCTGCTTCATGCCCTCGATCAGCACCGGCACGAGACCGATGTAGTTGACCGACTTGTAGCCCTGCGCGTCGGTGTCGACGAGCTCCGGCAGCACGCTCTCGACCTGCTGCGCGATCACGCCGATCTGCGGGCGGGACGAGAAGCCGCGCTCCGGGTAGGCCACGCGGTTCCAGTCGTAGGAGACGCCCTGCAGCCTGCGGACGATGGCGAGCGCGTCGGTGATGGCCTGGACATTGGTCTTGAAGCGGGCGTCGGAGGTCAGGGCGACGCCATTGGCGCGCACCGTTCCGGTGGCGTTCATGTCGCCCTGGACATCGAGCGCGTAGCCCGCATCCGGGGCCTTACCGATGCCCATGCGGCCGTCGCTCGTGACCTGCAGCAGCGCCGCGCCGGCGCTGTCCTGGATCTCGAAGAGGTTGGCCGTCTGCGTGGCGCTGCTGGCG